>JANXSU010000224.1 GCA_025356545.1 Comamonadaceae bacterium
TGAGACACGATGTTGCGTTGCACCTCATTGCTGCCACCATAAATCGTGGTCTTGCGCATGTTGAAGTAGCCAGATGCCAGTGGCGCGTGGGCGCTGGTGGCAGCGTCGCCCTGCCAGCCTGCTTCCATGGCCTCACGGATCAGCGGCAGGGCATTGGGGCCAGCGGCCAGCATCATGAGTTCGCTGTAGCGTTGCTGGATTTCACTGCCGCGAATTTTGAGCAGGCCTGCAATGTCGAGCGAGTTCTTGCCTGACTTCTCCGCACTGAGAACGCGCAGCACCAGCATCTCCAGTGCGACCACGTCCACTTCAAGTTTGGCAATCTCGTCGCGAAAGCGCAGGGCGGTCGCACCCCCGGTGGCCGGGTCATAAACGCCCTCGGCTTGGGCGATGCGTTTGAGGCGCTCCAGCTCACGCTTGGCGCGGTTCACGTCGGCAATGTTGGTGCGTTCGTGCGAGAGCAGGTGCTTGGCGTAAGTCCAGCCCTTGTTTTCTTCGCCAATCAGGTTGTTGGCGGGCACGACCACGTTGTCGAAAAAGACTTCGTTGACTTCAACCGAGCCATCCAACATGCGAATGGGGCGCACCGTCACGCCGGGCGAGGTCATGTCGATCAGCAGGAAGCTGATGCCGGTCTGCGGTTTGCCCTCCGTACTGGTGCGCACCAAGCAGAAGATCCACTCGCCGTACTGACCCAACGTCGTCCAGGTTTTTTGACCGTTGACGACATAGGTATCGCCCTGGCGTTCGGCGCGTGTTTTGACGCTGGCTAAATCAGAGCCCGAGCCCGGCTCGCTATAGCCCTGACTCCACCACACGTCGCCGCTGGCGATGCCGGGTAAAAAGCGCTGCTGCTGCTCAGGGTTGCCAAAGGCCATGATGACCGGGGCCACCATCACGGGCCCAAAAGGCACGACGCGCGGGGCACCGGCCCGCGCGCATTCCTCTTCAAACAAATGCTTTTGCACGGCCGTCCAACCGGGGCCGCCAAACTGCTTGGGCCAGCCGTGGCCCAGCCAGCCTTTGCGGCCCAAAATCTTGGCCCAGCGCTGTTGGTCTTCACGCGTCAGGTGCAGGGCGTTGTGCACTTTGTGCGAGATGTCGGGCGGTAGATTGGCGTGCACCCAGGTGCGGATGTCGTCGCGGAACTGCTGCTCTTCGGTTGTGAATGCCAAATCCATTGCGAGCTTTCTATGTAAAGGAACACAAACGCGATAATCGCTGCTAAAGCATGAAAAACATTGTCATTTTGATCTCAGGCGGCGGCTCCAACATGGCCGCCATTGTCAAGGCCGCCGAGCGCGAGGCCTGGCACACCCGCTATGGCGCACGCATTGCTGCGGTCATCAGCAACCAGGCTGATGCCAAAGGCTTGGTGTTTGCCAAGGCGCAAGGCATTGTTACCGAAGTTTTGGATCACAAAGCTTATGACTCGCGCGCGACGTTTGATGAAGCGCTGATGGCCGCCATTGACCAGCAAGACCCCGCAGGGCAACCCGCTCTGGTGGTGTTGGCTGGCTTCATGCGCATCCTCACGCCTGCGTTTGTGCAGCACTATGCGGGGCGTTTGCTCAACATTCACCCTTCGCTTTTGCCCGCCTTCCCGGGCCTGCACACCCATCAACGAGCCTTGGATGCGGGCTGCAAGTTTGCCGGTGCTACCGTGCACCAAGTCACAGCCGAACTCGACCACGGCCCCATCCTGGCGCAAGCCGTGGTGCCGGTGTTGCCGGGGGATGATGAGCACACGCTGGCGGTGCGGGTGCTGAGTCAGGAGCACTTGATTTACCCCAAGACGATTGCAGAGTTGCTACAAAATGAATAGCTGCTTACGCATTTATTTATTGGTCTGCAGCCAGTTTGTATGTGAAACGGGTGCGGTGATCGGTATGCCAAGTTCTTTGCAAAGTTGCTGAACCGTCTGGCGCAAGTCAGCCACTTCGTTTTCCAGTTGTTCTACCCGCGTCCGCAGATCGCCTGGCGTGATGACGCCCGCAACGCTGGCCGAACCCGGCTCGATATCGAAGCTCACTTCGACTGGACCGCACAGCAAGTGCGCCCAGCGCGGTTCACGCGCGCCAGGTGCGCGGGGCAGCAGCACGGTCAAGGCACCACCTTTTTCCTCAGAGCGATCCCGCAATTCTTCCAAAAATCCTTCGACCGAAGAGACATCCGCAAACCGGTACCAGCGCTCGCTATTCAGGCGTAGCTCTGCCGCCGTTTGGGGGCCGCGCAGCATCAACAAACCCAGCAACACGGCCGACTGCTCGGGCACGCTGAGGCCGCGCTGCAGGTTGTGCTCAAACCGGGTGACACGGCTGCCGCTGGACTCGCGGACCAATTGCAGATTGCGCAGCGCGTCCAGCGCCTCTTGAGCCTGCGCTTCTGTGGCAAACATCACAGGTTCCCGGCTGGTCTTCTGGTTGCAGCCCAACATCAGGTTGTTGAGCGACAGGGGGTAGCTGTCGGGCACGGTGCGGGCTTTTTCCATCAGGGTGCCCAGCACGCGGACTTCAATGGGGGAGAGGGGGCGTAGGGTCATGGGTTTAAGTCTGCTGGGTTTCTGAAATAAAGGTAAAGCGTGGCTGCTGGACGCCATCAATCACCACGTCCTCCATGAACATGGCGGCGGGGCGCACCCATAGGCCGCGCTCACCATAGAGCGCTCGGTACAGGGTCATGGGCTCCAGCGTTTCGCTGTGGCGCACCGTGCCCAGCACCTCGTACATCAGGTTCTTGTAGTGGCGGTAAATCCCGGGGCGGGTTTCGATCAGGGGTGGGAGTTTTTCGTTGCTCATGGGACAATCGTAGGCTATGCATCCTAAAGCCCTCCTCGACGCCTGCGCTGAACTCGTCAGACTCACCCTCAAATTCGACCACCCTGCGGACGCCATCGTCTCGCGCTTCTTTCGCGACAACCGTGGCCTGGGGCCGCGCGAGCGCGCCACTTTGGCTGAGACGGTGTATGCCGTGCTGCGCAAAAAATTGCTTTTTGACCACTTCGCCCCCTCGGGCAGCGGCCCAAAAGAGCGACGCTTGGCTATTTTGGGCTTCTATGGCCCACGCGATTTTTTGATGAGCGCCCTGACCGATCAAGAAAAAAACTGGCTCGCGCAATGCGACCAGGTCAAGGCAGACGACCTGATGGAGCGGCATCGCCATAACCTGCCCGAGTGGCTGGTGCAGCCGCTCAAAGATCAGTTGGGCGCTGACTTCTGGCCGCTGGCGAACAGCCTGAACCAGAACGCTGGGCTTGATCTGCGTGTCAACGCACTGAACGACAAGCGTGCCGATGTGCAAAAAGAGCTGAACAAGGCGGGCATCAAATCCACGCCTACACCGTTTTCGCCCTGGGGCCTGCGGCTGCAAGACAAACCTGCCTTGAACAAGATGGATGTTTTCACCCGGGGTGCGATTGAAGTGCAAGACGAAGGCTCGCAACTGCTGGCCATGCTCCTGGATGCCAAACGCGGCGAGATGGTGGTGGACTTTTGCGCCGGTGCCGGTGGCAAGACCTTGGCCATTGGCGCGGCCATGCGCAGCACCGGGCGGCTGTATGCGTTTGACACCTCAGCCCATCGCTTGGATGCGCTCAAGCCCCGGCTGGCGCGCAGCGGCCTGTCCAACGTTCACCCGGCGGCCATTGCGCATGAGCGTGATGATCGCGTCAAGCGCCTGGCGGGCAAGATTGACCGGGTGCTGGTGGACGCGCCTTGTACGGGATTGGGAACTTTACGGCGTAATCCTGATCTGAAGTGGCGTCAGAACATGCAGGGCGTGGAGGAAATGGCGGTTAAGCAAGCAGCCATTTTGCAAAGCGCAGCCCGGCTGCTCAAGTCGGGTGGGCGCTTGGTGTACGCAACGTGCAGCATCTTGCCGCAGGAGAACGAGGCGATTGCCCAGGCTTTTGCAGAAGCCAACCCAGATTTCAAGGTTTTAGATGCGGGCGAAATTCTGGCAGGCTTGAAGGTCGCGGATGCGGATCAGCTGTGCAGCGGCGGGGAGAATGGGCAGAAATACCTGCGCCTGTGGCCACACCAGCATCAGACGGATGGGTTTTTTGCAGCAGTTTGGCAAAAAATTTGAGGTTTTGACTTGAGTTAATGTTTTTTAGCGCCATATAGTTGAGATATGGCAAGGGCTTTTAAGAAGTGATGGTCAAAACAGGCCGGAACCCTTAAAATTCGTTCAAGCGGGGTGGCAGTAGCCGCCCTTACTCTTATTAAATTCGTTGTGAAGGTCACTAAGTATGTTGTTACCTGACTGGACTGTGCTCAATGCTGCCATTGACTGGCTGGCTCATGGTGTGTGGGATTTGGCCGCTTGGCAGATCATCCTGATCACGTTGGCGCTGACGCACGTGACCATGATCAGCGTGACCGTCTTCTTGCACCGTCACCAAGCACACCGTGCGCTGGATCTGCACCCGATTGCGTCGCATTTTTTCCGTCTGTGGCTGTGGCTCACGACAGGCCAGGTCACCAAAGAGTGGGCTGCCATTCACCGCAAGCACCACGCCAAGTGCGAGGGCGCTGAGGATCCGCACAGCCCGCATGTCTATGGCATTAAGATGGTGCTCACGCAAGGAGCCGAGCTGTACCGTGCAGAGTCGAAAAACAAGGAAACCATGGCCCGGTTTGGTCATGGTACGCCTGACGACTGGCTGGAACGTAACCTCTACACCCGTTTTTCTTGGCAAGGTGTGGGGTTGATGATGATCATTGATCTGACACTTTTTGGCGCCGCTGGTTTGGCCGTGTGGGCAGTCCAGATGGCTTGGACGCCGGTTTTCGCTGCTGGCATCGTCAATGGGGCGGCCCACTTCTGGGGATACCGCAATTTCGAGGCGCCTGATGCCAGCACTAACATTTCACCTTGGGGCATCATCATTGCTGGTGAAGAGTTGCACAACAATCATCACACCTATCCCACGTCGGCAAAGCTGTCAGTCAAGCCCTACGAGTTTGACATCGGCTGGATGTACATCACCATCATGCAGGCTGTGGGCTTGGCCAAGGTCAAAAAGACACCGCCCAAGCTAGCTTACGGTGACATCAAGCCCGTGGCTGATGAAAAAACACTCGAAGCGTTGATTGCCAATCGCTATGAAATCATGGCGGGTTATGCCCACGGTGTTCAAAACGCACTCAAACATGAGTTGGAGGTGCTTGCACACAGCGCAGATGCCGCCGTGATCAAGGCGGCCAATCGCTGGCTGCACCGTGATGCGGACAAAGTGCCTGCTACAGCAGTTCCACACTTGGCCCAAGCCCGTGCTGCCTCCCCTACGCTGGATAAGTTGGTGACCATGCGCGAAGAGCTGCGTCAACTTTGGCTCAACACTTCGCACTCCCGTGAACAATTGTTAGCCGACTTGCAGGCATGGTGTCACCGTGCGGAAGAAAGCGGTATTGCTGCTCTGCGGGACTTCTCCTTGAAGCTTAGGGCCGCGCGAGTCTGATTTGCCTCTGAGGGGTTTTGGATCTCTGGAAAAAATCCCGCCGAGTGCGGGATTTTTTGTAAGCAAAATGCGGAGCCGCTCGCCAGTTAGACCGCAGTAAAAAATAGGTAATAAAAAACCCGCACAAAGCGGGTTTTTTATGGGAGAAATAAACCGAATTACTTCAGTTTGATCTCTTTGTATTCCACGTGCTTGCGAGCTTTGGGATCAAACTTCATGATCAGCATTTTCTCGGGCATGGTTTTTTTGTTTTTGCTGGTGGTGTAGAAGTGACCAGTACCCGCCGTAGATTCCAGCTTGATTTTTTCGCGTCCGCCTTTGGTTGCCATGATTAATTCCTCTTAATGGTTTCAGGCTTGGCCACGTGCACGCAGATCGGCGAGCACAGAATCAATACCGTTTTTGTCGATCAAACGCAGACCTGCATTGGAGATTCGCAAACGAATCCAACGGTTCTCGGTCTCGACCCAGAAACGGCGGTATTGCAGGTTCGGCAAGAACCGGCGCTTGGTTTTGTTGTTGGCGTGGGAAACATTGTTCCCGACCATGGGGCCTTTGCCCGTGACTTCACATACGCGTGCCATTAGGACACTCCGATACTTAGAACAGCCAGCTTGCGCCAGCTTGACCTCGCCAGATGCGGGTGGCGGTAACCCGATTTGCTAGTAGTCACGCCCATAATAGAAGTAGCTGAACCAAGCAAAGCCTTAGATTATAGCTGCTCCAGAAACCGCTGGGCGTCAAGGGCTGCCATGCAGCCCGTGCCCGCGCTGGTGATGGCTTGGCGGTACACATGGTCTTGCACATCACCCGCCGCAAACACGCCCGGCACGCTGGTCTGGGTGGCGAAGCCTTTGAGGCCGCCCCGGGTCACGATGTAGCTGTTTTCTAACTCCAATTGGCCTTGGAAAATTTCGGTATTGGGGGCGTGGCCGATGGCGATGAAGCAGCCAGTAAGCGCCACGTCCTCAGTGCTGCCGTCTTGGGTGCTTTTGAGTCGGATGCCTGTGACGCCGGTGGTGTCACCCAGCACCTCATCGAGGGTCTGAAAGGTTTTAAGAACGATCTTGCCTGCGGCCACCTTATCCATGAGCTTGTCCACCAAAATTGGCTCTGCCTTGAACTTGTCGCGACGGTGCACCAAGTACACCTTGCTGGCAATGTTGGAGAGGTACAGGGCCTCTTCAACTGCCGTGTTGCCGCCACCCACGACGCAGCACACTTGGTCGCGGTAGAAAAATCCATCACAGGTCGCGCAGCCGGAGACGCCTTTGCCCATGAAGGCGGTTTCGGAAGGCAAACCCAGATATTTGGCCGAAGCCCCGGTGGCGATGATGAGCGAGTCACAGGTGTAGGTGCCGCTGTCGCCAGTGAGGGTGAAGGGGCGTTGGCTCAAATTCACCGTGTGGATGTGGTCAAACACGATCTCGGTTTTGAAGCGCTCAGCATGGGCTTGGAAGCGCTGCATCAGCTCCGGGCCCTGGACGCCGTCCACATCGGCGGGCCAGTTGTCCACGTCGGTGGTGGTCATGAGCTGACCACCTTGGGCAATGCCCGTTATGAGCCGGGGCTTGAGGTTGGCACGGGCTGCATAGACTGCCGCTGAATAGCCCGCAGGGCCTGAGCCTAGAATCAGCACTTTGGAATGTGTAGAAGATGACATTCTGAAACCTTATAGTGAAAAAATCTGCATCGCCGTGTACAGTTTGAGACGGTTCGCTGAACCTCAATTGTATGAACTGATCAACGCAAGCGCAGGAAGACAACAATATGTCAATGCTGACCTCTCTGGATCTCATCCGCCGAGTCCCCATGTTTTCTCAGCTATCCGATGCACAGGCCGAGTTTTTATCAAGCGTAGTGGTGAAGCGACGCTTCAAAAAAGGTGAGCGTATTGTTGAGCAAAATCACAAGTCAGATGCTCTTTGCATCATCTTGGCGGGACGCGCCCGCGTGTTGATGACGGACGCCAAAGAGCGGGAGGTTATTTTGGCCACGCTGCAGACCGGAGACTATATCGGTGAGATGAGTCTGATTGACAACGAAGCTCACTCTGCCAGCGTAGAAGCTGAAATCCAAACCGACGTTTTGGAGTTGGGGCGCGCGGACTTTATGCGCAGCCTGAGCGATAGCACAAGCATGGCTTTTGCCGTTATGTTGGGCTTGGTGCAGCGACTGCGCAGTGCCGACGACAAGATCGGCTCCTTGGCGCTCATGAGTGTCTATGACCGGGTGGCCGATATTTTGTTGAAAACGGCCAAGGCGAGTCCTAACAAAGACATGATCATCCGGGACAGAATTTCACGCCAAGATCTTGCCAAGATGGTTGGGGCATCGCGTGAAATGGTCAGCCGGGTGATGAAAGATTTCGAGGAGCAAGGCTTTGTCGAGCCGCTTGAGGGTGGCGGCATGCGAATAAGGCCAAGAACTCCGATTAGCCTTGAAATTTGACAGACCCATTCCCTTTCATGACGTATTCACTCAACACCCTGAATCACCCAGGACGATCAGACGACAAACCCAGCCGACCAGGCTGGAGTCGATTTGCCAATGAGCTGGTGCTGATCGTCGGGTTGATCGGGTTGGCATTCTGGTTGATCGCCATGATCAGCTATTCATTGCAGGACGCCGCCTGGTCGACCTCCGGCGAAAGTGGAATAACCCACAACCGGGGTGGGCGTCTGGGTGCGTGGTTGGCTGATGCGAGTTACTACCTGCTCGGCTTGTCGATCTGGTGGTGTTTTGCCGCTGCCGTGCGCGCATGGTTGACCACCTTGGCCCGCTGGTTGCGTGGCCATGAATCTGAATCCACCAGCGAACATGAACACCCCCACTCACGGCTTACCCGTTTCTCAGGGAGTCGCTGGGGATTTTGGGTCGGCTTGGCCCTGCTGGTGGGGGCTAGCGCCATCATCGAATGGTCCCGCTTTTACAGCTTGGAGGCACGCCTGCCGGGGCAGGGCGGCGGCATCCTGGGCTATTGGCTGGGCCCCATGAGCGTGCGTTGGCTGGGCTTTACCGGCTCGGCCTTGGTGGCTATTGGTTTGGGGGTGGTGGGCAGCTCCATGGTGTTTCGTTTTTCCTGGGGACAGGTGGCTGAGCACATTGGTGCCTGGCTGGACAATTTCATCGAGTCACGCCGCTCTCAACGCGAAATCGCCGAGGATCTCGTCTTGGGTCAACAGGCTGCGCGCGAACGCGAAGACCTGGTGATGGAGGAGCGTGAAGAGATCATTGACCACCACCCGTTGCCTGTGCTGATCGAGCCCGTTCTGGCCGATATTCCGCAGAGCGCACGTGTGGCCAAGGAGCGCCAAAAACCCCTGTTCAGCGAGCTGCCCGATTCGAAACTGCCCCAGGTCGATTTGCTGGACGGCGCGCAGACGCGGCAGGAAAGCGTGGCCCCCGAGACGCTGGAGATGACCAGCCGCATGATCGAGAAAAAGCTCAAAGATTTCGGCGTCGAAGTGCGCGTGGTACTGGCCCAGCCAGGCCCGGTCATCACGCGCTATGAGATCGAGCCCGCCACCGGCGTGAAAGGCTCGCAGATTGTGGGTCTGGCCAAAGACTTGGCGCGCTCGCTGAGTCTGGTGTCCATCCGCGTGGTGGAAACCATTCCTGGTAAAAACTACATGGCGCTGGAGCTGCCCAACGCCAAGCGACAGTCCATCAAATTGTCCGAAATTTTGGGCTCACAGGTGTACAACGAAGCCAAGTCCATGCTCACCATGGGCCTGGGCAAAGACATCATCGGCAACCCCATCGTGGTCGATTTGGCCAAGATGCCCCATGTGCTGGTGGCGGGTACCACCGGCTCGGGCAAATCGGTGGGTATCAACGCCATGATTTTGAGCCTGCTTTACAAGGCCGAGGCGCGCGATGTGCGCCTGCTCATGATCGACCCCAAGATGCTGGAGATGTCGGTCTATGAGGGCATTCCGCACCTGCTCGCCCCGGTGGTGACCGACATGCGCCAAGCCGCGCATGGCCTGAACTGGTGCGTTGCTGAGATGGAGCGCCGCTACAAGCTGCTGAGCAAGCTCGGCGTGCGCAACTTGGCGGGTTACAACGTCAAGATTGACGAGGCCAAGGCGCGTGAAGAATTTATCTACAACCCGTTCAGCCTCACCCCCGACAGCCCGGAGCCGTTGCAGCGCCTGCCGCACATCGTGGTGGTCATCGACGAGCTGGCCGACCTGATGATGGTGGTGGGCAAGAAGATTGAGGAGCTGATTGCCCGTCTGGCACAAAAGGCCCGCGCCGCTGGCATTCACCTGATTTTGGCTACCCAGCGCCCCAGTGTGGATGTGATCACCGGCCTCATCAAGGCCAATATCCCCACACGCATCTCCTTCCAGGTCAGCAGCAAGATCGACAGCCGCACCATCCTCGACCAAATGGGTGCCGAGGCCTTGCTGGGTATGGGCGACATGCTCTACATGGCCAGCGGCACTGGCCTGCCCATCCGCGTACACGGTGCCTTTGTCAGCGATGAAGAGGTGCACCGCGTTGTGAGTTATCTCAAGAGTCAGGGTGAGCCCGACTACATCGACGGCGTGCTTGAAGGCGGCACGGTGGATGGTGAAGATGGCCCCGGCGGTGAGGCCGATGCCAGCGGTGAAAAAGACCCCATGTACGACCAAGCCGTTGAAGTGGTGTTGAAGAACCGCCGGGCCAGCATCTCGCTGGTGCAGCGCCACCTCAAGATCGGCTACAACCGCGCCGCACGGCTGGTGGAAGACATGGAAAAAGCTGGACTGGTCAGTGCCATGAGCGGCAGCGGCCAGCGCAACATTTTGGTGCCCGAGCGGGCGGAGTGATTATTTTGAAACTTGGAATTGCTATTGTTTTGCTAGCTACTTACGCAAGTTCTGCCTGGGCTAATGGCCTAAACAGTCTTGAAATCTTCATCAAAACCGTCAGCAGCGGTCGCGCCGAGTTCACCCAGGTGGTGACCGCGCCCGCACGTGAAGGTCAAAGCGCGCGCAGCAAAACATCCAGCGGCACCTTCGAGTTCGCCCGCCCGGGCCGTTTCAAGTTTGTCTATAAAAAACCGTTTGAGCAAAGCATCGTGGCCGACGGCCAGACCCTGTGGCTGTATGACGTGGATTTGAACCAAGTCACCGCCCGCAAACAAGCTAACGCCTTGGGCACCACCCCTGCGGCCTTGATCGCCTCTGCGCCCGATCTGCCCGCCCTGCAGGCTGATTTCACCCTGAGCGCCGCGCCTGATCAGGACGGATTTCAATGGGTGCTGGCCAGCCCCAAAGCCAAAGACGGTCAGTTGCAAGCGGTGCGTGTCGGCTTTCGCCAGAGCGAAAAAGCCGCCAACTCAAGAGAGCTAGCGGCCTTGGAGATCATCGACAACTTTGGTCAGCGCTCCGTGCTGAGCTTCAGCAAGGTAGAGGTGAACCCCGCCCTGTCTGCTGACACCTTCACCTTCAAACCGCCCAAGGGGGCGGATGTGATCCGGCAGTGAGTTAGGCTGAAGCGGGCAATTCGCCCGCTGGGACTTCGGGCTCAGGGTCAGCAATGGACTCTTGAGGCGGCGCGAACTCGGAATGGGGCTCTTTCTTCGAAGCCTTCTCAGCCTTCTTTTTCTTTTTCTCCAGCTCGCGCTGGCGTTTCTCGTACTGATAGTTGGGTTTTGCCACTGGCGTCCTTTAATGGGTATGGGGCATACGATAACCTATCGGCGGCCCCATTCCCTCACCGCCTCACCCCGCCAAGCCCACAAACACATTCTGCACATCGTCGTTCTCATCAATGGCCGCCAAAAAGGCTTCCACTTCTGCCAAATGCTCGGGACTTAAATTAGCTGGGTCCACGGGGTTTTTGGATTTGTAGCCCAGCTTGGCCGACAAGACGGTAAAGCCCTGGGCGGGTAGTGCGCGGCTCACCAAGTCCAGATCGGTCGGGTCGGTCAGAAACAGCGTGGTGCCTTCCTCTTCGCCCGGCTCCAAGTCCTGCGCACCGGCTTCAATCGCTGCCATTTCCGCGTCCGCGCCTTTGACAGCAGGTTCCGCCTCAATCATGCCCACGTGGTCAAAATCCCAAGAGACTGAGCCGGACGTACCCAACTGCCCCTTGCGAAACAGCACACGCATCTCAGGCGCGGTGCGGTTCACGTTGTCGGTCAGGCACTCCACCATCACCGCCACTTGGTGCGGGGCAAAGCCCTCGTAAATCACGCGCTCAAAGTTGATCACTTCACCGGTCAGGCCTGCGCCTTTTTTGATGGCCCGCTCCAGCGTTTCTTTGGGCATGGACACCTTGCGTGCCTGCTCCAGTATCAAACGCAGGCGTGAGTTGGCCGCCGGGTCGGCCCCGCCGCGCGCCGCCACCATGATGTCCTTGGCCAAGCGGCCAAACAGTTTGCCCCTGGCGTTGGCCGCCAATTCCTTGCCTTTTGCTTTCCACTGCGCGCCCATGTCTGATGTTTCCTTGAGGTTGTGGCGCGCATCGGCGCCTGAAAGTCGTTGGTGTTATCGGAGGGACTCGGTTATACACCCAAGCCGTACGACAAAGCACGGCTTGGCATTCACAATGGTCCAACGGCAGCCTGTCTTACACTGACGCCCTCACAGCCTTCATCCCCAGCGTGACCCACCCACTCACCCACCCACCCCTAGCCGAACGCCTGCGCCCCCAGTCGCTGGCCGAGGTCGTCGGCCAGCAGCATTTGCTGGGCGAGGGCATGGCGTTGCGGCTGGCGTTTGAGTCGGGGCAGCCGCACAGTTGTATTTTTTGGGGGCCGCCGGGCACGGGCAAGACGACGATTGCGCGGCTGATGGCGGATGCGTTTGACGCGCAGTTCATCACCATCAGCGCGGTGCTGGGCGGGGTCAAGGACATTCGCGAGGCGGTGGAGCGGGCGCAAGCCACGCTCGATCAAAGTGGCCGGCGCACGCTGTTGTTTGTGGACGAGGTGCACCGCTTCAACAAGAGCCAGCAGGATGCGTTTTTGCCGCATGTGGAAAGCGGCCTGTTCACCTTCATAGGTGCGACCACCGAGAACCCGTCCTTCGAGGTCAACTCCGCCTTGCTGTCGCGCGCGGCGGTGTACGTTTTGCAGCCACTTGCAGCTCAAGATTTAGTGGAAATAGTGGCGAGAGCCCAAAAAACACCTGCGTGTCCAGCTATAGAAAGTATAGCAATTGATCGCTTGATCGCCTACGCCGATGGTGACGCCCGCCGCCTGCTCAACACGCTGGAGACCCTGACCGTGGCCGCCACGCAGCAGCGCCAGACGTCGATCACCGACGAGTGGCTGCTCAAGGTGCTGGGCGAGCGCATGCGCCGATACGACAAAGGTGGCGAGCAGTTTTACGACACCATCAGCGCGCTGCACAAATCGGTGCGCGGCTCCGACCCCGATGCCGCGCTCTACTGGCTGCTGCGCATGCTGGACGGCGGGGCCGACCCCAAATACATGGCCCGGCGCATGATCCGCATGGCCAGTGAAGACATTGGCCTGGCTGACCCGCGCGCACTGCGCATGGCGCTGGACGCGGCCGAGGTGTATGAGCGCCTGGGCACGCCCGAGGGCGAACTGGCGCTGGCCGAGTGCGTGGTGTACCTGGCGGTAGCACCCAAGTCCAACGCGGTGTACAAGGCCTTTAAAGAAGCCAAGGCATTTATTAAAAAAGACGGCACGCGCCCCGTGCCCATGCATCTGCGCAACGCGCCCACCAAGTTGATGAAAGACTTGGACTACGGCAAAGGCTACCGCTACGCCCACGATGAAGAGGGCGGCTTTGCCGCCGGAGAACGTTACCTGCCCGACGGCATGGCCGAGCCGGGTTTCTACCGACCCGTGGAGCGCGGTTTGGAGATCAAAATCGCGGAGAAGCTGCGCCAGTTGAGGGCGCGCAATGAAGCTCAATAAAACCACCATGACCCGTCTGAAATTTTTGCTCATGCTGCCGCTCGTCGTGCTGGCCTCGGCCGCGATGGCGCAGTCCAGCTTCCCCACTCGGCCTGTGAAAATTGTGATCGGGTTCCCCGCTGGTGGGCCGCTGGATCAGCATGCCCGGCTGCTGACCGACAAGCTGCAAACCGTGCTGGGCCAGCCCGTGCTGGTGGACTACAAGGCCGGTGCGGGCGGCATTGTGGGTGCGCAAGAGGTGATGAAGTCCCCCGCAGACGGCTACACGCTGATGCTGGCCAACACCGGCGTGATGGTGATCAACCCCGCGCTGTACAGCAAGCTGCCCTACAACACGCTCAAAGACTTTGTGCCGATTGCCCGCACAGCCATGCAGCCGCTGGCGCTGCTGGTCAACCCCGGCGTGCCGGCGCAAACGCTGCCCGAGTTTGTGGCTTATGCCAAAGCCAACCCGGGCAAGGTCAACTTTGGATCGGCCGGCAGTGGTGGTATCAGCCATTTGGTGCCTGAAATGTTCAAGAGCGCCACCGGGCTTTACATGGTGCACATCCCTTACCGTGGCAGTGCCCCTGCTTTTACCGATTTGATGGCAGGTCAGGTGCAGTTCATGGCTGAGAGCATTCCCCAAGCCGCGCAGTACCACAAACAGGGCAAGGTGCGGGCCTTGGCCGTCACCAGCCGCGAGCGCAATCCGGCTCTACCTGACGTGCCTACCGTGACCGAGACCCGCGTGGCGAAAAACTTTGAAGTAGTCGGGTTTTACGGTTTCTTAGCACCCGCAGGCACACCCAAAATGGTGGTGGACAAACTCAGCGATGCGTTCAAGCAAGTGCTGGCCTTGCCCGAGGTGCGCAACCGCATGGTCAGCCAAGGGGCCGATCCGGCCTTCTTGGGTACGGATGATTTCGCCAAATTTTTGAGCGGTGAAATGCCCAAATGGGCTACCACCGTTAATGCATCAGGAGCCCGAGTTGATTAACACCCGAACATGGCCCGCAGAGGGCTTTACCCGTGCGCCCTACTGGGCCTACAGTGACCCCGAAATTTACGCCCAAGAGCAGGTCAAAATTTTTCGCGGCAAGACCTGGAACTACCTGGGCCTGGAGGCCGAGGTGCCTGCGCCCGGCTCGTTCAAAACAACTTACATTGGCGAGCAATCGGTCGTGCTCACGCGGGCTGAAGACGGTAGCCTGCACGCGGTGGTGAACCGCTGCGCGCACCGCGGCAATATGGTGTGCCGCGAGGCGTTTGGCAGCACCAAGAAGTTGAGCTGCGTCTATCACGCGTGGAACTACAACCTCAAAGGCGACCTGACGCACGCGGCTTTTAGCAAAGGTTTGCGCGGGGAGGGGGGCTTGCCCAAAGACTTTGACATGGCCCAGCACGGCTTGCAAAAGCTGCGCGTGGATACGATCTGTGGACTGGTCTTTGCCAGCTTCTCTGCGGAGGTGGAACCACTGGAAGAGTGGCTGGGCGATGTGGCCACAGGCATCCGCCGCGTGCTGCACAAGCCGCTCAAGGTGCTGGGCTATGACACGCAGCGCATTCACGCCAACTGGAAGGCCTATCACGAGAACCCGCGTGACTCCTACCACGCCAACATCCTGCACACGTTTTACGGCACGTTCGGCTTGTCGCGCCAGTCGCAAGAGTCGGGCATGGTGCTGGACAAGACCGGTCGCCATGTGTACTTCTGGACCAAGGCAGGCACCGAGAAAAACGACGCGGCTTACAACGCCACGGCGGCAGATTTACGCTCTTCCAATGACGAGCTGCGGTTGGAAGACCCTAGCATCTTGAAGTGGCGCGACGAGTTTGGCGACGGCGTTAGCATCCAGATTTTGACAACCTACCCGTCTTTCGTGTTGCACCAGATTGCCAACAGCTTGGCGACACGGCAGTTGCTGCCCAAGGGGCCTGGTCAAGCCGACTTGGTGTGGACGTATTTTGGCTTTGTCGATGACGATGAGGAAACCACCCGCATGCGACTGCTGCAGGCCAACCTGGCGGGCTCTGCCGGGCTGGTGTCGGTAGAAGACGCTGCGGTGTGCGAGATGATGCAGCGCGCCATGGGCGATGGGCAGAGCGGTGAATCCTTCATCGAAATGGGCGGACGTGAGTTGGACAGTGGTGGGGCCAGCAAACTCTCAGAGCGTGCCATCCGCAACTTTTGGCACAACTACAAACAAGACATGGGGCTGTGATGAATTTGAACCCCTCCCACGAGCAACACTTTCGCGCCATTGAAAACCTGGTTTGTGAATGGGCCCGCGCCATTGACGAAGACCGGGTTGAAGCCATTGCTGAGTTGATGACGCCAGACGCCCGCTACACCGTCACCTCACGCTTCAACCACGATCGCAACTTGCCCATGGCGGTGATCGACTGCCACAGCGCGGCGCAACTGCGCGACCGCATCAAGTCCATGCGCATCGCCAACATCTACGAGCCGCACCACTACCGGCACATCCTCTCGGGCGTGCAGATCACAGGGGAAGAAAGCGGCGATTTGCTGGTGCGCTCCAACTTCATGGTGGTGCGCACGATGGAGATGGACGGCAACATGATGATTTACTCTACCGGGCAATGCCAGGATGTGGTGACCATCACGGCCGATGGCCCCCGCTTCAAACAGCGCAAGTTCATCTACGACTCCCGCGTGATCGAGACCTTGATGGTCATTCCGCTGTAATCGCCAGACCTGACTACTGAAGGCATGACCATGACAAAAAATTTAGGCCAACACGCCGCCCTCATGCTGGCCGTCTTGTGCACTGTCAGCACAGCGTTCGCCCAGACGCCAAGCAACTGGCCGCAAAAGCCCATTCGCATCATCGTGCCCAACCCGGCAGGCGGCACGGCTGACCTGTTGCCGCGCCTGATTGCCGAACCCCTCAGCCACCGCCTTGGCCAACCCGTCATCATTGAAAACCGCGCTGGTGCGGCGGGCAATATCGCCGCTGAATATGTGGCCAATGCCGAGCCCGATGGCTACACCCTGATGGCCGCGCCGCCCCCGCCCCTGTCCATCAACATCAGCCTGTACCCCAAGCTCAACTACGATCCCGCCAAGTTCGTGCCCATCACTGTGCTGGCCGCCGTGCCCAACGCGCTCATGGTGCACCCCAGTGTGCCCGCGCAGACGGTAGAAGAGTTCATTGCCTATGCCAAGGCTAACCCCAACAAGCTCAGCTACGCCTCTCAGGGCAACGGCTCGACCGCGCATCTCACCGCCGAACTCTTCAAGCTCAAAACCGGCACACAGTTGCTGCATGTGCCTTACAAGGGCGATGCCCCGGCCATGTCCGATCTGCTGGGTGGTCATGTGCAGTTGATGTTTGGCAACGTGGCTGCCGCATCCGTGCACCTGAAGAGCGGCAAGCTGCGCATACTTGCCGTGACCAGTGCGAAGCGAATTGCGTCTATGCCGGGCATTCCCGCCCTCAATGAGATGGTGCCGGGCGTGGTGGGCGTGGCCTGGTTCGCCATGGTGGCACCCCCGAAAACGCCGTCTGCCATTGCGGCGCGCCTGTCCACCACCGTAGCCGAGATTCTGCGCACACCCGAGATGACCAAGCGTTACGCTGAAGTCGGGGCCGAGCCCGTCGGCAACACACCCGAAGAAATGGCGGCCTGGCAGCGGGAAGACACCGAGCGTTGGCGTGCGGTGATCAAGGCCGGAAAGATCACGGTTGACTAGTTAGTGAAGATTTAAGCCGTGGACATTTTTCTTCAACAAATCATCAACGGCCTGGTGCTGGGTAGCATCTACGCGCTGGTGGCGCTGGGCTACACCATGGTGTACGGCATCATCAACCTCATTAACTTTGCGCATGGGGAGGTGCTGATGGTGGGAGCGCTCACGAGCTGGACGGCCATTGGCCTGATGCAAGAGGCCGTGCCGAATGCGCCAGGCTGGCTCATCTTGCTGCTGGCCTTGTTGATTGCCTGCGTGGTGGCGGCCACGCTTAATTTTGTGATTGAGAAAGTCGCTTACCGCCCGCTGCGCAACGCGCCCAAGTTGGCCCCGCTCATCACCGCTATTGGCATGTCTATCTTGCTGCAAACGCTGGCCATGATCATCTGGAAGCCCAGCTACAAGTCCTACCCTACCTTGTTGCCCAGCACCCCGATCCCAGTGGGCGGAGCCGTGATCACGCCGACGCAGATTTTGATTTTGGGGCTCACTGCGGTGGCGCTGGCCCTGCTCATGTGGCTGGTCAACGCCACGCGCTTGGGTCGTGCCATGCGTGCTACGGCCGAGAATCCGCAAGTGGCCGCGCTGATGGGCGTGCGGCCTGACCGCGTGATCTCGGCCACCTTCATCATTGGCGCGGTGCTGGCCGCATTGGCGGGCGTGATGTGGGCGGCCAACTATGGTACTGTGCACCACAGCATGGGTTTCTTACCAGGGCTCAAGGCCTTTACCGCTGCTGTGTTTGGCGGTATCGGCAACCTGGGCGGGGCCGTTCTGGGCGGTATTTTTCTGGGTCTGATCGAGTCCATTGGCGCGGGCTATATCGGTGACCTGACGGGCGGTGTGCTGGGCAGCCACTACGCCGACATCTTTGCCTTCATCGTGTTGATCGTGGTGCTCACTTTGCGGCCTTCGGGCTTGCTGGGTGAGAGGGTGGCGGAGCGCTCATGAAGCAAAAATTCATCGGTTTTCTGCTGGCCGCGGTGGCGCTGCTCATCCTGCCTCTGCTGCTGCAAAACTTTGGCAACGCATGGGTGCGCATTGCCGACATGGCGCTGCTGTATGTGCTGCTGGCTTTGGGCTTGAACATTGTGGTGGGTTACGCGGGCCTGCTGGATCTGGGCTACGTGGCTTTCTTTGCGATTGGGGCTTATTTGTATGGCTTGTTATCGTCGCCGCATTTGAGTGAAACCTTTGCATGGCTGGCGGCCATGTTTCCACAAGGCCTGCACACGCCGCTGTGGCTGGTCGTTCCCCTGGCTGCCGCTGTGGCGGGCGCGTTCGGCGTGTTGCTGGGTGCGCCTACGCTGCGTTTGCGGGGCGATTACCTGGCCATCGTCACCTTGGGCTTTGGCGAGATCATCCGCGTGTTTTTGAACAACCTGGATCAGCCCGTGAACTTGACCAATGGCCCCAAGGGGCTGGGGCAGATTGATTCGCTCAAGTTCTTTGGCTTGGACTTGGGCAAGAAGCTGAATGTGGGCGGCTATGAGCTGGCCTCGGTCACGCTGTACTACTACCTGTTTCTCACGCTGGTGCTGCTCAGCATCGTCATCTCGCACCGGCTGGCGTTGTCACGCGTGGGTCGGGCCTGGATGGCGATTCGTGAGGATGAAATCGCCGCCAAGGCCATGGGCATCAACACCCGTAACCTCAAGCTGCTGGCCTTTGGCATGGGGGCCACGTTTGGCGGCGTGTCGGGGGCCATGTTTGCGGCCTTTCAGGGCTTTATCTCGCCCGAATCTTTCAGCTTGATGGAGTCGGTGATGATTGTGGCCATGGTGGTGCTGGGCGGCTTGGGTCATCTGCCGGGCGTGGTGCTGGGCGCGGTGCTGTTGGCGGCGCTGCCCGAGGTGCTGCGCTACGTGGCGGGCCCTTTGCAAGCCATGACCGGTGGGCGGCTGGACGCGGCCATCCTGCGTCAGCTGTTGATTGCACTGGCCATGATCAGCGTCATGTTGCTGCGCCCGCGTGGCCTGTGGCCTGCGCCTGAGCATGGCAAGTCTTTGCAAGCCACGGGGGCGCGGTGATGACGCAGGTGCTCCTTCAAATCAGCGGCGCATCCAAACGCTTTGGTGGCTTGCAGGCCTTGAGCGAGGTGAGTCTGACGATTCAGCGCGGCCAGGTCTATGGGCTGATCGGCCCTAACGGTGCGGGCAAGACTACCTTCTTCAACGTCATTACTGGCTTGGTCACACCCGACAGCGGCACGTTCACCTTGGCGGGCCAGCCTTACCAACCCACGGCCGTGCATGAGGTGGCCCGCATCGGCATTGCGCGCACCTTTCAAAACATCCGTTTGTTTGCGGACATGACGGCGCTGGAGAACGTGATGGTGGGGCGTCATTGCCGCAGCCACTCTGGCTTGTGGGGTGCGATTTTTCGCACGTCCAGTTTCAAGGCGGAAGAAGCTGCGATTGCTCAGCGCGCGCATGAGTTGCTGGCCTACGTGGGCATCCCTGCGCTGGCCGATTACAAAGCCCGCACCCTGAGCTACGGCGACCAACGCCGCCTGGAGATTGCGCGTGCCCTGGCCACCGACCCGCAATTGCTGGCACTGGACGAACCCGCTGCCGGTATGAACGCCACCGAAAAAGTGCAACTGCGGGGCTTGATCGACCAGATCCGCCGCGATGGCCGCACGGTGTTGCTCATCGAGCACGACGTGCAACTCGTCATGGGCCTGTGTGATCGCGTGACCGTGCTGGACTACGGGCAGGTGATTGCGCAGGGCACACCTGCCGAGGTGCAATCGAACCCGAAGGTGATTGAGGCTTATTTGGGGGTTGGCGCTGCGGCCAGCACGGTCAAACCAACGGGGCAACTCGCATGAGCAACATACCCCTGCTTCAAGTCGCCGGCCTGCAAGTCGCCTACGGCGGCATACAGGCCGTCAAGGGCGTCGATCTGGAGGTTCATTCCGGCGAGTTGGTCTGCCTGATTGGCTCCAACGGGGCGGGCAAAACCAGCACCATGAAGGCCATCACCGGGCTGCTGCCCTGCGCGGGCGACATCACCTACCTGGGTCGCAGCATCAAAGGGCAGGGCGCTTGGGATTTGGTGCATCAAGGTTTGGCCATGGTGCCTGAAGGGCGCGGCGTGTTCACGCGCATGAGCATTGTGGAAAATTTGCAAATGGGCGCTTACATCCGTGATGACAAGCCTGGAATTTCCGTTGATATGGCGCATGTATTCGAGCTTTTCCCACGTCTCAAAGAACGTCGCAGTCAGATGGCCGGCACGCTGAGCGGCGGTGAGCAGCAGATGCTGGCAATGGGTCGCGCACTCATGAGTCGGCCCAAGCTCTTGCTGCTGGACGAGCCGTCTATGGGCTTAAGCCCGATCTTGGTCGACAAGATTTTTGACGTCGTGCGTGAGGTACGTACACAGGGCGTGACGGTGCTGTTGGTGGAGCAAAACGCCAGCCGCGCATTGGCCATTGCGGATCGGGCTTATGTGATGGAGTCGGGCCTCATCACCTTGAGTGGTGACGCCCAGACGCTGCGCCATGACCCGGCGGTGCGTGCAGCGTACCTGGGCGAGGTGGCCTGATACGTGGCTTGAGTTCTCAGTCCACCTGAGCGCCTGAGGCTTTCACAAGGCCTTCGTATTTTTTCAACTCGTCGTGCATGAAGGCGGCAAAGTCCTGCGGCGTCGTCGGCACGGGTTCTGCCAGCAGGTTGGCAAAGCGGGCCTTGGTCTCAGTCGCGTTGAGCGCCATTACAAAGGCTTGATTCAACCGATCGATCTCGGCCTTGGGCGTGCCTGCGGGCGCCACCAGACCCCACCAAGTGTCAATGGCAAAGCCTTTGAAGGTGTCGGCCACTGGCGGCACATCAGGCAGGGCGGGGGAGCGCTGCAGCGTCGTCACTGCCAGCGCCTTGAGCTTGCCGGATCGGATGTTGGGCGCAGCCGTGGCGAGGTTGTCAAAGTTGAAGTCCACTTGCGCGCTGAGCAGGGCCAGCTGTGCGGGGTTGCCGCCGTTGTAGGGGATGTGCAGCGCAAAAATTCCCGCCCGGGCCTTGAACATTTCCCCCGCCAAATGGCCTGCGCTGCCGTTGCCACCGCTGCCGTAGTTGAGCTGGGCGGGGTGCGCTTTGGCGTAAGCGATGAGGTCTTTGAGCGAGTTGATGTTCAAGCGCCGGGCCGTGTCGGCATTCATCACCAGCACATTGGGCACGCGCACCATCTGTGTGATGGGTGCGAAATCAGTCGCTGTGTTGTAAGGCATCTTGCGGTACAGCCACGGGTTCACCGCGTGGGTGGCCGTGGCGGCGATGCCAATCGTCAATCCATCGGGTGCGGCCTTGGCCACAGCGTCGGCCCCGATGTTGCCGCCCGCGCCGGGCCGGTTGTCGATGATGACGGGGCCGAGTGTGTTTTTGACTTGCTCGGCCAGTGCGCGAGCCGTGATGTCAATCGGCCCGCCGGCGGCGTAGGGCACGATGAGGCGGATGGGCTTGGTCTGTGCCTGCACATTTACCTGTATTTGTGCGTTGGACATTGGGGCGATGATCATCATGCCAAACAGGGTGAGAACCACGGTTAAGGGGTGGAGATATGTTTTTGTCATGGCTGCATTGTGAAGAAAATTCTGCGGCTGGATTTGAAACCCAGCGCAATTTTTAGGTGTCAAACGCTGCTTCACGCAGGGCCTGGATTAAATCCATGGCCGCAGGCGTCAGTGGGCGTCCGACGAGCGTGATCACACCCACAGGCCCGGACAGCGCAGGGGGTTTAACCGGCAAGATTCGAATCTCACCCAGTTCAGCGTAATGAGTTGCGACTCGGCCTGGCATGACCGCAAGCATGTCCGTTTCTTGCACCATCATGATGTTGGACAGGATGGACAAAGATTCAACGATGCGCTGCGGTGGTTCGACGCCCGCCTGCCTAAAAGCGTCGTCCAGCCGCCGACGGTAAACACTGTCCGGCGTCGGAAGAATCCACTGCTCTTGAGCCAGCGTGGTGAGCTTAAGTGTGCGGCGTCGCCCTAGAGGATGACCGGCGCGTGCCACCACGCACATGGGCTCATCGTATAGCGCTTCAAATTTCAGACCGGCGGCCTCCACCTCATGGGCGACGCGTCCCACCACCAGATCAAGTTCACCGCGCCACAGAGCAGGTAAGAGGGCAGCCGTTGTGCCTTCACGCACCTGCACCGTGTGGTTGGGCTGGCGGTGTTTGAAGCGGACGATGCCACGCGGAACCAAGGTGGGCGCTGCCACCAACAAAGCACCAATGCAAGTCCTGCCGGTGGTGCCCGATGAGATGGCGTTGATCTCGTCGCGGGCATGGTCCAGCGTCGCCAGCATCATGCGTGAATGGCGGATCAAGCTTTCACCATAGGCATTGGGCTGCACGCCACGGGCGTTGCGGTCGAACAGGCGCACACCCAGCAAGCGCTCCAAATCAGCCAACAAACGCGTCGCTGCGGGTTGCGTCATGCTGACTTGGGCCGCCGCTTTGTGCAAGCTGCGGTGCTCGTCCAGAGCGACCAGCAGCAAAATCTGACGCATCTTCAAGCGTGAGCGTAAATACCAGTCAGGTAGTGCCGTTTCACTTGAAGGCGATGCAGGTGTGGGTGAGTTGCTCATGGGTGGTGATGCAAGAATTGGTATCGCTTAACCCGGTAATTGTATTTGTGCTGTGATGCAAGAGACGATAGATTCAGCCATCGCCAGTGGCGCTTCAACCAAAGGACATCATGGGACAAGGTATCGGTATTAAAAAAGTGGCTTACGTGGATTGCCCCGGCGGCGGTCAAGTGGTCGTTAAAAATAAGATCGCCTACATTGGCAACATGAGCAATCCCGATGGCACCACCATCGTTGATGTGAGCGACCCCCGCCACCCGCGCACCATCTCACGCTTGGGCATGGTGCCGGGCACTCACTCGCACAAAGTGCGCGTGAAGAACGACATCATGGTGATCAACCGCGAATTCATGGCGACCGGTTTGGCACCTGATGGCTTCAAAGGAGGTCTGGGCATTTATGACGTTTCCAAACCCGCCGATCCCAAGCTGATTTGCCAATGGGAGACGGCAGGCAAGGGTGTGCATCGTTTCGATTTTGATGGCGAATTCGCCTACATCTCGTCCACCGAAGAAGGCTATGTCGGCCACATCATGAAGATCATTGACCTGCGCAACCCCGCCAAGCCTGAAGAGGTGAGCCGCTGGTGGATGCCCGGGCAATGGACCGGTGGCGGCGAAGTAAAAACCTGGGAGGGTGCGAACCACCGCTGCCACCATCCGCTGCGCATGGGCAACCGCCTGTACACCAGCTACTGGTTCGGCGGCACCGTGATTCTTGATATCGAGGACATGTCGCGCCCCAAGCTGGTGTCATCGCTTCACTGGAACGGTGTTTTCCCCTGGCCCACCCATACGGCCCTACCCATCCCCTTCAAGGTGCGCAACCGCAACCTCATGATCGTGGCTGACGAAGATGTGTTTCGCAGTGAAGATCAGCCGCCCGCTTTTCTGTGGATGGTGGACATCAATGACGAAACGCGGCCCGTGCCTTTCGGCAGCTTCCAGGTGGAAGGGGAAGACGGCTCACCGCGCCCCATCTATACCGGCTGTCATCAGCCTTGCGAAATCATCACTGGCACCGAGTTGCCAGTGGCGTGGTTTGCGCACGGCCTGCGCGTGATCGACTTCTCTAATCCGCATGCCGTGCGTGAAGTTGCCTCCTATGTGCCCGAGCCCACCGGTCACTTACCGCGCGCCCAGAGCAATGACGTCACTGTCGATGAGCGAGGCCTCATGTACTTGCTGGACCGGGTTCGTGGTTTGACTATTTTGGAGCGTGCGTGAACATCCAACGATGCCTGTTGATGGTGGCACCGGTCATCGCGGCCTTTGTGTTTTGCCTGGGCAGTGCCCAGGCGCAGACCGCCTATCCGAGCAAGCCTGTCAAGCTGGTGGTAGGGTTTCCTGCGGGAAGTGCCACCGATACGGCGGCGCGTATTTTGGCTGAACACATTCGCCCTATCTTGGGTCAGCAGTTCATTGTGGAAAACCGCTCTGGCGCAGCCAGCGGCATCGCCACCGAAGCCGTGGCCAATGCGGCGGGCGATGGTTACACACTTTTGTTCAGCTCGTCATCGGCCACGGTCAACGCCGCCGCTGGCGACAACGCACAGAGCCGGGCCTACAAAAGCCTGGTGCCGGTGGGCCTGGTGGCGACCATACCCAATATTCTGGTTGTGCATCCTTCGCTTAACGTGAAGTCAGTACGCGATCTCATTGCACTTGCCAAATCCAAGCCCGACAGTATTTCCTTTGCCTCATCCGGTTCAGGCAGTTCACCCCATATGTCGGCTGAACTATTTGAGTCACGTACCGGCGTGAAGATGCAGCACATCCCGTACAAGGGAAGCTCTGCAGCCATGAACGATGTTTTGTCGGGTCTGGTGCCGGTTATGTTCTCTCCAGCTTCCAGCGTTCTCCCGCACATCAAGTCTGGCAAGCTCATCGCGCTGGCGACGACCGGTAACCGGCGTACCAGTCTGCTTGATGTTCCCACGCTGGAGGAGTCGGGGTTGTCTGGCTTCAATGTGTCGCTCTGGTTCGGCTTGCTTGCACCCAAGGGTACCGCTACAGCCGTGGTTGAAAAACTCGCCTCCTCGCTCAATAAAGCGTTGGATAACCCTGAGGCGCGTGCGCAGTTAGCCAAGCAGAACATGGAGGTCGTCAAGGCCACTCCGGACGAGTTTGCTGTTTTCATTCAAAGCGAAATTGACCGCTGGAGCGCCTTGCTCAAGGCTAACCATATTGTTATCAATTAGGTGAAGCAGGATCTAAAGAAAACTCTTATGCTCAAAGTGACAATTTCTTACAAATTTTTTAGTGTGGTTGTCCTGCGACGTACGATGAGGCTGCGTTAAATACTCGTGGAACATGTTTCCATGTTTAATCTCAAAAATGGAGCTTTGTATGACGATCAAATTGTTGATGGGTGCCTTGGCGATTGCTGTGAGTGGTGTAACTTTGGCGCAAACTGCCACGCCGCGAATCGACCAACGTGAAGCTAATCAGGAGCTGCGTATCCAACAAGGTGTGGGCTCAGGTCAGTTGACCCCGCGTGAAACTGCGCGACTGGAAAAGCAGCAAGGCCGCATCAACAACGTAGAAGCCAAGGCCAAAGCCGATGGCACGGTCACACCCAAAGAGCGAGAGCGCCTTGCACGCATGCAGAACAAGGCCAGTCGTGATATTGCCCGCGAGAAGCACGACGGTCAGCGCGATTTAAACCACGACGGTCGCAAAGACCGCCCTCACGCTAAGCCCTAACTTCCCCTCGTGTGATGGCCAAAGTCTGGATCATGCTTTGGCTTTGTCAGCCTCGGTGACGAAAGCGTCGGCATAAAACTCATCGGCAGGCAGACCCGCCTGGCCGGTGTAGGTGTTTCTGGCCGAATCCACCACGATGGGCGCGCCGCAGGCGTACACCTGGTAGGCCGACAAGTCGGGTGTGTCTTGCACCACGGCCTGATGCACAAAGCCCGTGCGACCTTGCCACGCATCTTCTGGCAAGGCATTGGACACCACAGGCACGTAACGCAGGTTAGGCATCTTGGACACTTGTTCCAACACCCAATCGTGCATGTACAAATCGGCCGGGCGGCGACCACCCCAGTAGAGCGTGGCGGGGCGGGTAATTCCCTTGTGCTGCATGTGCTCAATGATGGCCTTGATGGGCGCAAAGCCTGTGCCTGAGGCCAGCAGAACGATTGGCTTGGTCGAGTCCTCACGCAGGTAGAAGCTGCCGTAGGGTCCTTCGATCCGCAAGATTTCTTTTTCTTTCATCGCACCAAAGACATGGTCGGTGAACTTGCCACCGGGCATGTGGCGAATGTGCAGCTCGATCTGGGAGCCGACCGGTGGCGTGGCTGCGGGCTGGGCCTCCCCGAGAATCGGCGCATTGGCCATGGAGTAGCTACGTCGCGCACCATCGCGCAACAAAAACTCCACGTACTGCCCGGTGTGAAAAGCAAAAGCATCATTGGCCGGTAGCTGGAGCTTGAGCAGCATCACGTCGTCTGATTTTTTCTCTAGCGCAATCACCCGAACCGGCATCTTCTTCACCGGGAAAGCACCTTCTTCCGTCACCTGGCGCGAC
>JANXSU010000025.1 GCA_025356545.1 Comamonadaceae bacterium
TTCCCATCAAGCAACAAGCCTTGGTGAAAGGGGACGCGCTCAGTCTTTCCATCGCCGCCGCCAGTGTGATCGCTAAGGTCACGCGGGATCGTTTGATGCTTGAAGCAGCGGGAAAATACCCGCAGTATGGGTTCGTTGGCCGCAGCGGTCCACAGCGGGTAGTCAGGGGCCGGCAGCAGCAGCTCGTCGCCATCATCGAGCAGGCCGTTGGTGGCCATCACAATCAGTTCAGAAGCCCCGTTACCCAAGTAAATATCATCCAGGGTGACGCCCAGAATGCCTTGCTTCTGGGTTTCGTGCATGACCGCCTTGCGCGCCGCAAAAATACCCTTGCTGTCCGAATAGCCGGCCGAGTTGGGCAGGTTGCGGATCATGTCCTGCTGGATCTCTTCGGGCGAATCAAAGCCAAACACCGCCAGGTTGCCGATGTTGAGTTTGATGATTTTTTGCCCCTCTTCCTCCATCTGCCGGGCACGGTCCATGATGGGGCCGCGGATGTCGTAGCAGACGTTGGCCAGCTTGGCTGATTTTCGAATGGTTCTCAAAGTCTCTCCAACAAGGGTTGCAGGGCGAAACCTATAATTTGACCACTGTTATTCCCCCGTTTTTCACCTGCAGCCCCCACCATGAAACTTCAACCCGACGCCGCCAGCGGCCCCAGCATCACCGGCTACGGAGCGGGATGGGTCAGTGTCAACGGCGAGATGTTCACCCACAACCTCTTTGTCAACGCCCAGTCCGGCAGCGCGCTGTGGCAATGCCCCGGATTTGAGGCTTTGCAGCCGGAGCACTTCGACCCCTTCATTGCCTTGCAGCCCGCGCTGATCATTTTTGGCAGTGGTGAGCGCATTCGCTTCCCCCATCCGAGCTGCCTGCAAAACCTGTATGCCCAGCGCATAGGGGTGGAAACCATGGACACCCAGGCCGCTTGCCGCACCTTTAATTTTCTGGCGGCCGAGGGACGAAGGGTGATAGCCGCACTGCTGCTGTGAATTCGCAAGGCGACGGCAAGGGGTGGGCGTGCGTTTCAGAGTAAAATCATGGGTTGCGGTCTAGGGTGGTTGCCGTTTGCCCGGTTCCCACCCTTCACCATGCCTGACACCTGCACGCGAGACTTTTATATCCTATGGCGATTGTTGTCAATAAACCCCTCCCCGAGTTCGAAGCCAATGCGACCGGTGGTATCAAGGTGACCAACACCTCTCACAATGGCAAAACCATGGTCTTGTATTTCTACCCGAAAGACAATACCCCGGGCTGCACCACGGAAGCCATGCAGTTCCGTGACAAGTACAAGGACTTTGTGAAAGCCGGCGCCACCGTGTTTGGCGTGTCCCGCGACAACATGAAGTCCCACGATGAGTTCAAGACCAAGCTGGAATTGCCCTTTGAGCTGATCGCCGACACCGAAGAAAAAATGTGCCACATGTTTGGCGTGGTCAAGAACAAGATCATGTACGGCAAGAAGGTCAAGGGCATTGAACGCAGCACCTTCCTGGTTGGAGCCGATGGCCTGCTCAAGGAAGAATGGCGCGGCCTGAAAGTGCCCGGCCATGTGGACGACGTTCTCAAGTCGGTCAAGATGCTCAACAAAAAGGCCGCCTAAGCCTTTACAGGGGATGGCGCATGTTGTTTTGAGACACCGGCTCTGGCAGTGTCTCAAAGCTTATGCATAATGGCCTATATGCCGTTGACTCCAGAGACTGCGCTCCCGACAAAAGCCACCTTGGCTCAAGGTGGCTTTTTCACTTTTGCGGCATTGTTTTTTCCTCAACCTTTTTCACGAGCCACACCACATGCCACTGCCTCCTGCCCCTTCCAAGCGTGCCGACAGTCTGCCTGCCAAAGCCTTTGATGCCTCGGCACAGGCCCCCCGCCGGCCGCAGCGCAAAACCGTGAGTGTTGAGGTTTCGCAATCCCCTGTTGCTATCGTTGTTGCAAACAATGTCGTGGTACCGATTGGCAAGCCGGTGCAAAACAAGCCCGTCGCCAAAGAAGCGCCCCCGTACCAGCCGCAGGTTGCCGCCCTGGAGTCGGCTGTGCGGGCCGACAAGCCGGTTGCCAGCAAGCCCGAGGCCAGCACCAAACGCAGCAAGCGTGTCCACACCGGGCCGACCAAGCTGTTTGTGTTGGACACCAATGTGCTGATGCACGACCCCATGTGCCTGTTCCGCTTTGAAGAGCACGACATCTATTTGCCCATGATCGTGCTCGAAGAGCTCGATGGCCACAAAAAGGGCATGACCGAAGTCGCCCGCAACGCCCGCCAGACGAGCCGCACGTTGGACGCTTTGGCCGGCACCCCGGGTGCAGACATCACCGCTGGATTCCAGTTGGCCAGCACCGGCCACCGTGAAGCGCGCGGCAAGCTGCTGTTCC
>JANXSU010000036.1 GCA_025356545.1 Comamonadaceae bacterium
CAAAAATACCCATAATACTTTTTGGGCTGGCACCCAGCGTGCGCAAAATAGCGATGTCAGCGCGCTTGTCAGTCACCGTCATCACCAGTGTTGAGACCAAATTAAATGCCGCCACCGCCACGATGAGGGTGAGGATGATGAAGAGCATGCGTTTTTCCAGTTGCACAGCGGCAAACCAGTTGCGGTTTTGCCGCGTCCAGTCGCGGATCAAGAGGTCGCCACTCAGGCTGCGTGACAACTCAACACCCACCTCACGCGCCTGATGCAGGTCTTTGAGCTTGAGGCGGATGCCAGTCGGGCCTTCGAAGCGGAAGATCTTGGCCGCATCGTCGGTGTGCATCATGAGCAGGGCCGAGTCGTACTCGTAATGGCCCGAATCAAACGTGCCCACCACCGTCATTTGCTTCAGGCGCGGCACCACACCGGCCGGTGTGACCTGGCCGCTGGGGGCCACCAGCGTGACTTTGTCGCCCTCGCGCACACCCAGTGAGCGGGCCAACTCGTTGCCCAGCACCACACCGAATTCACCGGGGATGAGACGCGTCAACGCCGTGTTCTTCAGCGTGCCTGCCAAATCGGTGACTTCAGGCTCCAGCGCGGGGTCGATGCCGCGCACGATAGCGCCCTTCATGTCCTCGCCCCGCGCCAGCAGGGCTTGCGTGGCAATGAAGGGCGCCGCACCGATGACCTGCGGGTTGGCCCGCGCCTCGGCCAGCGTGCGGGCCACGTCGGGCAAGGCCGCGCCATTGGGTGCAAAAATTTCAATGTGAGACACCACGCCCAGCATGCGGTCGCGCACCTCTTTTTGAAAACCGTTCATCACACTCAGCACGATGATGAGCGCGGCCACGCCCAGCGCAATACCCAGCATGGACACGCCCGAGATGAAAGAGATGAAACCATTGCGCCGCGTCGCCCGCCCGGCCCGCGTGTAGCGCCAGCCCAAAATGAGCTCAAAAGGAATTTGCATGAAGGGATTGTCCATCAAAGGGCCGCGCATCAGCCCAGACCACATAAAGCCGGACAATAGCGGCATGCATGTTTTGATTCCCTTCGCGGTTTGCCGCGACCCCGCCGCGCAGCAGGTGCTGCGCGGACTGCAACTGCCGCATCTGGCGCAACTGTTGGCACGGCTGTCACCGATCTCGCTGGACAATGCCGACGAGGACAGCCCCGCCCTGCCGCACGAGCGCGCGCTGGCGCGGGCTTTGGGTTTGCCAAGCGGGCCGCAAATTCCGCTGGCGGCGTGGCAGGCGGCCTCTACGGGGCTGGCGGCGAACACCCGGGCCTGGGCTTTCATCACCCCCTGCCATTGGAACTTGGGGCAAGCCCAGATCACGCTGGATCCGCCGCAGGTGCTGGCGTTGAGCGAGGACGAGTCCCGCGCTCTGCTGGCCGCCATGCAGCCCTACTTTGAGGAAGACGGCATCACCCTGGTGTACGAGAGCCCCGCACGCTGGCTGGCCCATGGCGAGGTGTTTCGCACGCTGGTCAGCGCCTCGCCCGAGCGCGTGGTGGGTCAGGGCGACATCAAACCCTGGATGCCTGCTGATCCCCTGTTGCGCCGCCTGCAAAACGAGATGCAAATGCTGCTCTACACCCACCCAGTGAATGAGGCACGTGCTGAGCGCGGGGCGTATCCGGTCAACTCGTTTTGGGTTAGCGGCAGCGGGGCTTTGAAAACGCCGATCACTACCAATTTTTCAACAGACATACACCCGATCGGGTTGAGCTTGTCGAAGCTTGGCGAACCCTTCGACAAGCTCTGGGCGAACGGAAAATCTCTAGCCCCAACCCTTGTCGCCCCCTTTGATCTCATGCACGCCGCCTTGCAACAAGACTGGCTCACTTGGGGCCAGGCCTGGGCACAACTGGACGCGACGCTGTGCGCTGAGTTGATGCGCGCGTTCGATCAAGACGGCCCGCCCGAGCGCTCCACACTCACCCTGTGCGGCGAGCGCAGCGCGCAGATCTACATGGCCGCGCCACGCTCTTTACAGCACAGAATTTTTAGTATTTTTGGCCCCAAGCCCTTAGAAATCATGCGTAACCAGCTATGAAAATAATAGCGAGAGATATTCCCCCGCGCGCTGCCTGGGCGCTAGAGCAAGCCGGTGTGCACCCGCTGCTGGCGCGCTTGTTTGCCGCGCGCGGCGTGCAGAGCAAAGACGAGCTGGACGATGGCTTGGCGCGTTTGTTGCCGCCCTCCGGGCTACTGGGTGCAACTCAGGCCGCCGTGCTGCTGGCCAATGCCATCGCACAAGACAAAAAGCTCTGCATCGTGGCAGATTACGACTGTGACGGCGCCACCGCCTGCGCTGTGGCCATTCGCGGCCTGCGTCTGCTCGGCGCGCGCCATGTGAGCTATATCGTGCCCGACCGCGTGGTGGACGGCTACGGCCTGACGCCGCCGATATCGCAACGCGTGAAAGACAGCGGGGCCGACGTGCTGATCACCGTGGACAACGGCATCGCCAGTGTGGCGGGCGTGGCCACGGCGCGTGCGCTGGGCTTGCAGGTGCTGGTGACGGATCATCACCTGCCCGGCGCAGAGCTTCCCTTGGCCGAGTGCATCGTCAACCCGAACCAACCCGGCTGCACGTTTGAGAGCAAGTCCATCGCCGGGGTGGGCGTGATGTTTTATGTGCTGCTGGCGCTGCGGGCAGAGTTGCGCCAACGGGGCATGTTTGATGCAAGCAATCAACCGAAGCTGGATACCTTGCTGCCCTTGGTCGCGCTCGGCACGGTAGCTGACGTCGTCAAGCTCGACGCTAACAATCGCCGTCTGGTCGCCCAAGGCTTGAAGCGCGTGCGTGCCGGTGCGCTGCCACTGGGCATGAATAGCCTCTTCACCGCCGCCGCACGCAACGCAAGCGTTGCCACCACCTTCGACTTCGGCTTTGCCCTGGGCCCGCGCATCAACGCCGCGGGCCGTTTGGCCGACATGACACTGGGCATTGAATGCCTGCTGACCGATGACGCAGCGCGCGCGGATGAACTGGCCAAAACGCTGGACGGCATCAACCGTGAACGTCGCGTGATTGAAGGCGACATGCGCGACCAGGCCTTTGCCATTGTCGAGTCGCTGTTTGACGAAGGCGACGAAGCACCGCCCGCCATTTGCGTGTTTGACCCGGATTTTCACGAGGGCGTGGTGGGTATCGTGGCCTCGCGCATCAAAGACAAGCTGCACCGGCCCACGTTCGTCTTTGCGGCCAGCCAGGCGCCGGGCAAGGAACATGAGCTCAAAGGCTCGGGCCGCTCGATCCCCGGCTTTCACCTGCGCGATGCGCTTGACCTGGTCGCCAAGCGCCACCCCGGCGTATTGCTGCGCTTTGGCGGCCACGCCATGGCGGCGGGCTGCACCGTGAATGAGGAAAGCTTTGATGAGTTTGAACAGGGCTTGAACGCCGTGGCCCAAGAATGGTTAGACGCCGCCACCCTGACGCGGCGGCTAGACACCGACGGCCCGTTGGCCCCTGAGTACCGCCGCACCGACCTTGTGGATACCCTGCACCGCGAGGTCTGGGGCCAGGGCTTTGCGCCGCCCACCTTCAGCGAAGAAGTGGAAGTGATTTCGCAGCGGCTTGTGGGGGAAAAGCACTTGTCCCTCAAGCTCAAGCACCAAGGCCAGCCCGTGGATGCGATCTGGTTCGGCCACACCGAGCAACTCCCGCGCAAAGTCACCCTGGCCTTCAGGCTGGACGCCGACGAGTGGAATGGCGTGCGGCGGGTACGGTTTTTGGTGGAGGGGGCTGCGGAATAGGGTTTCGATTGCAAAAAGTGCAGTGATTGCTAAAATTGCAATCATGAACAACAAGCAGCAGAAAACGCTGGAGGCCGTTTATGCCAAACCGACCACAGCCTCACTGGAATGGTCGCGCATTGAATCACTGTTGTTGGCTTGTGGTTGTGTCGTGATTGAAGGGCGCGGCTCCCGGGTCAGATTTGTGCATGCGGGCCACATTGCCACCTTCCATCGACCGCATCCCACAAAAGAGGCTAAACCTTATCAAGTGGAAAGCGCCCGCGAGTTTCTACAACTGATTGGAGTAAAACCATGAACACCTTGACCTTTAAAAGCTACACCGCGCGTGTTGACTTTGATGAACGAGACAACATTCTGGTGGGACGTCTGCTGGGGATGACCGATGTAGTCAGCTTTCATGCCGACGATGTGATCAGCTTACGTGCTGCTTTTGAGGAGGCGGTGGATGACTATCTGGAGACCTGTGCCAAGCTGGGAAAATCTGCCGAAAAAACGGCCAGCGGCAAACTCATGTTGCGTGTGCCGCCAGCCGTCCACAGCGCCGCACTCATTGCCGCCCAGGCCAGCGGGCAAAGCCTCAACCAGTGGGCTGCCAAGGTGATGGCGCAAGCGGCCCACGCCTGAGCCACCTCACCCCATCAAGTCTGAATCCTTGCGCGGTGCCCGGTCCAAGCGGAAGAGAAAGAAAATCAGCAGCGCGGTGGCAATCATCATCCACAGCGGCCCGAACAGCCAAAACAACAGCGGCACGGTCAAAAAGTAAGAGCGCATGCCCAATCGGAAGTAAATCGCCGCCCGGTTGAGTTCCGCCGCCACCCGCAAGGGCTGTGCGCACTCAATACCCATGGACGACGGCACGTTGAGCAGGTAGCCGATGTGGTGGTAAAGGCGCATGGACAAGCCAAACGCAAAAAAAGCAAACAGCAGGTCAAACAGCATCACCAGCAGCTTGAGCAACCACATCTCCGCGCTGATGGGGCCAGATGCATTGAGCAAAGACCAGGTGCTGGAGAGCTTGTCGCTCTGCGCACTCAGGGTCAGCACACCGATGATGAGCAGGATGGCGGTGGAGGCCATGAAACTGGCGGTCATGGTGGAGTTGCGCAGGGTCTGCACGGCCAGAATGTCGCGCCGCTCTTTCATAATGACCTCGACCCAGGCGACGCGGGCTGCCATCAGCCCGTCCAGCGCGCTGGAAGCCGGGTCGCGCCGGGTGCGCCAGCGCAGGTAGCGCTGGTAAGCCAACAAGGCCAATGCGCTCACAGCAAAGCCCATCAGGTCATAGGCATGGAGGGTGAAAAATTCAGTCATGGCGCATTGTGACAGCGCCTAAGAACTAAAATGGTTGCGTGACTTCCATTCTCAACGCCGACCTCCATTGCCACTCCGTCATTTCCGACGGCACCCTCACCCCCGAGGCGCTGGCTGAGCGCGCGCGCGCCAATGGCGTGGAGCTGTGGGCACTGACGGACCACGATGAGATCGGCGGCCAGCACCGTGCCGCCGTCGCCGCTAAAGCACAGGGCCTGAAGTACCTCACCGGCACCGAGATTTCCATCACCTTTGCCGGTCAAACCGTTCACATCGTGGGCCTGGGCTTTGACCCGGACAACGCGCAGCTCAAAGCAGGTCTGGCGCAAACGCGCGGCGGACGTGGGCAGCGGGCGCAAGAGATGTCGGACGGCCTAGCGGCTGTGGGCATCAAAGGGGCCTACGAAGGTGCTTTGAAATACGCGGGCAACTTGGAGTTGATCTCACGCACCCATTTCGCTCGCTTTCTGGTGGAGACCGGAGTCTGCAAGGAAACGTCCGAGGTGTTTCGTAAATTCCTGACCGAAGGCAAACCCGGCTTTGTGCCGCACCGCTGGGCCAGCCTGCGCGATGCGGTCACCTGGATCACCCAAGCCGGTGGTGTGGCCGTCATCGCCCACCCTGCGCGCTACAAGTTCAGCGCGAACGAAGAGTACGCACTGTTCAGCGAATTTAAAACCCATGGCGGGCAAGGCGTGGAGGTCGTCACCGGCAGCCACACCCCAGCCGAGTACGTGACCTACGCGGCAACAGCCCTTGAGTTTGGGTTGGTGGCTTCACGCGGCAGTGATTTTCACAGCCCTGACGAGTCCCATACCGACTTGGGCACGCTGCCCTACCTGCCTGGTGCACTTACGCCGGTGTGGAACTTGCTGGCGGACCGCATCCAGTGAAAAAACCGGATTCGCTGGCGGGCATCGCGTTGGCGCTGACCTCACTGGCCTGCTTTGCCGCACTCGACACCACCACCAAGTTCATCACCCTGAGCGTGCCTGTGCTCGTGGCCCTATGGTGTCGCTACCTGTTCCAAGTCGTCGCCACCACGGCCATCATGCTGCCGCTGCGTGGACGGGCACTTTTGAACACCCGACACCCCAAGTTTCAGGCCTTGCGCGCCGTCTTGCTATTGTCTTGCAGCGGGTTGGCCATGATCAGCCTGAAGCACCTGCCGGTGGCCGAATTCACAGCCATCGTCATGCTCACCCCCCTAGTCATCACGCTGCTGGCCGCCACCCGCCTGGGTGAAAAAGTCTCGCCCTTGCGCTGGGCCTTGGTGGCGGGTGGTTTTGTGGGCACGCTCATCATCATCCGGCCCGACAGCCATGTGTTCGGCTGGTCCATGTTGCTGCCCTTGATCTTGGTGGGTGCCAACGCCTGGTACCAGGTACTCACGAGTCAAATGGCCCAAACTGAAGAGGCCGCCACCATGCATTTCTACACGGGCTGGATCGGTTTGCTGCTGGTCACCCTCACCCTGCCCTGGGTCTGGGTCACGCCGCAAACACTAAGCCAGTGGAGCGGGCTGCTGCTGATGGGGTTTTTAGGCACGGTGGGGCATTTGTTGCTGATCCAGGCCTACGCCAAAGCCCCGGCCAGTACATTGACCCCGTTTCTGTATGCCCAAATTGGTTTTGCCCTGGTCGGTGGCTGGCTGATGTTTTCACATGTCCCCGATGCCTGGTCCCTGATCGGCATTGGCATGATTGCCCTGTGCGGCGCTGCTGGGGCCTGGCTGGCGGTGCGCGAAGGTCGCCCGCCATTTGAGCCGCCACAAACTTGATGCGTAAACCCTGATGGCCCAATACTTCGAAGTCCACCCTGAGAATCCGCAAATCCGCCTGCTCAAACAGGCCGTGGGTTTGCTGGAAAAAGGCGGCGTGTTGGCCGTGCCCACCGACTCCAGCTACGCCCTGGTCTGTCACCTAGACGACAAAGCCGCCGTGGACAAGATGCGCCAGATTCGCGGCGTAGACGACAAACACCACCTCACCCTGCTGTGCCGCGACTTGGCCGAGCTGGCCAGTTACGCCCGGGTGGACAACCGCCAGTTTCGCCTGCTCAAGGCTGCCACGCCGGGCCCCTACACCTTCATCCTGGAAGCCAGCAAAGAAGTGCCGCGCCGCGTGAGTCATCCTTCACGCAAGACCATTGGCCTGCGAGTGCCGGAACACAAAGTGCTTCATGAGCTGCTAGCCCTTCACAATGGCGCACTACTAGCTACAACTTTAATAGCGCCGGGCGAGACCGATCCCCTCAACGATGCGCAAGCAATTAGAGAGCGCTTTGAGCATCAGCTTGCCGGTGTGATCGACGCCGGAGCCTGCGCCCTGGAGCCCACTACCGTGGTGGACTTGAGCGGTGATGAGCCGGTGGTGATCCGTCAAGGGCGCGGCGAACTATCGGTATTGGGTCTGTAAGGCCGGGCCTGTAGCTTCGAGCCGGTAGCGTCGAACTTTCAAGCGACAATTCAAACCATGGAACCCACCCACCTCATCCAAACCATCCTCATCTACGCCCTGCCTGTGCTGTTTGCCATCACGGTGCACGAGGCAGCGCATGGCTACGCAGCTCGCCACTTTGGCGACAACACCGCTTTCATGTTGGGGCGCATCACGCTCAACCCGCTCAAGCACGTTGACCCCATGGGCACCATCGTGATGCCGCTGCTGCTGTACTTCGCGACCAGCGGGGCTTTTTTGTTTGGTTACGCCAAGCCGGTGCCGGTGCGTTTTGACCGCCTGCGCAACCCCAAGCGCGACATGATTTGGGTAGCCCTGGCCGGGCCGGGGGCTAATCTGGTGCAGGCCTTGTTGTGGGGTGCACTGCTCTATACCTTGCTAGGCATGGGCTTGCCCGAGCCTTTCTTTCTGGAAATGTGCAAGGCCGGTACCTTGGTGAATGTGGTGATGTTCGCCTTCAACATGTTTCCGCTGCCGCCGCTGGATGGGGGGCGCATTCTGGTGGGCCTGCTGCCTTATCGGCAAGCCGTCATGGTGAGCCGCATTGAGCCCTGGGGCTTCTTCATTGTCATGGGGCTGGTGCTAACGGGCATCGTGAACAAGCTGTGGTTGATCCCCCTGATGGACCTCACCTACGGCCTGCTGGACATCTTGCTCACGCCCTTTTCACTCCTCGTTCGCTAATCGTTTTTTGAGATGAACACACAACGCGTTTTAACCGGCATCACCACCTCAGGCACACCGCACCTCGGCAACTACGTGGGGGCCATTCGGCCTGCCATCGCGGCCAGCCGAGCTGCAGGGGTGGAGAGTTTTTACTTCCTGGCCGACTACCACGCCCTCATCAAAATTGATGAGCCTGCTCGCATTCAGCGCTCCACGCTGGAGATCGCCGCGACTTGGATCGCCGCCGGACTAGACCCTGAGCGCGTCACGTTCTACCGCCAATCTGACGTGCCCGAAATCCCCGAGCTCACCTGGCTGTTGACCTGCGTCACCGGCAAAGGCTTGCTCAACCGTGCTCATGCCTATAAAGCCTCCGTGGACAAGAACAACGCTGCCCAGCAAGACCCGGACGCCGACGTGACCGCAGGCTTGTTCATGTACCCGGTGCTCATGGCGGCTGATATTTTGATGTTCAACGCGCACAAGGTGCCGGTCGGTCGGGATCAGATCCAGCACATCGAAATGGCACGTGACATGGCGTCCAGCTTCAACCACCGCTATGGCGAACACTTCGTGTTGCCCGAGGCATCCATCGAGGCCGATGTCGCCACGCTGCCGGGGCTGGATGGGCGCAAGATGAGCAAGAGCTACGACAACACCATTCCGCTATTTGCATCGCCCACACAGCTCAAAAAGTTGATTGCTGGCATCAAGACCGACTCCCGCGCACCCGGTGAGCCTAAAGACATCGAAGGCTCAGCCTTGTTCCAGATTTACCAGGCCTTTGCCACGCCCGCAGAGACCACCGCCCTGCGACAGGCTTATGCGGATGGCATTGCCTGGGGCGAAGCCAAGCAAATCTTATTTGAGCGCATCGACAAAGAGATTGCGCCCATGCGCGCGACCTACGAAGCACTCATCAACAACCCCGAAAAACTCGAAGGCCTGCTGCTGGCCGGCGCCACCAAGGCGCGCCGCATTGCCAGCCCCTTCACCGCCCAACTGCGCCACGCCGTGGGCCTGCGCGATCTGCGCAGCACCGACACACCCGTCAAAACCAAGGCAGAGAAATCAACCGAACCGGTGTTCAAACAGTACCGTGAACGCGACGGCAAGTTTTATTTCAAGCAAGTCGATGCCCAAGGCCAAGTGCTGCTGCAAAGCGAAGGCTTTGACTCACCCAAAGAGGCCGCAATGGCGATTGCGAAGTTGCGCGGCTGATACAATCATGCCCACACGGAGAGGTGGCAGAGTGGCCGAATGTACCTGACTCGAAATCAGGCGTACCGCAAGGTACCGTGGGTTCGAATCCCACCCTCTCCGCCAAGATGGCCCTTGTAGGCAAAAACCCCGAAGCTCCTTAATTTGTAGCACGGGGTTTTTTGTTTTCGGGCCTATTGAACCGGATGAAATTCAACCAAAGGCATCATCACTATGGCAGGCGTATTTGGTAAAGATCCCAACATGAAGAAGAGCAATCATGCGGAACTCGAAAGAGTCAACCTGGAACGCAAGCGCAAGTTGGCAGAAGCGGCTGTCAAGTTCACCCAAAAGAAGCCCGTCGCGCCAAGCAGCGAAGCAACCGTGAAATAAATGAATAGCGACTCCGGCCAATCAGGTGGAGTCGACACATCAAAAAAGGCGCTGATTCAGCGCCTTTTTTGTCTCAAACTCTGGCTCAAGCCGCCTTGACTGGCTCCACCGTGCGCAAGCGAATGTGCAGCTCGCGCAGTTGCTTCTCGTCGACCGGGCTTGGCGCTTGCGTCAGCAAACACTGGGCGCGCTGGGTCTTGGGGAAGGCGATCACGTCGCGGATCGACTCGGCACCCGTCATCAGGGTGACGATGCGGTCCAGACCGAAGGCCAGGCCGCCATGCGGGGGCGCGCCGTATTGCAGGGCGTCGAGCAGGAAGCCGAACTTCTGTTGTGCTTCTTCGGGCGTGATCTTGAGCGCGTCGAACACTTTTTGCTGCACGTCAGCGCGGTGGATACGAACCGAGCCACCGCCCATTTCCCAGCCGTTGAGCACCATGTCGTAGCCTTTGGAGATGCACTTCTCGGGCGCGGTGACCATCCAGTCTTCATGACCGTCTTTGGGGGCGGTGAAAGGGTGATGGGTGGCGGTGTAGCGTTGGGCGTCTTCGTCGTACTCAAACATGGGGAAGTCCACCACCCACATCGGACGCCAGCCGGCCTCAAACAAGCCGTTCTTTTTGCCGAACTCGCTCAGGCCGATTTTCAGGCGCAGCGCACCAATGGCGTCGTTAACGATTTTGGCTTTGTCGGCACCGAAGAAAATCAAATCACCGTTTTGCGCACCGCTGCGTGAGAGCACTTCGGCCAGCGCTTTGTCGTGGATGTTTTTGACGATGGGAGATTGCAAGCCATCACGGCCTTTGCTCAGGTCATTAACCCGGATGTAGGCCAGGCCTTTAGCCCCGTAAATCTTGACGAACTCGGTGTAGGCGTCGATCTCGCCCCGGCTGATGCCGCCGCCCTCGACAGAGCCCCCCGGCACGCGCAAGGCCACCACGCGGCCACCCTTCATGTTGGCCGCACCAGAGAAGACTTTGAAGTCCACGTCGGTCATGACATCGGTCAACTCGGTGAAAGCCAGTTTGACGCGCAGATCGGGCTTGTCAGAGCCGTACTGGTGCATGGCGTCGGCATACGTCATCACAGGGAAATCACCCAGATCAACGTTGATGGTTTTCTTGAAAACGCTGGTGATCATGCCTTGGAACATGTCGCGGATTTCTTCCTCGCCCAGGAACGAGGTTTCAATATCAATCTGGGTGAATTCGGGCTGGCGATCGGCGCGCAGGTCTTCGTCACGGAAACACTTGGTGATTTGGTAGTAACGGTCATAACCGGCCACCATCAGCAACTGCTTGAACAACTGCGGTGACTGCGGCAAAGCGAAAAAGTGGCCGTCATGCACACGGCTGGGCACCAGGTAGTCACGCGCACCCTCGGGCGTGCTCTTGGTGAGCATGGGGGTTTCAATGTCGATGAAGCCTTCTTCATCCAGGAACTTGCGCACCTCCATCGTCACTTTGTAGCGCAGCTTGAGGTTGTTTTGCATGTAAGGGCGGCGCAGGTCCAGCACACGATGCGTCAGGCGTGTGGTTTCAGACAGGTTGTCGTCATCCAACTGGAACGGCGGCGTGACCGAAGGGTTGAGCACCGTCAGCTCATGGCACAGCAGCTCGATCTTGCCACTCTTGAGGCCATCATTGACCGTGCCTTCAGGGCGGGCGCGCACCAGGCCTTTGACCTGGATGCAGAACTCATTACGCAGGCCTTCGGCGGTCTTGAACATGTCGGCACGATCGGGATCGCATACCACCTGCACATAGCCTTCGCGGTCGCGCAGGTCAACAAAAATCACGCCGCCATGGTCGCGGCGACGATTGACCCAACCACACAGGGTGACGGTTTGGCCTAGCAGGGCTTCGGTGACTAAACCGCAATAGTGGGAACGCATGGTCATAACAATTTTCTTTCAGGAATTGGAGTGCGAGCCAGTCTCGGCTTGCTTCGGGAGGGTAAGGGCTTTGGGCCCGCCGGGGACGATCACGCCCATGGAAATCACATAGGCAAGCGCTTCGTCCACGCTCATGTCAAGTTCAATGCAATCGCTCTTCTTGATCATCACCAAGTAGCCGCCCGTGGGGTTGGGCGTGGTAGGCACGTACACACTCAGGTAGTCGCCTACCAAGTGGTTTTTCAAGTCGCCACCGGGCGTGCCCGTGAGGAAAGCAATCGTCCACATGCCCTCATGCGGCCACTTGACCAGCAAGGCCTGGTGAAACGCATTGCCTTTTTCGGAGAACAGGGTGTCAGACACCTGCTTGACGCCGGAGTAAATCGAACGGACCACAGGGATGCGGTTGAGCAGGCTGTGCCACCACGTCACCATTTTGTTGCCGACGAAGTTGGACGCCATGGCCCCAATCAACAGCACGGTCAACAAGGCAAAAATGACGCCAAAGCCGGGAATGTGCAGACCCAAGAGCTGATCGGGGTGCCAGGACTTGGGCAAGATGCGCAGCGTCTGATCCAGCGTGGACACCACCCAGTCCAGCACCCACAGAGTGATGATGAGTGGCACCAGCACCAGCAAGCCCGAAAAGAGCCAGGTGCGCAACTTGGCCAGCGTTGAAGGGTTCATCAGGTAGGCGTGTTGCTGGAAGGAGTGGACGTAGCGGGGGGGACGACCGTGCTGGCAGGCGCGGCCGCAGCCTCGGACTTGGCCGGTGTGGGCTCAGCCGGTTTGCTGGCATCAGCCGCCGGTGCTGTGACCGATGCAGCAGGCTTCTCTCCGCTGGACGAGCCATTGCGAAAATCAGTGGCATACCAGCCAGAGCCCTTGAGTTGAAAGCCCGCAGCGGTCACCTGTTTTTTAAATGTGGCGGCCCCGCAAGCGGGGCAATCCGTCAGCACATCGTCTGACATTTTCTGTAAAACGTCCTTGGCTAAACCGCAGGACTCACAGCGGTAGGCATAGATGGGCATGATTGGATACGTCTTATAGGGTGCAAAACCCTCGATTATAGGCAGCCAGCGCCAGAAACCTGGCGCAAGTCAGTCAGTTGAGCCCAACCAGTGTGTGATGAGAAGCCTGCTGGTTGGCAATGGACTGCGGGCCCAGCGACCCCGCCAACATGCCCACCAAGGCCGCCAATAGCCCCGCCAGTTGCGCTGGAAAGTCTTCGCCTGCGGGGGTGGCCATGAACAG
>JANXSU010000045.1 GCA_025356545.1 Comamonadaceae bacterium
CGGTCGGCTCCAGCGATATGTAGTTGCTGAACTGATTGACGAAGGCCTGCACGCTGGCGCTGTGCGCGCCGCGCTTCCAGGCCGCACCCACGTCCAGGTTGGTGGAGCGCTCCTTGTCCAGGTTCACATTGCCGATTTCAAACGTATTGGTAGCCACATGCACGCCGTTGGCAAACAGCTCGGCGTCTTTGGGCGCGCGCTCACTCCAGGCCAGGTTGCTGGTGAGCTGCCACTCGGGTGTCACTTTCCACAAAGAGCCCAGGGCCAAGCTGGCCGGGTTAAAGCTGCGGCTGCCGGGCGTGAAGCGGGCCAACAATGGGTTGCCCAGCGACTCCACCTGCACCGACGCCAGCCGCGCACCCGCGCTGAGCTTGCCCCAGCTGGTTGCCAGCTCTTCATGCGCAAAGGCCGCGATTTGGTTGGTGCGACTGTAGGGGGCAAAGGCCTCGCTGCCGTCGGCCGAAAAGTTGCTTTGCTCCAACTGCAAACCGATCACGCCATCGAGCGCACCGAGCTTGGTTTGGCGGGCCTCAACCCGCAAGTCATTGCCCGTGTTTTTGAACACCGTGCCGGGCACGCCAGCGCTGAGTTCGGTGTGGCTGTAATCACTGCGGCTGAACTGCGCTTTGAGGCCCTGGAACCAGCCCGACAGTTGTCGTACTTCGCCCTCCAGCGCGTAGCGGCTGGACTTCATATCGATCTTCACCTCGTCCTCGGCCACCGTGCCGTATTGGGTGGCGAAGGTGGAGACCGATGCGCCGAGATAGCCGTGGTCAAAAAACAAAGAGCCACCAAGGGCTCCGCCGCGTGTTTCGCTGGCTGAATTGCACAGGCGTTGCGCCACCGTGGTGACACCGCCCTGGGTGCACGACAGCGCTTTGGGCACATAAACATCGTCCGTTCGGCGGGCCTGGGCGTCCGCGTGCAACGCATAACGGTCATTGCCGGTCTCCAGCAACAGCGCCCCACCGCGTTCTGCATTGCCGGTGGCAAAACCGATGTCGGCCTTGCCAGAGACGCCCCCCGCGCTGTCAAACAAGGGCTCTCGCGGGATGCGGTTGTCGATCACGTTGACCACACCACCCACGGCGCTGCCGCCGTATTGCAAGGCCGCAGACCCGCGCAAGACCTCAATGCGCTCGATGGCCAAGGGGTCGAGCGCGACGGCGTGGTCGGCACTCAGGCCCGAGGCGTCTACGGTGGCCCCGCCGTTGTTCAGGATGCGGATGCGGTCGCCGTCCAACCCGCGAATCACCGGGCGGCTGGCGTTGGGGCCGAAGTAAGTGCTGCTCACGCCGGGCGTGCCGTCTAGCGTTTCGCCCAACGTGGTTTTGGAGCGCAGCAGCAGCGCCTCGCCGCCGTACTGCGCAGCCGGGGTGATCAAGTCTGTGGCCCCGAGCGGGTTGCCGGTGATGGTGATCGTAGGCAGGGCGTGAACGGGTGGCGTGGGGCCTGAGTCTGGGTTGGGCTGAGCTAGTGCGCCCGAACTCATCACGGTGAGCAGAGTCGCCCTCAACCAGCTGAGTCGCCCATGCGGCGTAAAAATTGTCATGTCATGCCTCAAAGAATCCAAAGAACGGACGGGCTGTGGCACTGGCGTGCGCAGACCGGCCGAGCAAAGCCGATTCAAAAAGACAGAGGGGGGCCGCGCGCCTGTAGGCGCAGGTGGTGTTGAAGCACAAAGAAAACCGTCGCCACGGCCAGGGGCGGCAACGGAGCGAGAGCAGGCAAGGCTTGCATGGGCAAGGCCGACAGCGCATCGACGTGGTTGAGCTGGTCAAACGTCGCGCAATCCGCACCCTGGTGGCCCGCAAACAACGGGGCTAAAAATCCGATCTCAGCACCCGTCACAGCACCCACCTGCAAGACCACGGGCGAACCCGCAAGCTGCGAGCCGTGCACCACACGGTGCGTCAGCCCCAGTAGTTGTGCCCACAGCAGCGCGCACACCAACACCAGGGCCAGACTAGCGGCCCATGGTTTGCGGTGAGTGCGTTGCGATAGATTCATTTCAGCAGAGTTGCAAAGTTTTTGCGCAGCTTGGCCACCTTGGGGCCAGCCACGGCCACGCAATAGCCTTGATTGGGGTTGTTCTCGAAGAAGTCTTGATGGTACTCCTCGGCGGGCCAGTAGTTGGCCAGGGGCAACACCTCGGTCACGATGCGTGAACTGAAAACGCCCTCCTGCGTCAGCTCATCTATCAGCGCCTGGGCCTCCTGCGCCTGCTCCGGCGTGGCGACATAAATGCCACTGCGGTACTGCGTGCCCGCATCATTGCCCTGCCGGTTCATCGTAGTCGGGTCATGGATGACAAAGAAAATTTCCAGCAGTTGACGCAAGCTCACCTGAGCTGTATCGAATGTGAGGCGCACCACCTCGTTATGCCCCGTGCGCCCGGTGCACACCTGCTCATAGCTCGGGCGCTGGACATGGCCGTTGCAATAGCCGCTCTGCACATCCGTCACACCACGCACGCGAACGAACACCGCCTCGGTGCACCAAAAACAGCCGCCACCGAGGGTGATGGTTTGTGAAATATCTGACATGGGAAAGCTCCACTCAAAGCTGGTCAAAAGTCAATTTAAAAGCACCATGCTACTCGAAGCGCTTTCCTTTGGCGATGAGCTCCGCTGTGCCAATGACCTGATTCAGTCCGTCAAAATCCAGCATCTTGGCTTGCCATGGCAGCGTTGTTTTGTGCTGGTTCAGGCTGGCGTAATAGCCTTGCAAGGTGTGGGCCACGGCGCGGGCTGTACCGCCGGGGAAGATGACGATGCGAAAGCCTCGGACTTGCAGCTCGGTGGCGCTTTGCACCGGGGTCTTGCCGCCCTCCACCATGTTGGCGAGCAAGGGGATGCGGTGCGCAAAGCGCGCACAGGCGGCGTCCATTTGCTCGGGCGTACGCAGGGCTTCGATGAACAGCGCGTCCACACCGCATTCCAGGTAGCGCTCGGCACGCTCTAGAGCAGCGTCCAGGCCATCCACCGCCAAGGCGTCGGTGCGCGCCAATATCAAGGTGTCGCGGCTGCTGCGTGCATCCAGCGCGGCTTTGAGTTTGCCCACCATCTCTGGCACGGGCACCACGGTCTTTCCGTCCAGATGGCCGCAGCGTTTGGGAAAAGTCTGGTCTTCAATCTGGATCATGGCCGCGCCTGCGCGCTCAAAGCCCTGCACCGTGCGCATCATGTTGAGCGCATTGCCAAAGCCGGTGTCGGCGTCCACGATGACGGGCAAGTTCACGCGCTCGGTGATGCGTGCCAGCGTGTCAAGCACCTCTGAGTAGGTGGTCAAGCCCACATCAGAACGACCGAGCTGCGTGTAGGCGATGGAGGCCCCAGAGAGGTAGATCGCTTCAAAGCCCGCCTGCTCGGCGATCAAGGCGCTGAGCGCGTCATAGACCCCCGGGGCAAGCACAGCGCGGTCTTGCGACAGACGTTGTTTGAGCGTGAGTTGGTTCATGTCAAACTCTCCACAAGTTGGCTTGCCGTGTGGGCCGCAATAGCCCCACCCGCGATGGCACTGAGCAGGCCGTTGCCCGAGAGATAGCCCCACACCGCGTCGCCCGAGACACCGCGCGCCGCACCGCCAGCGGCCAGTAAATTGGCAAAGGGCTGACCGTCTTGGTGCAGCACGCGGCAGTGGGCATCAATGTCCAAGCCGCCCTGGGTGTGAAACAGCGCGCCGGTCACGCGCACGGCGTAAAACGGGGCTTGCAGGGCGCGGGTGAAGACGCGGTCCTCATGACCATCGCGGCCTTCAGCCCCAAGCTGGCCGGGCGCAACACCGGCCAACGTGGACTGCAAGCGCGCCACATCACAGCCCATCAACACGGCCAACGCATCAACATCGGAACAAGGTTTGACCGCACCCGCAGCCTCGGCTTGGGTGAAGTCGGGAAAGCCACGCGCAAAGTCCAATAAGGCCGCGTCGAACACATTCCACGCCACGCCCCCAGGCTGCGCCAGCACCTGCACCGCCGCTTCAGAGTAGCCCCCGGCTTCATCGTGAAAGCGCTCACCCAGCGCGTTGATCTGCACCGCGCCTTCCATCATCAGCGCCCAAGACACCAGCACGCCCTGCGGCACGGCCCAGGAGCCATGGCCTTGGTAGCCCCCCAGATCGGCCAGCCGCGCGCCCAGGGCCTGCCCCCAGGCGATGGCGCTGCCGTCGTTGCCTGCATGCCCGGCAAACGGCGCATCGCGCATGGCGGGCAAGAGCTGCCGCACCATCTCAGCGTTGCCCCCAAAACCGTTGCAGGCCAGGATCAGAACGTCGCAGGCCAAGTGTTCCAACGTACCGTCAGGGCGCTGGTAAGCGATGCCAATCACCTTATCGTGTTCATCGAGCCAGAGTTCGCGCACCAGTGCCTGTGTAAGCAGCGGGATGTCGCAGGCGGCCACGGCCATTTGCAAACGCCCCATCAGCGCCGCGCCGGTCTTTTCGGGCACAGCGTGCATGCGATAGGTGCTGTGGCCGGGGTAGAGAAAATCATCCAGCAGCAGCCATTGAAAGCCGTGTTTGTCTTGCAAAGCGTCGAGCGCGGGGCCTATGGTTTGCGTGTAGGCCGCTACCAGATGCGCGGCCGCCGTGCCATGCGCTTTGGCCTGAATGTCGGCTGCAAACTGCGGCGCGCTGTCCACCACGCCGCGCGCGTGCTGCACCTGCGTGCCCGGCGCGGGGATGAAACCGGACGACAAGGCGGTGGAGCCGCTGGGCGCAGCATCCCGCTCCAGTAGCACGCCATTCACGCCCGCGTCATGCAGCATCAACGCTGCCGTCAGCCCGCAGGCACCCGCGCCAACGATGGCCACAGGCACGTGCAGCTCGGCCTGCATGGCTTGTGCGCGGCGGATGACGGCGGACGGGCTCATCTTCAAGCTCATGTTCAAGCAGTAGGCCGGTGCAGATATTGGCCGCGTGGCTTGCCGATCACGCCCTGCGCATGGCTGTAAATTTGCTGGCCGCGCAGCCAGGTCTCCTCCACGCGGGCCGACATCTCCAGGCCTTCGAACGGGGTGTAGCCCTGGGTCGAGGGCGAGTCTTTGGCGCGGATGGTCCAGCTGCAAGCCGGGTCCACCAGCGCCAGATCAGCGTCAAAGCCTTCGGCAATATCACCCTTGCGATTCAGGCCGTAGCGCTGCGCCGGGTTCCAGGCCAGCACGCGGGCCATGTGGTTGTAGCTCATGCCCCGGCGTGTGCCTTCGCTCACCAGCGCGGGCAGCAGGTATTCCGTGCCGCCAAAACCGCTCTTGGCCATCCAGATGTTGCCGAAGTAGCGCTTGGGAATTTTTTGCTCGTGGCGGCAGCAGGCGTGGTCGCTCACCACCCAGTCCAGCTCGCCATCAAGAAGGGCTTGCCATAAAAATTCCACGTCTTCGCGCGGGCGGATCGGCGGGTTGACTTTTGCCAGTTCTGCGGCTTTGGAGTTGACGTCCAGCATCAGGTGGCCGATGGTGACTTCGCGCTTGAAGTCGATGTGGGGAAAGGTGTCGGCCATCATCATCGCGGCCTGCACGGCCTTGCGTGATGAGAGGTGCAGCAGGTTGATATTGGGCAGCGCCGTCTCGTTGGCCAGATAACTGGCAATGAACACCGCCAGGCCTTCGGAGTGCTGCGGGCGCGACGCGCTGTAGGCGGCCAAGCCCATGCCAGGTTTCTGAAAGGATTTGTCTTTTTCGACGAGCTTGGTATAGGCCGTCATGATCTCAGCCGTCTCGCAGTGCAGCGAGAGCGAAATCTGCCGCGCCCGATCCGGGAACTGTTCGCGTGCGGCCTGCACGCCGCGCATGATGAACTCGAAGTGCGCGTAGTCGTAGCGCTCGTTCTCGCCGATCATCAGGAACTCGCGCTGGCTGTTGGACGCGCCGTGCAAGCCGTGCGAGCCGTAAAACATGAAGATTTTGAAGCTGGACACGCCATGCTTTTCAATCAGCTCGGGGATCTCGGCAATGTGGTTGCTATCCATCGGCGCGAGGTGGAAGCCGTAGTCCACATGAAAGCGGTCTTTCGAAATTTTCAGCACCTCGGGGAAAAACTTCTTGTACGGGCCACCCTTGTTCAGGTAGTACTGCCCTGTGCGAAAGTAGTTGAGGCTGGAGGTGACGCCCCCCATGGCCGCGGCCTTGCTCTCGCTCACGGCGTCTTCACCCAGCGGCGAGTAAATGCCGCTGTGCATGTGCGCATCGACCACGCCGGGGAAGGCTAAGCGGTTCTGACCGTCATGCACGGTCTTGGCCCGGCTCGGGTCAATGCCGGGGGCCACCAGGGCGAATTTGCCGTCTTTGATGGCGATGTCGCTGTGGTGCACCACGTTGCCCAGTGGGCGCACCACGTGGACGTTTTTGATTAGCAGGTCGAATTCAGGAGTATTCATGGTGGAAGAAGCGTTAAGGCGGTGGCTAGAAGTTGGCGATGAGTTGGCAAGGTTGCAGGTGTCGGACTAATTGACTTCGACTTTGATTTTCTTGATCAGTGCAGCCCAGGTTTTGGTCTCTTCCTGAATGAAGAGTTTGAAGTCCTCGGGGCTACCCGTGACCGGATCGACACCTTGGGCAATCAGCTTCTTGCGCACCTCGGGGTCGCTCAGTACCAGGTTCAGTTCTTGGTTCAGTTTTTTCAGCACATCGGCTGGAAGATTAGCCGGACCGATCAACCCGTACCAGGTGGACATGGCGTAGCCGGGCACCCCGGCCTCAGCCAAGCTGGGAATGTTCGGCGCTGCATCCGAGCGCTTGGCGGTGGTCACGCCCAGCGCCTTGAGCTTGCCACTCTGAATGAAGGGCAAGGCCGTGGGCAGGTTGGGGAAACTCATGCTCACAACCCCCGACAACAGATCGGGCAACAAGCTGCCGCTGCCCTTGTAGGGGATGTGCACCAGATCCAGGCCCGCGATCTGCTTGAAGAGTTCACCCGACAGGTGCACCGAGGCGCCACTGCCCGAGGAGGCGAAGTCGAGCTTGCCGGGGTTGGCTTTGGCGTAGCTCATCAAGTCTTTAAGCGTATTGAATGGCGAGTTACCGGGCACCACCAAAACATTGGGCCCGCTCAGCACCTGCCCAATCGGCGTGAAGTCTTTCACCGGGTCGTACTTGGCCTCTTTGTACAGCGCCGGGTTGACCGCGTGACCAATCGAGGTGAAGAACAAGGTGTAGCCATCGGGTGCCGATCGGGCCACGAAGTCGGTGGCCAAATTGCCATTGGCACCGGCTCGGTTTTCCACCGTGATGGCCTGCCCCAGCCGCGCGCCCATGGACAGCGCCAGCACCCGGGCCACACTGTCGGCCGTGCCGCCGGGGGTAAAGCCCACCACGATTTTGATGGGCCTGTCGGGGTAAGAGGCCAGCGCCGTGCTGGCGGTCAAAGGCAACAGCATGGCCGCAGACAGCAGCAGTGTTTTCAAGATGGGCTTAGCCATGGGCAGACTCCAACAGCTTGAGTTGCGAAAGCGTTTCCAGTTCGGCGTGGCTTAGGCCGTCAACCCGATCAATCACCCGCAGGCCCTGGGGCGTGACGGCCAAGGTCGCCAGGTCAGTGTAAATTCGATTCACCACGCGGCGACCCGTGAGCGGGTAGCTGCACTGCGCCACCAGCTTGGACTCGCCCGCCTTGGTCAAGTGCTCCATCATCACGAACACCTGCTTGGCGCCATGGGCCAAGTCCATCGCGCCGCCCACGCCGGGAATGGCGTCGCGGTCCAGGGTGCGCCAGTTGGCCAGGTCGCCCTGCACCGAGACCTGAAACGCGCCGAGCACGCAAATATCAATGTGGCCACCGCGGATCATGGCGAATGAATCACCGTGGTGAAAGATGGCACCGCCTTTGAGCAGAGTGACGTTTTGTTTGCCCGCGTTGACCAGCTCGCTGTCCACCTCGTCACCCCGCGCCAAGGGCCCCATGCCCAGGATGCCATTCTCGCTTTGCAGGATGATTTCTTTGTCAGCGGGCAGGTAGTTGGAGATCGTCATCGGCTGGCCGATACCCAGGTTGACATAGGCCCCATCGGGGATGTCTTGCACGATGCGCTGGGCGATTTGCGCGGTGCTGCGCGCTTGGTAAGGGGCGCTCATGCTGCGGCCCTCGTCACAGTTAGCGCTTGGGCCACAGACAGGGCCTGCACCACGCGTTGCACGTATATCCCTGGCGTCACCACCGTTTCGGGGTCGATCTCGCCCAAGGACACGATCTGGCTGACCTGGGCAATGGTGCAGCGGGCGGCGGTGGCCATCAGGGGGCCAAAATTGCGGCCTGATCGTCGGTAGGTCAGGTTGCCCCAGCGGTCCCCCACCAGGGCTTTGATCAGGGCAAAGTCGGCATGAATCGGGTGCTCCATCACTTGCTCGACGCCCTCTAGCACGCGGCTCTCTTTGCCCGCTGCCAACTCGGTACCCGCCCCCGTGGGCGTGAAGAAGGCACCGATACCGGCCCCGGCAGCGCGGATGCGCTCGGCCAGCGTGCCCTGGGGCACCAGTTCAAGGTCGATCTTGCCGCTGCGGTACAGGTCGTCAAAGGCGGTGGAGCCGGGCTGCCGGGGAAAAGAGCAAATCACTTTGCGCACCCGACCCGCCAACACCAGCTTGGCAATGCCCAGCCCGCCACTGCCCGCGTTGTTGCTGACGATGGTGAGGTCTTTCGCGCCCTGTTCAACCAAGGCGTCCAGCAATTGAAACGGCAGACCCGCACCACCAAAACCCGAGACCAGGATGCGCGCGCCGTCTTGGATGCCGGCCACGGCCTGGGCTAGGCTGGGAACAATTTTGTTGATCATCAGATGCTTTCAGTAAACGCAGATGGACTGAGTGGGGCAGGTCTGGGCTCACGCCCCTGCGGGCTCGAAACACGGCACGGGGTAAGCCCCTTCAGACGGCCTGAACACCAGGCGCACCGCTTGGCCAATGGCCAATGAATCAGGGTCGCAGTCGACCAAATTACTCAGCATGGTGGGGCCTTCGGTCAGGGTCACAAAAGCCACCACATAGGGCTTTGGCGCGCGCCGCATGGCGCTGAAGGCGTAGATCAAACCGGTGCCCAGACCCGCTTGCCACTCAGTCTCACTCCAGCAAAACGGGCACAGGGGGCGCGGGTACCAGTGGGCTTTTTCGCAACTGAGGCAGCGTTTGATGAGAAAGCGCCCTTCTTTGGCGGCCTCCCAAAAAGGTTTGCTGTCTTCGGTTGGGATGGGGCAAGGCAGCAGGCGTTCGTTATCCGTCATGGCTTATTCCCTCTCCAAAATCAAGGTGGCACTGCCGTGCCGAGTGGCCAGCATGCCGCCGGTGCCCTGGGCCAGGGCCAGGCTGCAGTTGGGTACTTGCACGGCGGGGTGGGCCTCGCCCCGCAATTGGCGCACCGCCTCAATCACCTTGGTCATGCCGCCCCGATTAGCCGGGTGGTTGTTGCACAGGCCGCCGCCATCGGTGTTGAAGGGCAGCTTGCCTACGCCTGAGATGAGGTTGCCGTCGGCCACAAAAGCACCGCCTTGGCCGGGGGCGCAAAAGCCCAGGTCTTCGAGCTGAATCAGCACGGTGATGGTGAAACTGTCGTAGATCGACGCGTATTGGATGTCGGCCGGTGTGAGCTTGGCCTGCGCAAACGCCTGGGCACCCGAGAGGCGCGCGCCCGAGTGCGTCAAGTCAAACGTGCCACCGCTTTGGTGTTTGACGGTCTCGCCCGCACCTCGGATGCGCACCACCGGGCGGCGCAGCGAGCGCGCAATTTCGGGCCGCGCCACGATCAACGCGCCACCACCATCGGTCACCACGCAGCAATCAAGCCGGTGCAGCGGGTCGGCCACCATCGGCGAGGCCAGCACATCCTCCACCGTCAGCACCTGGCGCAGCAAGGCGTGAGGGTTGTGCTGGGCGTGGTGCGAGGCCGCCACCTTGATCCAGGCCAGTTGCGCGCTGGTGGTGCCGTACTGGTGCATGTGGCGCTGCGCGCACATGGCGTAGCCGTTGGCGTTGGCAATGCCGTAGGGATACTCCCACTGAAAATCAGGTTGCGAGGGATCACGCACGCGTGGCGTTGTGCCGGTCGCCACGCCTTCGCTGTAGGGCCGCCCGGCCAGCGTGATCAGTGCCACGTTGCATTTGCCCGCAGCGATGGCCTGGGCCGCATGGCTGACCAGACTGAGATAAGAGGCCCCGCCCAGGTCGGTGGAATCAACATGGCGGGGCCGCAGATTAAGGTACTCGACCATCGATGTCGGCCCCATGCCCGGCGCATCACCGGAGCAGAAGTAGCCGTCAATGTCGTCCTTGTTCAAGCCCGCATCGGCCAGCACGCCTTTGGCGACCTCGCCATGCAACTGGGCCACCGAATGATGCGGTGCCCTGCGCAAGGGGTGCTCGTAAGCGCCAACGATGCAGGCGCAGTCATGAATGCTCATACCGAGTCCTTTGAAGCGGGGTTTTCTACCGATTTTTCTGCCGATTTTGCCGAGGCTGTTTGGGCCCGATTGCGCAGCAGCGCCAGCAGGCCACCCGCGCGTACCATGTCCAGCAAGAAATCGGGCACCGGGTCGGTGGCCAGCGGCGTGCCATCAGTCAGGGCCAGGGTGTAGCGGCTGAGGTTCATTTGCAACTGCGTTTGGTCCGCCAGTGCCGCCGAGCAGGTGAGCAGCGGCAAGCCCAGGTTGTAGGCGTTGCGAAAAAATAGACCACCGTAGCTGGGCGCAATCACCGCCGCCACGCCCAGTTGCACCAGCACACCAGCGGCCTGCTCGCGCGAGGAACCAATGCCAAAGTTGGGGCCCGCCACGATCACGTCGCCACGCTGCACCGCTTTGGCAAAGTGGGGTAGCAGGTTCTCCAGGCAATGCTGGGCAATCACATCGATGCCGTGCTGCATATAAGCGCCGGGTGCCAAGGCGTCAGTGTCAACGTCGGCAGGCAGGTGCCAAATGCGGTGGGTGCTCATGGCATGACCTCACGCGGGTCGGTGATGCGCCCGCGCAGGGCCGAGGCGGCCACGGTGTAGGCCGAGGCCAAATACACCTGCACGCTGGGTGGCCCCATGCGGCCTTTGAAGTTGCGGGCGGTCGATGAGATGACGGTCTGGTCTTCGGCAAAACTGTCGCCGTAACCGGCGCAGGCACCGCATGTGCTGGGCAGCAGCGTGGCACCGGCGTCCAGCAGGGTTTGCAGCGTGCCCTCCGCTTTGGCTTGGGCCAAGTCTTTCAAACTGGCAGGGGCAATCATCAATTTCACGCCGCTGGCAATTTTGTGGCCTTTTAAAACTTGAGCTGCAAAGCGCAGGTCGTCGAGCTTGGCACCGGTACAGGCACCGATGTAGGCCACGTCGATACGGGTGTGGGCATGGTCGGCCAGCGGCACGCCCAGGGCCGGGCTGTGGGGGGCGGCCAGTTGGGGGCTCAGAGTGCTGGCGTCAAAGTCGTGTTGCACGTCGGCGCTGCCGGGGTCGGAGGTGAAGGCTGGCTGCGGCGAAGCGCTCTGCCCGGCCACTGAAGTCAACCATGCTTCAGTCACCCTATCCGCCCCCACCAGCCCCACTTGCGCACCTAGCTCAGCGCTCATATTGCACAAGGTCATGCGCTCTTGCATGGACAGGGCGCGCACCGCTGTGCCGGTAAATTCAATCGCTTGGTAGTCGGCACCGTTCATGCCAAAGCGCGCCGTCATGAACAGCATCATGTCTTTGGCACAGACGCCGGGGCTCAACTGCCCAGACCAGTTCATGGCCATGGTGCGCGGCACGCGTAACCAGATTTCACCGGTCACCACCACGCCCAACATCTCGGTGCTGCCAATGCCAAACATATAGGCCCCAAAGGCCCCGCCCGTAGGTGAGTGCGAATCGCCCCCCACGCAAAACATGCCGGGGCGAATGTGACCGTGCTGAGGCACCACCACATGGCAAATGCCCTGGCTGTCGTACACATGGGGCAGCGCTTGGTCTTGCGCCCAGTCCCGCGCGATGCGCACGATCTTGCGCGACTCCTCATCGCGCTCGGGCACGTAGTGATCCATCACCAGCACCACTTTAGATTTGTCCCAGATCTGCGCGCCCAGCTCTTCGAGCATAGGCTTCAAGCGGCGCGGGCCTGAGGAGTCATGGAACATGGCCAGATCGACTTTGCAGTTCACGATCTCACCGGGCATGACAGACGCACGGCCTGCGGCGCGCGCGATTAGTTTTTGCGCCAGGGTTTGAGGCATAGGTGATAGGACTTTCATTCGGGTCGGGCGCCGGAAAACTTCACCACTTTGGCCCAGCGCCGGATTTCATTCTGCACAAACTTTGAAAACTCTTCAGGGGAATTACCCACCGGCACAGCCCCTTCGATCTCAAGCCGACGACGCACCTCGGGCGCAGCAATCGCTTGCCGGGCCGCATCACTGATGCGCCGCGTCAACTCAGGCGCCATGCGCGCCGGGCCGAACAGGCCAAACCAGGCGCTCGACTCGTAACCCGGCAGCACTTCGGCAATCGCGGGCACGTCTTTGAACGCGGGCAATCGTTGCGCGCTGGTCACGCCCAGTGCCTTGAGTTTGCCTGCCCGAACGTGCGCTTGCGCATTGCCCACGGCGGCGAACATCAGCTCGACCTGCCCCGCAATCACGTCTTGGATGGCGGGTGCGGTGCCGCGGTAGGGGATGTTGACGATGAACACGCCCGTTTGCATCTTGAACAAGTCACCGGCCAAATGCAAAGAAGAGCCCATGGCCCCAATGGCAAAGTTGAGCTGTCCCGGCTTAGCGCGCGCCAAGGCGATCAGCTCACGCAGGTCTTTGACGGGCAAGGCAGGGTGGGCCACCAAGAGGGACGGCGAGGTGGCCACGCAGGTGAGCGGGGTGAAGTCTTTAACCGGGTCAAAGGGCAGTGCGGGGTAGAGCGAGGCATTGATGGCGTGACTGGTGAAGCTCATCAACAAAGTGTTGCCATCCGGCGCGGCTTTAGCCACCGCATCGGCAGCCAGATTGCCACCCGCACCAGGCTTATTTTCCACGATCACCACCTTGCCGAGCAAGCGCCCCAGCTCTGTGGCTAAAGCGCGAGCCAGTGTGTCGGTGGAGCCACCAGCGGGTGCGCCGACCAGGATGCGGGTGGGTGTGGTTTGCGCCTGTGCGTTTGCCGCCATTAGGGCAGCCGACGAGAGAAGAAGTTCACGGCGTTTCATCGTTCGTTCTAATGTGCGTTTAGGAATTCACGATGCCTGGGTGCTTGTACTCCCGGCGGTTGTACGCTAGGTGTTTGTACGCCTTGGCACTTGGGGTAAGTGGCTCCGCGAATGTCCTCCGCCCTGCGGGCTCCCCCTTGATTTCGCTACGCCACTCACCCCAAGCGCCAAGGCAGCGAGCAGGTTGGGTGTGCAACGGTCGAATACCCGTCACGTTGGAAGGATCAGGCCGGTGGTGCGCTCTGCGCAGCGAAATCAAGGAGGAGGCCGAAGGCCGGGGGACATTCGCGGAGCAGAGTGCGCCGCCGGCCTGATCCCGTGATGACTCAGCGAGAAATGACTGCTCAAATGAAGCAAATGCGAGACGCAACACGCTCATAACCCCAAGTAAGCACGACGAAGATCATCGCTACCCAGCAGTTGCGCAGGTGTACCGCTGAAACGGATCAAACCGTTTTCCATCACATAGGCCCGGTCGGCGATTTCA
>JANXSU010000057.1 GCA_025356545.1 Comamonadaceae bacterium
CTGCCCGAGCGGCTGGACGCCGTGCTGCGGGTTGAGCAGCAGGTTTATCCCCACCCCTGGAGTCAGCTCAATTTCACGGATGCGCTGGCATCCGGCTATCAGGCACAAGTGCTGCTGGCGGACGACACCTTGCTGGGCTACTTTGTGGCTATGAAGGGCGTGGACGAGGTGCACCTGCTCAACATCACCGTTGCGCTGGCCTACCGGAACCAAGGCTGGGCGCAGGTGATGCTCGACGCACTGGCCACCTGGTCGCGCGGGCAAGGCGCGCAGTGGCTGTGGCTGGAAGTGCGCGCCCACAACGCCCGCGCGATCAGCGTCTATGAAGCCCACGGCTACCGCCGCGTTGGCCTGCGCAAGGCCTACTACCCGGCCGACCACGGCCAGCGCGAAGACGCCATCGTCATGAGCCTACGGCTCTAAGCCGCAGGGCGCAATTTTTCGACGGGCCGCCCCTAGAAAAATTAGTCCCCTCGGGGGCAGAGAACTACACGAAGTGAGCGAACGGGGGGGCTCCACAAACTCTGTGAAAATGCAGGCATGAGTTTGAACCTGGACCCCCGTCAACGCGCCATGCTAGAGGCTATGGGTGTGACGCTGTGGCAGCCGTTGGCGGCTGATGAGCCCGCTGTTAAGGCGTCAGTGGCCACCAAGACTGCTCCTGAAAACATAGCTGCTTATGCTGCTAATCAAAGGCCTGCAGCCCTAAATGAGCATAAATTTACAGCACCCAAGTCAAACCAAGCCACGGACACGGCCCTAGCACCCAGCCCTGCCATCGACCCGTCCGCAGTGGCCACGCTGGACTGGCCCGCCCTGCAAACCACCGTGACCCGCTGCCAAGCCTGTGGCCTGTGCCAGGGCCGCAAAAGCACCGTATTTGGTACAGGAGATAGCCAAGCCCGATGGCTGGTGGTGGGCGATGCCCCCAGCGAGGCCGACGACGCGCAGGGTCAACCCTTTACCGATGCGCCCGGCCAATTGAGCGGGCAACTGCTCGACAACATGCTCAAAGCCGTGGGACTGGCGCGCAACGGCACGGGCGAGCAGTCCGTTTTCATCACCCATGCGCTCAAGTGCCGCCCCCCAGCCAACCGCAACCCGCAGCCCGACGAGATCGCCCAGTGCGAGTCCTACCTGCGGCGTCAAGTTGCGCTGATCCAACCGCACATCATCCTGGCGCTGGGTCGTGTGGCGGCGCAGTCGCTGCTGCAAGCGACACTGCCCGACGTCGCCGCCCTGCCCTTGGGCAAACTGCGCGGCCAGGTGCACCACTACCAAGGCGTGCCGGTGGTGGTCAGCTACCCCCCGACCTACCTGCTGCGTGCGCCGCAAGACAAAGCCAAGGCCTGGGCGGATTTGTGTTTAGCGCTGGATGTGCTGCGGCTACGCGCCTGAAGCTTCCTAAAGTTAGGTTTGTTCACAGGGTTTGTTCGCAAACCTCTGTTCGTCTTTTGTCTGTATGCTTTGACGTGCGCCCCTAAGCGTTCTGTGGTGCGCGATCAAAAACCAAAAGGAGACAGACATGATGAACACAAGCCGCAAACTTCGACTGTCCAAAATGAGCGGGACGCTGCTGCTCGCCTTGGGCACACTGCTCAGCTCGACTGGCCCCGCCCTGGCCCAGGTCGGTTTCCCCCCGCCGCCGCCCCGAATCAGCCCGGCTGCGGGCGTGATCGACATGCACGTGCACCCAGACCCCGATGTGTTTGGGCGCTCCCTCACTGACATTGAATTAGCCACCGTGGCCCGCCGCAAAGGCATGCGCGGCCTGGTGCTGAAGAACCACGTGGTCACCACCGCCGACCGCGCGGCCCTGGCCATGCAACAGGTGCCCGGCATTGAGATCTGGGGCGGCATTGTGCTCAACAGCTCGGTGGGTGGCGTCAACCCGGCGGCGGTGGAGTGGATGCACCGCATGTCTGGCGGGCGTGGCAAGATCGTCTGGCTGCCGACCTTCGACTCAGACAAGCACATCAAGACCCTGGTGGACAAAAACAAGTCGGGCCTTCGGGTTGCCATTGACGGCAAGGTCACGCCTGAGATGGAAGAAGTTCTCAAAATCATTGCCCGTGAAAACCTGGTGCTAGCCACCGGCCATGTGCACCCCGAGGAGGTGGTGGCGGTCGTCAAACGCGGACGCGAGCTGGGCGTGAAAAACATGTTGGTCACGCACGGCCTGACCAACATTCCGGGGCTGAGCCTGGAGCAGGCCAAACAAGTCACGGCCATGGGCGCCAAAATTGAAATTTGCTACCTGCAATTCATGACAGGCCCGCAAGCGCAGTACCCGTGGATGACACATTGGGATCGCGTGGATGCCAAAGCCGTAGCGCAGGCGGTGAAGGATATCGGTGCCGAGCACCTGGTGCTGTCCACCGACCTCGGGCAGCAGGGCATGATGACGCCGCCCGATGGTATTGAGAACCAGGTGGCCGCCGTGAAAGCGGCTGGCGTATCGCAAGCCGACATCGACACCATGATGAAGCGCAACCCGGCGCTATTACTGGGCTTGTGATGCAAGGCTTGTAACTGGGCTTGACATCACCCAGCGGCCCGCACCGGGTGGCTAACGCCGCCGGTGCTCAGGCCGCTTTTTTCTGCCCAATTTCTGCCAGCGATGTTTGCAGGGCCGAGGCGGGCACACCGTCTTTCCAGGGCAGATCCACCGGGTAGTTTTTCAGCAAGCAATCATCCGGCAAGCAGGTGATGGGCGTGAAGTCGCGGTGTGCGATGTACTCAGGGCGCTTGTGGCGGCGGATGTGGTTGCTGACCGCACACAGGCTGAGGTAAACACTGACCCGGTCGAAGGGTGACAGGTTGCTGCCTGACGCATGCACCAGGCAAGAGTGAAACAGAATCATCGAGCCCGCCGGGCCTTTGGGGCTGACGATGCCGCCCGCTTTGCCCCCAGCGCGTTGCACCAACTGGCGGATCAAATCATTGTCCACCGTCCACAGGGGATAGCTGGTAGTGGTCAGGTCATGCTTGGCGTCAACCACGCCTTTTTTGTGGCTGCCGGGGATGAACATCAAGGGGCCGTTGTGCTCGGTGACGTCGTCCAGAAAAATAGCCACGTTCATGGCACGTTCGGTTGGCATCAAGTCGTCGTTCAGCCAAGTGCCGTAGTCTTGGTGCCACTGCCAAACGTCGCCTTCAAAAGCCATCTTGCCGTTGACCTTGAACTGGTGCATGTAGAGCGCCTCGCCCAGCAGGTCTTCCACCGGTTCGATCATGCGCGGGTGGCGCGCCAGTTTGGCAAAGGGCTCGCTGTACATGTGCGCGGCAAAGTTGGTGCGCACCGCGTCTTTGCCTTTTTCGCGGATGTTGTAGTTTTCGCGCCGACTGTAGATCTCGGGCACGGCGTCGCAAAGCGTCTGTGTTTCTTCGGCTGTGAACAGGCCGGGGAAAAACAGGTAACCGTCGCGGTCGAATTGGGCGAGTTGTTCGGGGGTAAGTTTCATCGTCGTTCTCCTGGGGGTACGAGGTCGGAATGGATTTTTTTTCTGATTTCTGAATCAAGGGCGATTTTGCTTTGTATTTTGCACAAAGCCTTGGCCCGACAAGGCGCTTCGTGATCGGCGTTTTCCCCATTGACAGCCCCCCGTACGACGTTGACTATTCGCAGCATAAGGCCGCTTCAAACACCCGTGCAAGTACCTTTGTAGCACCCCATCCCATCAACACATCCCTCCGAAAGCGCCCAGCACGTTGACCTCCAGTTTTACCGTGACGGTTCGCGTTTTAACTTCGGCCTTTGTGTTCTTGATGGCTGCGACCGGTCATGCAGCCCTGCCCGAGGCCGATGTAGCGCTACAAGGCCGGGTCACCTCCCAAGCCGAAGGCGCTATGGAAGGCGTGGTGGTGAGTGCACAAAAAATGGGAACAACCATCACCCTGTCCATACTCAGCAACCAAGCGGGCGACTACCAGTTTCCGCGTGCAAAACTGGGTGCAGGTGTGTACGCTTTGCGCATCCGCGCCATCGGTTTTGACGCCGACAACCTGGCACCCGTAACGATTGCATCCGGCCAACCCACGCTACTGAATATCCCCCTGAAAAAGACCGCCGATCTGGCCGCCCAACTCACCAATGCCGAGTGGATTCAAAGCGTGCCCGGCACGGCTCAGGACAAACGCGGCTTGCTCAACTGCGTGGCCTGCCACACCCTGGAGCGGGTGGTGCGGTCAAAGAGTTTGAGGTGGGCATCTCCAAACCCGACTACCCCACCGGCGTGCTGGCGCTGAGGAATGACCGCGAAGGCAAACTGTGGATCGGGAATATGTACCAAGCCTCGATAGCGCGCTTTGACCCGGCGACTGAGAAGTTTGACGTGTTCACGCCACCCAAGGAAGACAACCTCTCATCGACCCAGTTGAACCAGGTCTCGCCCATGAACTCAGGCGTGGACGGTAAGGTGTGGGCGCAAAACAGCGGCTTTGCAGGCGTACACCGCTTTGACCTGAAGACCCGCGCGGTGGAGACCTGGGCACCCTTCAAGGACTCCAAGAAATTGCACAACATTTACGACGTGATTTCGGACTCTAAAAACAACGCCTTCTTCACCGACTTCAGGCAAGAGCAAATTGGCCGCATCGACGCAAAAACAGGCGCTGTCACCCTCTACGACATCCCCACAAAAGGCGCGTCGCCACGCCGTGGCTCTATGGACGCGCAAGACCGTCTCTGGTTCGGCGAATACCGAGGCCACAAAATCGGCATGCTCGACACCAAAACCGGCCAGATGAAAGAGTGGACTGTGCCCACCCCCTACTCCGCCAGCTACGACGTGGTGCTGGACAAAAACGAACAGGCCTGGACTGGCTCCATGACCACCGACCGCGTGGCGCGGCTGGACAGCAAGACCGGCGCGTTCACCGAGTACCTGTTGCCCCGCTCCACCAACATCCGCCGCGTCTTTGTCGATAACGCCACCACGCCCCCC
>JANXSU010000087.1 GCA_025356545.1 Comamonadaceae bacterium
CTCCATTGCACGTGCGCTGCTGATCGACCCGCGCATTTTGATTTTGGACGAAGCTACGGCGTCGGTGGATTCTGAGACCGAGAAAGAAATTCAAAAGGCGCTTGAGAACCTCGTCAAAGGCCGCACCACCATCGCTATTGCCCACCGCCTGTCCACGCTGCACCGCGCTGACCGCTTGGTGGTGCTGGACCGTGGCCAAGTGGTGGAAGAAGGAACGCATGATGTGTTGATGGAACGCCAGGGCGCCTACTTCAACCTCTACCAAGCGCAAGCCCGTAATATCGACCAAGATCTGGACGATGTCAAAGATCGCAAAAACCCCCGCAATGAGCACTCGTATGACAGCCGTTGAATTTGAGCTGACACGCAACAGCTTTGGCCAGTTGACCCTCACGCTGGCCGATGGCCGCGTGGTGCCAGGCGTGTTGCCTGTGCGGGCTTTCCCGATTCAGTCACCTGAACACGGCATTGCGCTGATGGACGCCGAAGGACATGAAGCCGTTTGGTTGGATGCCCTGATCGACGTGCCCCAACCCGCGCAAGGCTTGATTCGTGACGCGCTGGAGTCACGCGAGTTCATGCCTGAGATTCAGACCATCGTGAGCGTTTCCAGCTTCTCAACGCCCTGCACCTGGGTCGTTAAAACCGACCGGGGTGACACGCAGTTTGTGTTGCGCGGAGACGAAGACATTCGCCGTCTGGCCGGGCAGACCCTGCTGGTGAGCGACTCGCACGGCATCCATTTTTTAATCCGTGATCTGGACAAGCTGGACAAAGACAGCCGGAAAATTCTGGATCGTTTCATGTAATCCGGTTTTAACCATGACCTCACACTTTGATTTTTCTGAAGCTTCTTTGATTGCGTTGGCCCAAGCTGACGCTGCTCGCGCCCTGACTGAGGACGTGGGCAACGGCGACCTCACCGCCGCCCTGATCGACCCCACGCGCCAAGCCAGCGCCCGCATCGTGGCGCGCGAGGCAGCGGTGATTTGTGGTGCACCCTGGGTGCAAGCCACCTTGCAGCATGTTGCTCCTGAGGTTCGCGTTGAATGGCAAGTGAGTGAGGGGCAGCATTGCAGCCCCGACCAAGTGGTACTCACCATGCAAGGCCCGGCCCGCGCCTTGCTGACGGCTGAGCGCACCGTGCTCAATTTCCTGCAACTCCTGAGCGCCGTGGCCACGCACACCGCGAGTTTTGTGCAGATGGTGCAAAGCGTGCCCGGCAACCGCGCGCAGATTGTCGATACTCGCAAGACACTGCCCGGTTTGCGCTTGGCGCAAAAATACGCCGTGCGCGTGGGCGGCGGCACCAACCACCGCATCGGCCTGTATGACGCCGTGCTGATCAAAGAGAACCACATTGCCGCTGCTGGTGGCATCCCCGCCGTTTTACAGCGCGTGGCCGAGCTCGCACCATCGGCCAGCTTTGTGGAGATTGAAGTGGAGAACCTGAGCGAATTGAACGAGGCCCTGAACGCTGGAGCCCGTATGATTTTGCTGGACAACATGAGCCTGGCCGATATGCGCGAGGCGGTGCGTCTGAACGCCAGTCGTGCGATATTGGAAGTCTCGGGTGGCGTCAATCAGCAGACTGTGCGCGACATCGCCGCTACGGGTGTGGATCGCATCTCGATTGGTGCCTTGACCAAAGACATCAAGGCGATTGATTTTTCCATGCGTTTTAGCTAAAGACCACCATGTCACTCATCGACGTTGAATTCGAGCAGCCGCACCCTGAAGCCAATCAGGCGGATACCGCCTGCGAAACCCGCCACGCCTGGGCGCGCGTGCCGGTAGAGCCCGGCCCCCAAGAGCGTGCGGCGCTGAAAGACAAAATCCGCCGTCTGCTCAAGGAAAAAAACGCGGTCATGGTCTCGCACTTCTACGTGCACCCGGACCTGCAAGACCTGGCCGAGGAAACCGGTGGCTTGGTGAGTGACTCGCTGGAGATGGCGCGCTTCGGGCGTGACCACGCAGCGCAGACCCTGGTGGTCTCGGGCGTGCGTTTCATGGGCGAGACCTCCAAAATTCTCTCGCCCGAAAAGCGCGTGCTCATGCCCGATCTGGACGCGACCTGTTCGCTTGATCTGGGCTGCCCAATTGATGAATTCAGCGCCTTTTGCGACGCCCACCCCGACCGCACCGTGGTGGTCTATGCCAACACCAGCGCGGCGGTGAAAGCCCGCGCGGATTGGTTGGTCACATCCAGCTGTGCCCTCGACATCGTGCGTGCCCTCAAAGACCAGGGTCAAAAAATCCTCTGGGCACCCGACAAGCACTTGGGCAGCTACATCCAGCGCGAGACCGGTGCCGATATGGTGATGTGGAACGGCGCGTGCATCGTGCACGACGAGTTCAAGGCCTTTGAGCTGCAAGCCTTGATGAAGGATCACCCCCGCGCCAAAGTGCTGGTGCACCCCGAGTCGCCGACCGATGTGGTCGCCCTGGCCGACGCGGTGGGCTCTACTTCCGCCATCCTCAAAGCGGCCAAAGAGATGGACGCGCCCGAGTTCATCGTCGCCACCGACAGCGGCATGATGCACAAACTACGCACCCTCAACCCCGGCAAGACCTTCATTGAAGCGCCTACCTCAGGCAACAGCGCCACCTGCAAGAGTTGCGCCCACTGCCCGTGGATGGCCATGAACGGCCTGGCGGGTGTGGCCCATGTGCTGGAGCACGGCACGAATGAAATCCATGTGAACCCGGCCTTGGGCCTGCGCGCGCGGCTGCCGATTGACCGCATGCTGGCCTTCACGGCGGCCTTGAAAGCGGGCCAGCCGGTCAGCGGTTTAGTGCCCCACATCGGAGCCGCTTGATGATCATCAAAAACCAGCAAGACGTCACCGCCGCCGTGTTGGCGGAGTTGCAACGCGCCGAGAACCCGCGCTTTCGCGAGATCATGTCCGCCGCCGTGCGCCACTTGCACGACTTTGCGCGTGAGGCCAAGCTGAGCGAGGTCGAATTTCACCAGGCCTGCGGCCTCATCGCGAAGCTGGGGCAACTCACCACCGAGTCGCATAACGAAGTGGTGTTGGCCTGTGGCTCGGTCGGCTTGTCGGCGCTGGTTTGTTTGCTGAACAACGGCGACCAAGGCCAGACCGAAACCACGGCCAATCTGATGGGCCCGTTCTGGCGCATGGACTCACCCGCCTATGCCAATGGCACCAACATCGCGCTCACGCACCACAACGAGCCGTCGATTTTCGTCAACGCTTGGGTGCGTGACAAAGCAGGACGCCCGGTAGTGGGCGCCAAGGTGGACATTTGGCACGCGAGCAGTGAAGGTTTTTACGAGAACCAAGACCCGGCCCAGGCCGACATGAATTTGCGCGGCCAGTTCACCACCGACGCGCAAGGTCACATTGCCTTTCGCAGCATCAAGCCCGCTGGTTACCCGCTCCCGCTCAGTGGCCCGGTGGGTGCGCTATTGCGTGCGCAGGGTCGCCACAATATGCGGCCCGCGCACATTCACTTCATGATTTACCAGCCGGGTTTCAAGACCCAGTTTTCGCAGGTCTATTCAAGCGACGACCCGCACCTCGACACCGATGTGCAGTTTGGCGTTACGCAGGCCTTGATCGGCCAGTATGTCTTGCATCAGGGTGAGGCCGCGCCCGATGCGGACGTCACCAGCCCGTGGTACTCGCTCGATCATCACTTTGTGATTGAGTCCGGAGAAGCCCGCCTGCCCAAGCCGCCCATCACCGGCAAAGCCACGGGAGATCGGCCGCAACTTGAGGTGCTGGTGCGTCGCCCCTGACGGATTGCTTCTCCATAACTGACATGCTTCATTTGACTGTGCCCCAGCTCAATTTTTTTGCCGACCTATCGGTGAAAGTGGCCAAGCCCCAAGAGGTGGGCCTGACCCTGCACGGTATGCGCCGTCTGATCCCAATTGTGGGCGGCACGGTGCAAGGCCATGGATGGACGGGCCGGGTTTTGCCCGGTGGTGCCGACTTTCAATTGATCGTCAATGAACGCATGGCCGAGCTGGATGCGCGCTATGTGGTGGAGGTCGATGGTGGCGATCTGATTTACGTGCAAAACCGCGCGGTGCGCACCGCCTCACCGGAGGTGATGGCCAGATTGGTTCGCGGTGAATTGGTGGATCCTGCCTCGGTGTATTTTCGCTGTAGTCCCAGTTTTGAAACCGCATCGCCTGCCCTGGCTTGGATCAGCGAGCGTCTTTTCATTGGCACGGGCGCAAGGCTGCCAGACCAAGTCGTGATGCGCTTTTATGAAGTGGCTTGAGCCTTGCAATCCGCATCAAAATTTCAAACGCAACCACTCACCCAGGAGACCTCGATCATGGAAAAAACCGTAGCCACAAGAACAGCCTTGTTGTCCCGCCGCGCCTTGTCGATGGGCGTCGGTTTGGCCATGTGTGCCTGGGCTGGTGGCGTGCAAGCCCAGTCCAATTACCCGGTGCGTCCGGTGCGTTTGATCGTCGGTTTCCCTGCGGGTACGGGGCCCGACATCGTGGCACGCATCCTGGCCCAAAAGCTGTCAGAGAGCTGGGGCAATGTGGGCGTGATCGTGGACAACAAACCCGGTGCGGGCGGGTTGATTGCCGCCAGTGAAGCCGCACGTGCTACCCCTGACGGCTACACCCTGATGCTGGGTGAGACCGGGCAACTGAGCATTGCGCCCAGCACCTACAACAAGCTGCCCTATGACCCGGTGAAAGATTTCGAGCCTGTCAGCCAGGTCGTCAGTGCCGACTTTGTGTTGCTGGTCAATCCCCAGAAAGTACCCGCCAAGAATGTCAAAGAATTTGTGACTTGGACGCAGCAGCAAAAAGGCTTGTTCATGGCCACCTTTGGCGCGGGAACACCGGGCCATTTTGGGGCCTTCATGTTCGGTGATGCGGTCAAACTCAAGCCCGAACCCATCCACTATAAAACTACGGCCGATGCGCTGGGCGGCCTCTTTAGCGGGGACGTGCAAGGTGTGTTTGCCAGCGTCGGCCTGGCGGCACCCAACGTGAAAGCGGGTAAGTTGTTCGCTTTGGGCAGCACTGGTGCCACACGCACCACGGCCTTGCCTGATGTGCCCACCATCAAAGAGCAGGGTTACAGCAATCTGGAATTTTCATCCTGGTTTGGTGTGGTGGCTCCAGCCAAAGTGCCCTCAGATATCTTGGTCAAACTGAGCGCCGATATTCAAAAAATCGTGAAGTCACCTGAAGGCAAAACGAAGCTGGAAGATGCCGGTTTCCGCGCCACCGGCACGACCCGTGAAGAGTTCGCCCGCATCATCGCGGCGGACACGGTGTCCTGGGGCAAGGCCGTGGTGGCGACGGGGTTTAAGGCGGATTGAGAACGACTCTCTTAATGTCGAGGTCAACAGACCTGGGTGCTCACACCTCCAGGTTGTCAATCAAGCGCGTCTTACCCAGCCGCGCGGCACCCAGAACGGCCAAAGCTCCACCACCAAAATCGCCTGTCTGTGGGGCTTGTAAGTCATGGCGGCGGCGCACGGTCAGGTAATCGGGTTGCCAGCCGCGATCAGCAAGCGTCTGCATGGCGCGGGCTTCTAGGGCGGCGATGTCTTTCTCACCCTTCTGTAGGGACGCGGCCATGGCTTTGAGCGCCATTGAGAGCTGCACCGCTTCGGTGCGCTCTTGCGCACTCAGGTAGCCGTTGCGCGACGACAGCGCCAGCCCGTCGGGTGCGCGCAGGGTGTCACCGGTGAGGATGGTGATGGGCAGTGCGAATTGCTGCACCATGCGGTGGATGACCATTTGCTGCTGGTAGTCTTTCTTGCCGAAGACGGCGACGCGGCTGCCTTGCGCCTCAGAGAAAACGGCGTTGAACAGCTTCAGAACGACTGTGCAAACGCCGGTGAAAAAGCCGGGGCGAAAGTGCCCTTCCAAAATGTCGGCCAGCTCGGGCGGGGGGAAGACTTTGAAGGTTTGGGGTTCGGGGTAGAACTCCTTTTCGCTCGGGGCAAACACCACATCGCAACCAGCGGATTCGAGCTTGGCGCAGTCGGCAACTAGCGTGCGCGGGTAGGTGTCGAAGTCTTCGTGCGGGGCGAACTGCAAGCGGTTGACGAAAATGCTGACGACTGTCACATCACCCAGCGGTTTGGCTTGGCGCACTAACGCCAGATGGCCCTCGTGCAGATTGCCCATCGTGGGCACGAGGGCGGGGTGTTTGAACTGGGCCAAGTGGGTTCGCAGCTCAGGCAGGGTGTGGATGATCTTCATAGTGGGACAGTGCGTTTCGACAAGCTCAACGCGAACGGTTCGTGATGAGAGGGTGCTTTATCACCAAGCGTGTTCAGCGTTGACGGGAAAGCTCCCGTCTTTCACGGCGCGCACATAGGCCTCCATGGCCCCGCGCACGCTGCCTGCGTCCGCCATGAAGTTGCGCACAAATTTTGCGTTCTTGCCTAGGTTCACGCCCAGCATGTCGTGCAGCACCAACACTTGGCCAGCGGTGTCCACGCCCGCACCGATGCCGATGGTGGCGCATTGCGGCAGGGCGCGCGTTACCTCGGCAGACAGGGCCGCAGGCACCATCTCTAGCACCAATAGCGTGGCCCCGGCGTCTTGCAAGGCAAGTGCATCACGCTTGAGCTGCGCGGCCGAGGCTTCAGTCTTGCCTTGTACCCGGTAGCCGCCCAAGGCGTGCACGGATTGGGGTGTGAGCCCCAGGTGCGCGCAGACGGGGATGCCACGCTCCACTAGAAAGCGTGTGGTGTCGGCCGTCCAGCCGCCGCCCTCCAGCTTGACCATGTGGGCCCCGGCCTGCATCAGCATGGCAGCACTGCGAAAGGCTTGCTCTTTGGACTCGTGGTAGCTGCCATAGGGCAAGTCGCCAATGATCCAGGCCGTGCCTTGCACGCGCTGCACGCCACGGTGCACGCTCTCCACGTGGTAACGCATGGTCTCTAGCGTGACGCCGACGGTGCTTGAAAGGCCCTGGCACACCATGCCCAGCGAGTCACCGACCAGAATCGTCTCTACGCCCGCTGCATCAGCCACCGCCGCAAAGGTGGCGTCGTAGGCGGTGAGCATGGTGATCTTCTCACCGCGGGCGTGCATCTCGTGCAGGCGCGGTAGGCTGACGGGCTTGCGCGTGGATGGGCTGCTGGCGGGGGGCAAGGTGCCATAGGGGCTGGCGTTGTTGGGCGAGGTGGAGGTCATGCTGGGCTCCCAATAAATCGTTAAACCATTTCAGGTGCGCCGCGCTGCATGCCCAGGCGCGCCAGCAAGTCCAGGTCGGCCTGGGTGTCGGGGTTGCCGGTGGTGAGCAGTTTATCGCCATAGAAAATGGAGTTGGCACCGGCCAGGAAGCACAGGGCCTGAATGGCGTCGCCCATGTCTTGACGACCGGCGGACAGTCTCACACGCGCCTTGGGCATGGTAATGCGGGCCACGGCGATAGTGCGCACAAACTCAAACGGGTCAAGCGGTGCTGTGTCGGCCAGTGGCGTGCCTTCCACGCGCACCAGGTTGTTGATGGGCACGGACTCGGGATAGGGGCTCAAGTTGGCCAGTTCGGCGATTAGGCCCGCGCGCTGGCGGTGGCTCTCGCCCATGCCGACGATGCCGCCGCTGCACACCTTCACGCCCGCATGGCGCACGCGCGCCAGCGTGTCCAGGCGGTCTTGGTAGTCACGCGTTGTGATGACGTCGCCGTAAAAGTCGGGCGCGGTGTCCAGGTTGTGGTTGTAGTAGTCCAGCCCCGCGTCGCGCAGTTGCTCGGCGTGACCTTCATTGAGCATGCCCAAGGTGGCGCAGGTTTCTAGGCCCAGGCCCTTGACAGCACTGACCAGCTCGGCCACTTTCTCGATGTCGCGGTCTTTGGGTGTGCGCCAAGCTGCGCCCATGCAAAAGCGCGTGGCACCTGCTTCTTGGGCACGCTTGGCGGCGAACAGCACTTGATCCAGCGCCATCATCTTGGAGGCTTCGACGCCGGTGTTGTACTGGGCGGCCTGTGGGCAGTAGCCGCAGTCCTCTGGGCAGCCACCGGTCTTGATCGACAGTAGTGTGGCGAACTCTACATGGGTCGAATTGAAGTGCTCGCGGTGCACGGTTTGGGCCCGAAACAGCAGCTCGGGGAAGGGCAGTTGAAACAGCGCTTCAATCGCGTTCACGTTCCAGCGCTCGGTTATTTCAGGGCTGTTGGAAGGGGTGCAGGCCGGGGCCGCAGCCGCACGCGGGCGGTGCAGGGTGATGGTTTGTTCTTGGAGCGTGTTCATGGGTCACTTCTCACTTCTAAAAATCAGATTGTCGTCCTTGCAGCCTACGCGGAAATGACGAGGGGTGATGGGCTCATGCCGAGGCGGGGATCAGGGTAGTGGGCTGCGCCGTGGCATCGGTCTGTGGGTAGTCACGGCTGAAGTGCAGGCCACGACTCTCATGGCGGGATTGTGCGCTGCGTACGATCAGATCAGCCACTTGCACCAAGTTTCGCAGCTCCAGCAAGTCACGCGAGACATGGAATTGGGCGTAGAACTCCTGGATTTCATCTTGCAGCAGCGCAATGCGGTGGGCTGCGCGGTCCAGCCGTTTATTGGTGCGTACGATGCCGACGTAGTCCCACATGAAGCGGCGCAGCTCATCCCAGTTGTGCGAGATCACCACGGCTTCGTCGGCGTCTGTCACGCGACTGTCGTCCCATGCGGGCAGCGGCGGGGCAGTCGGATGCTTTTCTTGCGCAATGGCCAGGGCCGCCGCACGCGCAAAAACCATGCACTCCACCAGCGAGTTGCTGGCCAGGCGGTTGGCACCGTGCAGGCCGGTGCAGGTGGTTTCTCCCACGGCAAACAGACCGGGCAGATCGGTGTGGCCGTCCAGATCGGTCACCACGCCACCACAGGTGTAGTGGGCGGCAGGCACCACAGGAATGGGCTGCTTGGCCATGTCGATGCCAAACTCAAGACAGCGTGCGTAGATGTTGGGGAAGTGCTCCTGGATGAAGGCCAGTGGCTGGTGCGAGATGTCGAGATAGACGCAGTCCAGGCCGTGTTTTTTCATCTCGAAATCGATGGCGCGCGCCACCACGTCGCGCGGCGCGAGTTCGCCGCGTTCATCGTGCGCGGGCATGAAGCGCGTGCCATCGGGAAGTAACAAACGCCCGCCCTCGCCACGCACCGCTTCGCTGATGAGGAAAGACTTGGCGTGCGGGTGGTATAGGCAGGTCGGGTGGAATTGGATGAACTCCATATTGCCCACGCGGCAGCCCGCGCGCCAGGCGGCGGCAATGCCGTCACCGGTGGCGGTGTCCGGGTTGGTGGTGTAGAGGTACACCTTGCCCGCGCCGCCGGTGGCCAAAATGGTGTGCGGCGCACTGAAGGTGAGTACCTGGTCGGTGGCCTCATCCAGCGCGTACAAACCCAGGCAACGCTGGGCTTCGCCCGTTAGGCCGAGCTTGGTTGGGGTGATGAGATCGACCAGCGTGTGGTGCTCAAACAGGGTGATGTTGGGCGTTTGGCGCACTTTGGCCAGCAGTGTTTCCTGCACAGCAGCGCCGGTGGCGTCGGTGACGTGCACGATGCGGCGTTCGCTGTGGCCGCCTTCACGGGTCAGGTGCAAGTGCCCGTCTTCTTGCGAAAAGGGTACACCGAGCTCCTGCAGCCAGCGGATGGTCTCAGGCGCGTGGCTCACTGCAAAGCGGGTAGCTTCCACATCGCACAGACCAGCACCGGCTACCAGTGTGTCTTGCAGGTGCGACTCAATCGTGTCGCCTTCACCCATGACGGCGGCAATACCACCTTGGGCCCAGCGGCTGGAGCCGTCGTTTAGCGCGCGTTTGGTTAGGATGGCGACACGGTGCGTTGGGGCTAGGTGCAGTGCAGCACTTAAGCCCGCTAGGCCGCTGCCGACGATGAGGACGTCAAATTGATGGGCGGACGTAGTGGAAACGGTGGAGGGGGTCACGGGGCAGGTGTTTCGAAACTGTTAATTAGAAGAATAAGCCAGTCGCACATAAATGGGCGCAAACGCTTCGGCTTGTGTGATTTCAATCAGGGTTTCTTTGGCCAGTTCCAGTAGGGCGATGAAGGTCACGACCAAGACAGGTATGCCTTTGCTGGCGTCAAAGAGTTTCTCAAATTCAACAAAGCGACGCCCCTGCAAGTGGCGCAGCACGATGCTCATGTGTTCGCGCACCGAGAGTTCTTCACGCGTGATTTTGTGGTGCTGCACCAGCTTGGCGCGCTTGAGGATGTCGGCCCAGGCCTCTTGCAATTCCACCAGATGCACGTCGGGAAAGCGCGGTTGCAGCGATTGCTCGATGACCACCTGAGCCTTGAGGAAATCGCGCCCGTACTGGGGAATGGCGTTCAGACGCGCGGCGGCCAGTTTGATCTGCTCGTACTCCAGCAGGCGGCGTACCAGCTCGGCACGCGGGTCTTCAGCTTCTTCGCCTTCGGCCTTTTTCTTGGGCGGCAGCAACATGCGCGATTTGATCTCTATCAACATGGCCGCCATTAGCAGGTACTCGGCGGCCAGCTCCAGGTTGCGACTGCGGATTTCTTCCACATACACAAGGTACTGGCGGGTGACGCCCGCCATCGGGATGTCCAGAATGTTGAAGTTCTGCTTGCGGATCAAGTAGAGCAGCAGGTCCAGCGGGCCTTCAAAGGCCTCCAGAAAGACCTCCAACGCATCCGGTGGGATGTACAAATCCTGCGGCATCGCAAACAGCGGCTCGCCGTTAAGCCGTGCCACGGCTACATGGTCCACCACCTCGGGCAGATTGGCCAGAACAGAGCCGTCAGGCGGAAAAGTCAAAATTCCAGAGTCGGGGTCACGCATGGAGTGCTATTGAATACGTAGCTTCTCACGCTAGTCTTTAAAGGGCCATAGCCTGAAATGATTATTATTTTGAATCGCTAATCACACTGGTTTGATAGACATAGGGCTTTTGGGCTACTTTGGCTGTGCGGTAGTTGTTCCAAGCTTGACGGTCTACCGCCTTGTCCCACAACAACTCACGTCCCTGGCGTTGTTGGGCTTCTAACTCGGGCTTGGCAGCTTTGAGCTGGTCCAGAAACTGAGTGGCTTCGGATTTGTAGTCAGGGCGACGGAAAAAACTCAAAATATTCATGAAAAAGACCTCTTTAGTGCATTTTACCGGGGTGCTTCAAGATATGGCTGAAGCCGTGACGCTAGCGGAAGCTACGGTCAAGCCACTGACCAAATCGGGGTAACGGTTTTCTGGCGGAATCAGAGTCAAAAGACCGCTACGGTGAGCCATGTCCAACGGTTGGTGTTGCAGGCCACAGATAATCAGGCGTGTGTTGTTCTGTTCACAGGCATGAATAAGGTTTATCAGGGCATCGACACCTGTCGAGTCCACATAGATGACGTTTTTCAAGTCCAGCACCAAGGCTCGATCGGGCAACTGGGCTTCCATGGCCTCCACCAGTTGTATTGCCCCAAAGAACAGCGCGCCATGGAGTCGATAGGCATTGACGGTGCCAGGCTGTTGGGTGAGCAGGGGGTGGTCGGTGGGGCTTACTTGTTCTGAACGCGAGAGGCTGGAAATTCGGTAGATAAAGGTCAGACAAGCGGCGGATAGGCCGACCTCAACAGCTACCGTAAGGTCTACCATCACCGTGAGAAAAAACACCGACAGCAGGGTAATGCGGTAGGGTAGACGGAACTGGCGCAACTGGGCAAACTCACGCCATTCACCCATGTTCCAGGCAATAAACATCAGAATGGCTGCTAACGTGGCTAGGGGAATGTGTTGCGCCAGCGGCGCTCCTAACAGGACAATAAATAGTAAGGTGGCTGCGTGAACCATACCTGCCACAGGAGATTTAGCCCCGCTTTTTATGTTTGTCATGGTGCGCGCCATGGTGCCGGTGGCGGGCATGCCACCGAAAAAAGGCGTGACAAAATTGGCCACGCCCTGAGCCATCAGTTCCTGATTGGGGTTGTGGTGCCCACCGGCTATACCGTCGGCCACGCGTGCACACAGTAGCGATTCAATTGCACCCAAAAGCGTTAATGTGAGAGCGGGGACTAACAAAAATCGGATTGAATCCCAGCTGAACTCAGGCCATACAAAACGGGGCAGGTTGGAGGGGATGCCTCCAAATCGGCTTCCAATGGTTTCCACCTGCAAGCCCAGCACCGCTACGGCCATAGGTGCAAGTACCAGTACGATGACAGATCCAGGAATGATTGCCAGATGAGTCAGCCAGCGTTGTCTTTGCTTCATGCGGGTCAGAAGCAGAGGCCAGCCCACAATGACCGCCAGACAAGCCCCGGCCAAACCCAGTGCATGCGGATTCAGGGTGTTCAAGGCCCCCGACAAGGCCAGCACAATGCCCACAAAATCAGCCGGCATGGTACTCACTCGCAGGCCCAAAAAATCTTTGATCTGGGACAGGGCGATCAGCACTGCAATGCCGTTGGTAAAGCCAATGACAACAGCCACAGGAATGAAGCGGATCAGCGTGCCCAGCTTGAATAGACCCAGCAAGAACAAGAGGACGCCCGACATGGCGGTGGCGATGATCAGGTTGGCTAGGCCGTAGCGCTCCACGATGCCGTAAACAATCACGATAAAAGCCCCTGCCGGCCCGCCAATTTGCACGCGGCTGCCACCCAAGGCAGAGATCAAAAAACCGGCAATGATGGCCGTGAACAAGCCCGCTTCGGGTTTAAGCCCACTGGCCATCGCAAACGCCATGGCCAGCGGCAGGGCGACGATGCCCACCGTGGCCCCGGCGCTCAGATCCTGTAAAAATCGGGTGCGCGAATAGTCGCGCAGTGCGTCAAACAGGGCGGGGCGAAATGTTACAAAGAGGGTTCTTCGGTTTTTCACGCGCATATCGGCATTGTAGGCAGCCCCCACTTGAGAGACGAGCGCGCGCAAGTCCCACATACGGATCACCTAGCGCTTCTATTGCTGCGGCCCGGTGAAGTCTTAAGCCGCATAACGCACCCGACGATCCTGGAAGTAGGCAATGACCCGTTCAGGGGTTCTGTCGAGCATCGCCATATGCTCATTGGCCGCCTCGCGTAATTTGGCTTTGGTTCGCAC
>JANXSU010000092.1 GCA_025356545.1 Comamonadaceae bacterium
GCACTGTGGGCCACCAGACGCGAGGCGTCATCGATCAAGGAGACCAGATACGTCTTGCGCAATTGGCCCTTGATGGCAACGCGTGGGCCATGCATCACATCGCCGTACCAGATGGAGCCAGCAAACTCGGCTGTGAAGCTACGTTTCTCCTCGGGCAGGCTGGCCGATCCTCTCATCTGGGACAGGCCACTTTGCTGCAACAGGCGGTGCACGCTGGAGCGCGACAGGCTCTGTTGGGGCGCCACTCCAGCGGCCACCAGCAAGCGTTCAATCTGGTTGATCGAGCGCCGGGGGTTCTCGCGCTTGGCCGCCAATATGGCCTCCTGCACTGTCGCTGACATCTTGGAGCTGCCACGGTCCACGCGCACCTTGGGCACCAGAGCGTCAATGCCGCCTTTGCGCCAAGCGTAGTACCAAGATTGAATCGTCTTCTCACCCAGCATTCGGCGATCAGAGTCAGGAATGGCGTACTCGCGCTGTGCGAGTTGGCGAATGATGGTTTGTAGCTCCCCGCGCTGCAGTTGCTCGGGGCTGATAAGCGGCCCCAGCACTGACAGACGGAACAGGGCCGTCGTGTTGATTTCGTTCATAAAAGACCTCAGGTTGTTGAGGTCTCGATAAGAGCAAAAAACCCACTTTTACATAAGATTCCAAAGTGTGTGGGCGGCCAAACCGGTGACGTTCTGGCTGTTTGCCTCTTACTGCGGTGCTGCGTATTACGGGACGACCAAGTCCCGATCGAGCTGGGTCATGACACGCGCCAGGGACATGCTGCTGATCACCTGAGGCCAGAAGTCCGGTTCTGGCAGACGTCCTAACTCCGGTAACCGACTGCGAAGGAAGAAGCTGAATTGCGCACTGCGGGTCTGCAGCCAGTCCCGCCAACGGCGCAGCGTTGAACGCGCGCAACCGGTCTGGCGGCAACCCTGGTGCAAGGAGACGCCTGCCAGCAACAGCAGCAGTACGACTTGCTGAATGGCCCAGTCATACCAGCGCCGGGGTGCAATGCAGGCGGGTAAGCGCGAACAGGTACGCAGGCATGCGTTGCACAAGAAACGCAGGATTGCCACCGGATTGCGGCGAGCCTCACTACGGTCAGCCTTGCGGTGGTAGCAACCGTGGTGCCAAAGTCCACCAGCTTGGCAATGCGGGCAACTCGCTGGTCGGTAGGCATCACCGCCATTGGCGATCTCATCAAAGTGCTGGTCGAGGGTTGTGATGGTCACTAAAATCCGGTTCATAGGCTGGTCTCTGTTGCTGTGTGCTGTGTAGTTACTTCACACAATACAACGGAGTACCGGCCTATACCTTTTGTGCGCCGTCCCGGGCTACTTCCGGCAGCGTTCTCAAAGATGTTCTAAATGAAACTGGGACGCAGGGGCGTGGCGCTCCCTAAACTTCGACGGACATAACACATGTAAGCAGGCGCCTGCATTGGAGGCGTACGGTATCCACTTGCCGTACCAACCTGTCTGATCACTTGGTCGACTCAGATACCAGGCCATCCAAGATGGTGCTCTCGGCGCGCAACTAACAAGCGACTTCCATTCGGTTCCAACCCAATGCTGTTGGCCGATCGTCAGTCACGTTCACGTTGACTACCCCAAATCGCAACGAACGCCTTGAACTTACTCCAGCCGCCAACGCGCTCTTCGGACAACACGTCCAGAAAATCCGACAGGCGCTTTGACTTGACCATCGTATAGACCGTAAGCGCCGTGGTGATCAAAAACACCAGGGAAAATATGAATACCCTGCGCTCCATGGGTGCGTCGGCCTCGGCCATCAGGTTCATGCCCAAGAACCCGGTTGTTATCGTGCCGATCAGGCCAAAGATGGTCACCACAGTCAGTCGCACCACCGTGTTGGCCTGGCGGCGCAGGCTGTCAGCCTCCAGGTAGTTGTTCATGTCGGCAATGCGCTCCTTGACCTCGGCATAGAGCGGATCGAGCCCCAGATGCTGGGCTGTTTTTCCAAACAGGGCACGCGTCTGCGCCTGCTCGGATACCTCGTGAAACCAGTAGCGGTGCGTGAAGCGCAAGAAGCCGGCAAAGCAGCTGCGGATGCTGCGTTTGAAGACGCGCACGCTGGCCGGTTCGCTGATGTCGAGGTTGCGCAGCGTCTCGGCCAGTCGGTCGGAAAACATCAGCAATGCAGCCTTCTGGAAGTGTGCAATCAGGAACAGTAAAAAGTGCTGGTGCCTGAACTGCGCCAGTACGCCACGGTCGCGGCAATTGAAGAAGTGGCTACTGGAATCGCCCACCACCACCAGCGAGTGGCCGGTACAAAGGTAGCGGGTATTGGGCGCAGCACCACCCGGGCTCCAGAAACGGTCGTAACAATAGCGTTCTTCAAAATCGCTGAGATGGTTTTCGGCAAAGGGAAACTTGCCGCCATCTTGTGCGCTGCCTGCACCCGTCACCAATCCCAGGCGGATGAAGTCACTGCGGCGGATGGTCTGCGGATCGTCGACCGCCAAAAACCCCAGCAGCGGCATGCGGTAGTACTCAATCTGCCGATAACGCAAGGCCCCGGTCTGCTCGGAATGGTCGCTCACCAGTGGCTGCAACAGCCAGTCCCAATGGGCCGCAATGCGCGGTGCGCGGTGGCGCGCCACATGGTCCATGAAAAGTTCCCGGTGGGACGCATCGGACTCGGCCAGCACCTGGCCCTGCCCATCCAGCCATTGCGCCTGGTGCAGGCAATGCTGGGGCTGTCCCTGGGCATCCCAGCCCGGTGGATAGCCACGGCCAAAGCGATAGAGCAACTCCTGCGCCTGGGGCAATGCCAGATTGTCGGCGGCCACTTCCACGTTGAGCAGCACCAGATCCAGGTCTAAAAAGAAATACAGATCCACATGCACCACGTCCAGTGTGATGGCTGGTTCACCCGGACGAAGAGCCGCCCGTAGGGAGCGAACATCGTGGCGGCGAAAGACCCGCATAGGCGAACCACGGGCCTGCCCGGATCCTTTGGCATGGCCCTCGCCGTAGAGGAAGCGCTGCACATAGGGCAAAAAAGTGACGAACTCGTTGTAATGCCGTTCGTGAAAATGCTGTGCGTCGCCCGTGTATTCATCCACCACTTCGCGCCAGGGCGTGGAGTCGCCCATTCCAGCAAGCATTTGCCAGGGTTTGGCGTGCTGCGCTTCCGAGCCACGTACCGGCATGAGCCGAAGGGGCCAGAGCAAGATCTGGCGGAAATGGCGCACGCAGTGAGGGTCATCAGGCGTAGACATAAGGCACAGTATCCCACTGCTGCACCTTCAGTATTGCGTGGCAAGCGATTGCTGCTGCCCCGCGCGCTCGTGAATGGCATCGGAAATACGGTCAAGTTCACCCGTCGTGTCGTCTTGAACAACCCGTAACAAGAGCGGGGACACGCTAAGCTGTCGACAGCCTTTCTGTTCCCGGATGCCGCAGAACGACCGCTTGGCACATTGACGACCGTCGGCAATGGCCACGTTGCTGAAGGCGTTTCACGCCTCCTGACTGGACTTGAACTGGACTACCCGAAAGCTGCCAGTCGTCTGTGACTCAAACCAGCCTGAAACCGTAGCCCCACAGACGGACTTTCTCGTGCACGACTTTGTGAGTTCCCAGCCGCCTTGCCAAGCCGCAATAATGTGCTAACCATAGTCGGCGCGCTGGTCGATATGCTGGAGTGCGTGCCTTCTGGTTTCATCCCGGGTGTCTGAACGACTGTGCAATACCAACGTATTTCCTGGATGAAGCGTCAACGGGCTGCGGCTCTTCAGTAGCTTGCAGACACCTTAGCCGGCCAGCTGCTGCTCCAACTTATGCAGCACCTCGTAGCAGGCCAGCACACCGGCCACGCTGCTGTTGGGCTCACGGCCCTCGCGGATGGCGGCGAAGAATTCACGGTCTTGCAGCTCGATGCCGTTCATGGACACGTCCACGTTGCTGACATCAATCTTCTCTTCCTTGCCTGTGAACAGATCGTCGTAACGGGCAAGGTAAGTGGCTGTGTCGCCGATGTAGCGGAAGAAGGTGCCCAGCGGGCCGTCGTTGTTAAAGCTCAAACTCAGGGTGCAAATCGCGCCATTGGCGGCTTGCAGCTGCACCGACATGTCCATCGCAATGCCCAGTGCAGGATGGATCGGGCCTTGTACGGCGTTGGCTTTGACGATGGGGCTGCCGCACTGGTAGGCAAACAAATCCACCGTGTGCGCAGCGTGGTGCCACAGCAGGTGATCCGTCCAGCTACGGGCCTGGCCCATGGCGTTCATGTTGGTGCGGCGGAAGAAGTAGGTTTGCACGTTCAACTGCTGAAGGTTGAACTGGCCCGCTTTGATTTTCTGGTTCACGTACTGGTGGCTGGGGTTGAAGCGGCGCGTGTGGCCGGCCATGGCGACCAGACCGGTTTCTTTTTGCAATTGCAAAATGGCTTGCGCATCTGCCCAGCTGTCGGCCATGGGGATCTCAACCTGCGCATGCTTGCCTGCCTTCAGGCACTGGATCATCTGAGCGGCGTGCATCTGCGTAGGGGTGCACAAAATCACCGCGTCCACTTCCTTGATGGCCAAGCTGTCGGCCAGGTCGGTGGTGACGTGCTTGATGCCATATTTATCAGCGATCTCTTGCGTTTGGTCGAGTCGGCGACCCACCAGAGAAACGACTTCAACACCGTCAATGTTCTTGATGCCGTCCAGGTGTTTGGTGCCGAATGCGCCTGCGCCTGCGAGGGCGACTTTGATAGTTTTGCTCATGATTAAATTTCCTCTTACTGGTTTTCAAGAATCAAATGGCCCACTGCCGTATTGCTGGCGGGCACATGGTAGAAACGGTGCTTGACCTTGGGGGTCGGGCCACCGCCCAGGTCGTCCATCGCGCCGCGTGCGATCAGCCACATCACCAGTTCAATGCCTTCACTACCGGCTTCACGCACATAGTCAATGTGCGGCACAGTGGCCTGGGCTTCTGGGTCTTGGATCATCTGGTCCATGAAGGCGTTGTCAAATTCTTTGTTGATCAAGCCGGCGCGCGGACCTTGCAACTGGTGGCTCATGCCGCCGGTGCCCCAGATCTGCACGTTCAGGTCTTTGTCAAAACTCTCCACCGCTTTGCGAATGGCCTTGCCCAGGTTCAAGCAGCGCTGGCCGGAGGGCACGGGGTACTGCACCACGTTGACCGCAAAGGGAATGACCGGGCAAGGCCAAGCACCCTTCACCGGATCTTGTTCGCCACACATCAGGGACAGCGGCACGGTCAGGCCGTGGTCTACGTCCATTTTGTTGACGATGGTGAGGTCAAAGTCTTGCTGGATCACCGACTGCGCAATGTGCGCGGCCAGCTCCGGGTGGCCCTGCACCACGGGCACGGGGCGCGGGCCCCAGCCTTCGTCGGCGGGTTGGTAAGACGCTGCCGTGCCAATGGCAAAGGTGGGGATCATGTCCAGGCTGAAGGCCGTGGCGTGGTCATTGAAGATCAGAAAAATGACGTCGGGCTTGTTGTCCTTGAGCCATTGTTTGGAATACTCGTAGCCCTTGAACAGCGGTTGCCAGTAGGGCTCGTGCGTCTTGCCCAGGTCCATGGCTGCGCCGATGGCGGGGACGTGGGAGGTGAATACGGATGCGGTGATTTTTGCCATGTTTTTTCCTGATTAAAGCGCGCCTGAGCCCGAGCCTTGCGGCTGATTTTTGGCCTGCGCATCGCCGTCTTCGCCGACCACGCGGTTGCCTTTGACTGAGCGGCCACCGGCAATCATCATGTCGCGGTATTCCTCTTCGGTCTTGCCGGTCATGGAGCCCGCCATTTGCTGGAAGCTCTTGCCCAAGGTGGCGCCGAGCTTGGCCAGGAAATAGATATTGCCGCCCACGCTGATGCAGCGGTTGAGGTCACGCGCCAAGACGGCCAGCTTTTGTTCCTCCGTCATGGGCCACTCGTCCAGGTAGGCGCGTTGATCGGCCTTGAAGCGCTCGCGGTTTTCATTCGTCATGAGCGACATGCAGAACTGGTTCAGGTGGTAGCCCAAGCGAGATTGTTCAGCATCAAAAATCGTGGTGCCGGGCACGTCGAGGTAGGGTTTATCAAGTGACATAAGACTTCTCTGTTGACCGTTCTCCCTGAGCTTGTCGAAGGGTGGCTTCGACAAGCTCAGCCCGAACGGGTATGTGATTCAGCAAGCGGTTACTTGCTCCAATAAAGTTTCATAGGGTTATCGACCAGCAGCTTCTGCTGGAGTTCCGCCGTCGGGGCGATAGAGGGGATGAAGTCCACCAGCAGGCCGTCGTCGGGCATGTGGTTCTTGAGGTTCGGGTGTGGCCAGTCGGTGCCCCACAGCACGCGGTCGGGGAAGCTCTCCACCAGCTTGCGGGCAAAAGGAACGACATCGCGGTAAGCGTGTTGCTCGCCGTTCAGGGCGGGCGGGCCGCCTTCGCTCAGGCGCTCGGGGCAAGTCACCTTGCTCCAGATGTTGGTGTGCTCGCGCATCATCTTCAAGAACAAGGCGAACTCAGGGCCATCGACGGGCTTAGTCACATCGGGGCGGCCCATGTGGTCCACCACCAAGGTGGTGGGCAAGGCGGTGAAGAAGTCGTACAGCTCGGGCAGATCGACCGCCTCAAAGTAGATGACGATGTGCCAGCCCAGCGGCGCAATACGGGCCGCAATGTCTTGCAGCACCTCACGCGGGGTGAAATCGGCCAGACGCTTGACGAAGTTAAAGCGCGTACCGCGCACACCAGCGGCGTGCAGGGCTTGCAGCTCGGCGTCCGTCACGTCGTGGCCCACAGTGGCCACACCGCGCGCCTTGCCGCCAGAGTTGACCAGCGCATCGACCAGGGCGCGGTTGTCCGTGCCGTGGCAGGTGGCTTGCACAATCACATTTTTGTCAAAACCCAGGTGATCGCGCAGGGCAAAGAGCTGCTCCTTGGAGGCATCACACGGGGTGTACTTGCGCTCGGGGGCGTAGGGGAAGACGTCGCTCGGGCCGAACACATGGCAATGCGCATCGACCGCGCCTGCGGGGAGTTTGAATTGGGGTTTGGAGGGACCGCTGTACCAGTCGAGCCAGCCTGGGGTTTTGGTGAAAGTCATCGTTTTTCCTTTAATCGCCATTGTTAATTGAAGATTTTTCCGTTCGGGCTGAGCTTGTCGAAGCCTGGGCAGCCCTTCGACAAGCTCAGGGCGAACGGGCTATGAATAGCTCTGTTTAATCAGTCGGGCTTGATCCCCGCCTCACGCACCAGCTTTTCATAGCGTTGGCGCTCGGTGCGAATCAGGGTGGCAAACATGTCGGCGCTGCCGGGCATTACCTCGCCACCCACCGCCGTCATGCGATCACGCACGTCTTTGGTTTGCAGAGCTTTTTGCACTTCTTCGTGCAGCTTGGTGACGATGGCTTTGGGCGTGGCGGCGGGGGCGACGAAGCCGTACCAGACCGAGGCCTCAAAGCCGGGGAAGCCAGACTCGGCCAGGGTCGGCACGTCAGGGTAAATGGCCGAGCGATTGGGGCTGAGCACGGCCAGCACTTTGAGCTTGCCGCTCTTGACGTGGGCTTGCACTTCGAGTGCATTGACGGCCACCAGCGGAACTTGCCCACCGATCACGTCGGTGATGGCCTGCGAGCCGCCCCGGTAGGGAATGTGCTGCAAGTTGATACCGGCAGCACGCTCAAAAAATTCCACTGCCATGTGGGGGGTGGAGCCGTTACCGGGGCTGCCAAACGCAATGCTGTCGGGTTTGACCTTGGCGGCTGCAATCAGGCTGGCCACGTTGGCAAAGGGTGTGTTGGCGTTGGCGGCGATGACCACCGGCACACGCCCGACTAGGGACACCGCCACCAAGTCGCGCTCGGCGTCAAACGGGGCGGGCTGGTACAGCGCCATATTGGCGGCCAAGGCGTTGGCGGCGAGCATCAAGGTGTAGCCATCGGGCGCGGCGTCAATCACCGACTTGACGGCGATGTTAGTGCCTGCGCCGGGTTTGTTGTCCACCACGAATGGCTGGCCCAGGCTGGCCGATAAAGCTTGCCCTACGGTGCGCGCCACGATATCGACCGCACCACCTGCGGTGTAACCGACCACGATCTTGACGGGCTTGGCGGGGTAGGTTTGGGCGGTGGCTTGCAGGGGGCTAGAGAGGCCTGCGACAACCACAGCGCAAGTTAAGGCCGCTTTGTATGAGGTTTTAATAAGGGTGGCAAGCATGGTGATGGACTGGTTAAGGTTTGGCTGTGCCGCGCAAGCCGGACTTGTCGATGATGGACTGAAGCAATCCGTTGGTCTTGACCTCTTGGGCAAATTGCTTGAGGTAAGGCAAGCCCACCTCACGCCCTTTGGGCACGGCCACGGCCAAATGCTCCAAGCCCCAGCGGCCATCCAGAATGCGAAAGCCAGGCAGACCGTCCCACATTTCATACAGGATGGCCTTGTTAGTGGCAAAGGCGTCAAGCTGGCCGTTCTTTAACTGCTCAGCGGCCACTTGAAGCGAGGGCACAGGCACCACGCTAGCCACTTTGTAGGTGCGCGTGAGCGTGCCCTGCGAAGTGCTGCCCTGCGCCACACCAATGCGCATGCCTGCACGGTCGGCATCCGCCGCGCTTTGCATGGCACTGCCAGGGGGCACCAGATAACCCAATTCCAAGTCAATCAGCGGCGCGGTGAAGTCCACGTCTTTGGCGCGTGCCGGGCTGGCGTTGGTGAAGGTGAAATCCACCGCACCCACCTTGAGCGCATCCACCACTTCGGCCACGCGTTGGTACTGCACCGGCTGAAACGGCACGCCGAGTTGGCGGGCCAGCTCACGGCCTAAATCCAAGGCCACGCCGACCTTCTCACCCGTCTTGGCGTCCATCACCATAGAGGTGGGGCTGCCAAGGTACACGCCCACGCGCAGCTTGCCAGTGGGGGCCAACGCTAGTCTTACTTGTGGATCGACGGCGGCTGAGGGTGCGGGCGTAGGCGCGGCGCAGCCTGCCAGCACCGCAAGGGCCAGCAATGCCGAGCTGAGGGTGAGGCGACGGAGGTGATTCATGGGGTTTTCTTCATCCAGATCAAGGAGCTCCGTTCGGGCTGAGCTTGTCGAAGCCTTGCAAGCACTTCGACAGGCTCAGTGTGAACGGACATTTTTTTCAAATAACAGATGAGTTGCAAATCAGTCGATGTACGTCAACCCCAGCTTCGCCAGCGGCTCGCGGAAGTTGTACATGTCCAGTCCCAGCACGCCCGAGGCCAGCTTGGCGCGCTTGGCTCCCTCATTGGCTTCGCGGGCAGCAGCAGCATCGGCCACCTGCCGGGCATCAGCAGCGTTGACCACCACCACGCCATCATCATCGGCCACGATGGCGTCGCCCGGGTTGACGATCATGCCTGCGCACACCACGGGAATGTTGACCGAGCCCAGCGTGGCCTTGATAGTCCCTTTCGCGCTGATGGCGCGGCTCCAAACCGGAAAGTCCATGGCCTTGAGCTCCGCGATGTCGCGGCAGCCACCGTCGATGATGAGGCCACGCGCGCCGCGTGCCTTGAAACTGGTGGCAAGCAGGTCGCCGAAGAAGCCGTCAGTGTTCGGGGATGAGAGCGCCGCCACGACGATGTCACCGGGCTGGATCTGCTCAGCCACCACGTGCATCATCCAGTTGTCGCCTGGGTGCAGCAGCACGGTGACGGCGGTGCCGGAGATCTTCGCACCCGGGTAGATGGGGCGCATGTGGGACTGCATCAGCCCAATGCGGCCCAGTGCTTCGTGCACGGTGGCCACGCCGTATTGGCTCAATTGCGCGGTGGCTGCGGCATCGGCGCGAACGATGTTGCGCTTGACGATGCCCAGGGGTGCGTTGACGCTCATGGTGTTTTCCTTTTTCAGTTCTGTGTGGGGTGTTGGGTTTGACTCAAAGACCCTTGGCCTTCAGTGCCGCGTCCAGTCGAGAAAACACGCGGCGCGCGTTGCCTTCATAGACCTTGTGGCGGTCATCACCCACCACGATGGTGGACGATTCGATGTAGCGCTTGGTGTCGTCGTAGTAATAACCGGTCTCGGGGTCGATGCCGCGCACCGCGCCGATCATCTCGCTGGCAAACAAGATGTTGTCCACCGGGATCACCTTGGTCAGCAGATCAATGCCGGGCTGGTGGTACACACAGGTGTCAAAGAAGACGTTGTTCAACAGGTGGTCTTTCAGCAAAGGTTTCTTCATCTCTTGCGCCAGGCCACGGAAGCGCCCCCAGTGGTAGGGCACCGCGCCGCCGCCGTGGGGAATGATGAACTTGAGCGTGGGGAAGTCTTTGAACAAATCGCCCTGGATCAACTGCATGAAGGCCGTGGTGTCAGCGTTCAAATAGTGCGCGCCGGTGGTGTGGAAGCAGGCGTTGCAACTCGTTGACACATGGATCATGGCGGGGATGTCGTACTCCACCATCTTTTCGTAAATCGGGTACCACTGCTTGTCGGTCAGGGGGGGGCTGGTCCAGTGGCCGCCACTCGGGTCAGGGTTCAGGTTGATGCCGACGTTGCCGTATTCCTTGACACACTTTTCCAGCTCGGGGATGCAGGTGGCGGGATCGACACCCGGTGACTGCGGCAGCATGGCGGCCGGGATGAAATGGTCCGGGAAAAGCTGGCTGACGCGGTAGCACAGCTCATTGCAAATGGCGGCCCAGGTGCTGGAGACATTGAAGTCGCCAATGTGGTGGGCCATGAAGCTGGCGCGCGGGCTGAAGATGGTGAGGTCGCTTCCGCGCTCTTTCATCAGGCGCAACTGGTTGGCTTCAATCGACTCACGCAACTCGTCGTCGCTGATTTTCAGGTCAGCCACTTTGGGCTTCATCGCCGGGTCTTTGATGCCTGCGATTTGCTGGTTGCGCCAAGCTTCCAGCGCCGGGGGGGCGGTGGTGTAGTGGCCGTGGCAGTCGATGATGATGGGGGGCTTCTTCATGCAAATTTCTCCAATAATTCGTCAGGCTAATTCGTCAGGCTATTCGATCAAGGTTTCAGTGGTTCAGGTTTCGGTCAAGTTCAGGCCGGCTCCATGCCGTGGCGGCGCTTGACGGTCTCTGTTTCAGGCTCATTCATGGCGTCCAGCATGGCACGCACGGCGTCGGGCTGCTGGCTGGTGGCGCACACGCCGCCGGAAAACGTGGTCATAATCTGGATGGCGGGCGGCAACGGCCCCACCACGGTAATGCCCGCTAGAGGCAAGAGTTCACTCAGTTGCTGAAAACCCAGTTCCACCTCGCCCTTCGCCACGAGGGAGCCCACAGGCACACCGGGCGGCGCGGTGATGAGGCGCGCCTTGATCTGATCCGCAATGCCCCAGCGCTCGAACAGCTGGGCCAGCGCAACGCCGCTGGGGCCGGTGGAGTAACTCAGGCTGCGAGCAGCCAGCACGGCTTGGCGCACCGCTGCTTCATCTGAGATGTCGGGATGCGGGGCACCTTCACGCACCGCCACGGCCACACCTGAGCGCACCATGTCCAAACGACTGCCGGGCAACACCTGACCGCTGGCAATCAGCTTGTCAATGGCGTCAGCAGAGAGAAAAACGGCGTCAAACGGCTCACCCGCTTGCACGCGCTTGAGGGCATCTACCCCACCCACAGCCTCAATGTCCACCGTCACTTGGGCGCTACGTTGGTAGGCCGCAGCCAAGTCGTTGAGCAACTGGCGCGTTGCCATGGACGAAATGCCTTTGATGGTGGTGGTCATGGTGTGGGGGGACTAGGTTTTGATTCAGGCTGCGATTGTCAACCCAAGTGAGACGCTTGGGTCAAAAAATAGACCACTATCTGATATTCAAAATTGTTATAGTTAAACTGAAGCTATACCAATTAAAACAAAAACCACTCCTACACACCACCCCATGGATCTGAAACAAATCGAGTCGTTTGTGCGCGTGGCCGAGTTGGGCAGTTTCACCCGCGCCGCCACGGCACTGGGCATGGCCCAACCCTTGTTGAGCCGCCACGTGCGCCAGCTAGAGGTGGAGTTGCACCAGACCTTTTTACTGCGCAATGGCCGTGGCGTGTCGCTGACCGAAGCCGGACAAGTGCTGCTGGAACATGGGCGCGGCATCCTGCACCAAGTCGCCCTGGCCCGCGAGGAACTTGGCTCGGTGCGCGGTGCGCTGGCCGGCCATGTGTCGATTGGCCTGCCACCGAGCTTGAGCAAACTGATCGCCGTGCCGCTGACTAAGGCTTTTCGCGCGAGTCTGCCGCAAGCCCAACTCACGCTGACCGAGGGCTTCTCTGTGCCCATGGTCGAAGGCCTGCGCGCTGGCCGCATGGACATCGCTCTGCTCTACAACCCCGCGCCCGCGCCAGATCTGGAAATCAGCGTGCTGCATGAAGAGGCACTGGTGTTGATTTCGGCCAAAGGCATGCCAGCCACACCGAAAAAAAATATTACTTTGGCTGCGGTGGCCGCCCTGCCCCTGATCGTGCCCAGCCGCCCCAACGCCTTTCGCATCCTGATCGATTCCGAGATGATGCGCATCGACTGCAAGCCCATCATCACACTGGAAATTGACGGCCTCAACGCCATCCTCGATCTGGTCAAAGAAGGCCTAGGCCACGCCGTGCTGCCCGCCTACACCCTGCGTAACTTTGCCTCGCCGCATCCCTTCATCACGCGCCAGATCGTCAAGCCCCAACTGCTGAGCCAACTCACATTGGTCGGCTCGGCACGGCGACCCACTACGGAGACGCATCAGGAAGCTATCCGCATCACGCGTAAGGTGCTTTTGAGGGCGATTCAGAGTTGACCACGAAAGCTGCTATGCGAAGTACGCAAATGTACACCTGCCTGTCGCTACAAATCGTATCCAGCGCGTGATAAAAACGTAGTTGAACTAAACCGCTGACGCGGCGGCTGAAGTGCATCTTCTCATTGACAACATCGCCCCCGCGTTGTCATAATGTCCAACATGAAGGCCATTCCGCTAATCCGCCGTCGCGTTGTCCTTGCGCCTGACGCATTCGCAGAGGTGGCCGTGTGGCGAGTCCCGGGATCTGTCCCGTCTTCTGAGCATCCGTTCAAATATCGTCTCGCTTATGTGGTTGGTGGGGCGTGCGTGCTGAGGTATGACAACGAACGGGGTAAGGGCGATCACCGGCACTTTGCTGGGCGAGAGCTTGACTACGCCTTCTCAACGCCGGAGCAGTTGATGCTCGACTTCAATGCTGATATCACGAGGTGGAATCATGAACACAGTCATACTTGAGATTCGCTCCCTGGCGGACACGCTTAGCGATGCAGCCCGCGCTATGAAATCCGGCCACGCCGAGCGTGAGGCTCGCATTGGCTTTGCCACGCCCGAGTTGCTGTGGCAAGTGCTGACGGCCAAGCGATGGGAGTTGCTCAAAACAATGTGTGGGGCTGGGTCTATGCCTATCCGTGAAGCGGCCAGACGTGTCGGCCGTGACGTGAAGGCTGTGCACGGGGACATAGTGGCCTTGTTGGATGCGGGCATTCTTAGCCGTGCGGTAGAGGGGGGCGTTGTGTTCCCGTTTGAGGCCCTAAAGGTTGAGTTTATGCTTGAGGCGGCGTAGTCTTACGCGCTGCAAGGCCGAAGAGGCAGATTACTTTTTCTTCAAAACTGTGATCCCAAGCCGTAAGACAACGTGGGACTTTTTGCACAAAAACCAGGTGATTTATGTATCCATCTCAGACATCCGCATTGAAGTTGGCCAGATGAGGTGAATTAACTCATGTCAACGGTCTGCTGGTGCAGCGAAACCAATTCCATCCGGTCGGTGCGATTCAGGCGTCCTGAAGGATTGCGCACCAAAAGCTCGTCCTTAATTGCAAAGTTGATTCCTGGCACTACCCAGATGCGCTGCTCCCTTCTGAAGTAGCCAATTTGTGTCCTTTGTGTGCGTTGCTGTTGCCAGCCACGAATTTCGATGCGAAATGCCATAAATTCACCGGCTGGAACACGAACTTTTTCGAAGGCATCGATTCGCAGATTTATGGAAACAGTCTGATCGCCGCGGCGATCAGACTGTTTCCAGCCCGCAGTCCAAGCGTGGCCTATCTGCAGTTCAGTCGGGTTGAACTGCTGCGGTACATCTGAATCACCGCCACGTGGCGTGCGCAGATAGTTGCCCATTGAATCGATGATGAATTTGCCATTGTTGAGTTCGATGTGATCACTGTCAAGGTCAATTCCAGTTACTTCTAACGTAGTGGGTTTGAGCTCTACATTGCTCAACAGGTCGCTGTTGCGGTAAATCACCATATCGCCAATCGAATACTTGCGCCCCAGCGGATAACGCCCGGCAGAAAACGGATTGACTGAAACCTGTAGCTTGAGGGGCAGTGACTGGTTGGGAGACTGTTCGATAGCTGGAGTTGCCGGTTCGGACTGGGCGACTGCTTGCATTGCATCCTGCTGGGCTGCCGTCTCAGGTGGGGATACTGACGCTGGCGCACTCATCGGCTTCGGGGGAGCAACTTGCGCAGGCGTACTCTCCGGCGTTATCGAGACGAGCGGTGCCACTGCCGCAGCGGGAACAGGGAGAACGGGCGCTGGCACAAGCGCGGCACAGTTGTCACCCACCACCAGATTGCGCGCAAGCTCACCCGCCGGGGCGGCACAAGGAGCGACGACTGGCTGCTGCTTGGCTGCCGACGCAGCCGGTGGGCTGGTCGCTGGTGTTTTAAGCGCCGTGCTGACTGTCTCGGGTTTGGGGACCGGCGTGAGTAAACGCGTCAGACGCATCTGCGCGATCTCGGCAAAGCGCCCGTTCGGAAAGTTGCGCAGGTAGCTGACCCAATCGTCGACATTACGTGATAATTTGATGCGGGCCCACTCGTGAAGATCGGACTCCAGGAGTTGTTCCTGCTCTTCTTCGGTCAGCTTTTTCTTTCCGTTGCTGAAAATAAAGACATCATCCTCCAGCGAGGTTGTCTCCCACGGAATCTGTGCGCCGCGCGAGGCGAGGCGCACATTCAGGCGCACCCGTTTGAGTGCATCCTCAATCCGCACCCCGCGCACCGAGAGTTCGCGTACCAGGTTTTCGGTGTACAGGCCATTCTGGCCGCTGCCGTCGGACGCCACATTGCCGGGCGCGGTGGCATAGGCCAGCAGGCTGCCGACCGGGGCGTCGAATTGCGACAGGCCTTTTTGTTCGGGCTGGTAGCTGCTGCCAAAGGGGTTGTTGCGGCAGGCGTCGAGCATGATGATAAAGGTCTTGTCCTTGGATTTCCCGAGTTGCCCAAGCAATTCGTTGAGATCAATGCAGGTTTGGCGCAGCAGGGCCGCGCTGTCTGCCTTCGCATCGACCGGCAGCAGGTAGTTGCGCCAATCGAGCTGGGCGCCGTGGCCGGCGTAATAAAACATCACGAGCTTGGTCTCGGGTTTGCGTACGTCCGCCGCGAATTTCTCGAACGCAGCCATCATGGCAACACGTTGAACATTGAACTGGGACGACACAGTGAAGCCGGCCTGCCCCAGCAGATTCGTCATAGCATGCGCATCGTTGACCGGGTTGACCAGAGGCGCGTCGCGGTAAGTGCTATTGCCAATGACCAGAGCTAGGCGCGACGGATCAGGGTTGGCGCCAATCGATTGGCCCAAAGTCAGGCCTGGCGCCAATGCTGCCATACCCTGAATGAAATGCCTGCGAGTTGTCACGTCTTGAACCTTAATTTTCCATTTTTCCGCAAAAACGGCATGTGATGCTTACGACTGCGGGGGCAAATGCGCAATCCCCGTCATCATTTGTGATGCCAGAAACGTTTGCGATTTATCGCAATTGTTCCTTTCACAAGCCAACGCTTGAAACGCCACCCAATCACCCACTCTTTTGAACCCACCGCACCTGCGGCAAGCCTTTGAAATGCGCATCGCAGGTTAACAACTGCGCCCCTGCAAGCAAGGCGCTGGCGTAAACAATGGCATCCGCAGTGGCGAGTTTGTACTCTCGGTGCAGCTCGGCGGCGCGCAAGGCAGTGGCCGTGTCCAGCGGCCAGACTTGACACTTTTGGGTGTAGGCCATGACCACGTCGGCATCATCTTCACCGCGCTCGCGCATCAGCCATTTAGACAATTCCAACTGCACCATAGTTGGCACGACACAACGCTCTCGCGGCGGCATCAGCGCCGCCAATTGGCGGCGTAGCGGCCCATCGACCAACCACTCAATCCACGCGGAGGTGTCCACCACCCACAGACCACCCGTCATTTGGCTCGCTTGTGCGGTGGCAGGCCGCTTCGACGCTGCCATGCTTTAAACCCGCTCGGTGCGGTCGCGCACGCCCTGCGTCTTGGCACCGCGCGCAAGCCCGACCAAATCGCCCAGCTCGGCCACTGGCATCACCAACACGCCGCGCCCCTTAGGCAAAAATGCAAACTCCTGTCCGGCACGCCAATGGTTGCGCTCTCGCACCGTTTTTGGAATGGAGATTTGGAACTTGCTCGACAGAGTGGCGATGGCTGGTTTCATGTGTGACTCCTTTAGGCAGGCACTTAGATTCTTACCTGAATGGTATCGATCTTACTACGCAAGAGTGCAACAGTGCGAGAGTCGTGCTGCTTGCAATTCAGGGCAGAATGTCGCTTCTTATTTCAACAACACCGGAGACAGCATGAACACTTCCCTTAAATCATGGCTCGGCGGCCTCGTTCTGGGCGCGGCCACACTCAGCTCTGCGCAGCAAACCGTGCCCATCTTTGGTCTGGTCGAATTGAGCGGCGCGGGAACGACATCGGGCACCAATTTCGACAACGGCATCAAGCTGGCGGTCAAGGAGATCAACGCGGCTGGCGGCATCCTGGGGCGCAAGATCAACTACCAGTCCAGCGACACGCAGTCCAACCCTGGCGTGGCCAAGGCGCTGGCTCAAAAAGCGGTCGATCAAAACGCCTACGTGGTCATGGGCCCGGTGTTTTCCGGCTCCATCATGGTCAGCATGGCCGAGACCAAGCGCGCGGAAATTCCTAACTTCACCGGTGGCGAAGCGGCGGGCATCACGCAGCAAGGCAACCCCTATATCTTCCGCACTTCCTTCACCCAGGCTACGGCCATGCCCAAGATCGCCAACTACATCCGCGACACGGTCAAGGCCAAGACCGTGGATGTGATTTACGTGAACAACGACTTTGGCAAGGGTGGCCTGGACATGATCAAGAAGGCGCTGGAGGCACGCGGCATCATGGTCGCCAATGCCCTCTCCACCGAGTCGGGCCAAGTGGACTTCAGCGCACCCGTGCTCAAGGCCAAGCAGTCGGGCAGTGACGCGGTGTTTGTTTACAGCAACGAAGAAGAGTCCGCCCGCGCCCTGCGTGAACTGCGCAAGCAGGGTTACACCAAGCCCATCATCGGCGAGACCACACTGACCAGCCAGAAGGTGATCGAGCTGGCCGGTGAAGCCGCCAACGGTGCCGTGGCCCACGTCGGCCTGACAGCGGATGCGCCGCAGCCACTGATTCAAAAATTCAATGCCGCTTATCAGGCCGAATACAAGTCCAAGTCCGATCACAACGGCCTCAAAGGCTATAGCGGCATGTACATCGTCAAAGCTGTGACCGAGAAGATTGGCAAGTTTGATTCCAAAGCGTTTGCCGCCGCCATGAAGGGCATATCTCTGACCACCAAAGACTATCCCGGCATCTTGCTGGACGTGAGCTTTGACCAGAACGGCGACCTTGACCGCGACAGCTACATGACCAAGGCCGAGGGCGGCAAGCAAGTGGTCAGCGCGATCCTGCCACCTGTGAACAAGAAATAAGCCC
>JANXSU010000142.1 GCA_025356545.1 Comamonadaceae bacterium
AATGTCTGGCACCGAGGTGATGGCGGTGCTCACTTTGAAGCGGTTGTCGGGGAAGTCGATGTTGTAAGGCGCGTCGCGCTCCCAAATCGCCAAGATCACGTCAATCGCTTCGGCAAAGAGTTTGTTGCGGTCTTGGTCCAGAATGCCCAGGGCTTCGGCGTCAGAGGCCAGAGCACCGGGGCTGATGCCAAAGATAAACCGGCCCTTGGCCAGGTGGTCAAACATCGCCGCTTGCGAGGCCAGCAAGGTGGGGTGCGAGTGCGACAGGTTGGACGTGCCCGAACCCAGCTTGATGGTTTTAGTCTGGAAAATCAGAGAGGACAAGAACAACAAGCTGTTGGTGACATTCTCTGCTTGATCGGTCAAATGTTCCCCGACAAAAGCGTCATAAAAACCGAGCTGATCGGCAAAGATGATGGTCTCTCTGTCCTCATGCAAGGTTTCTGTGGTGTCGCGGTGCAGGGGGTGCAAAGGCATGGTGAAGTAACCGAGTCGCATGAGATGTCCTTTTTGAATATTTCGCTTTTGATTTGAAAAATTATTGCGGTTCAACGCCGGAGGCCTTGACGAACTCTGCCCAGCGCGTGATCTCTTTGGCGCTGTAGACGCGGTAGTCTTCACGCGACATGGTCATGGGCTCCATGCCCAAATCGTCCAGACGCTGTTTGAATACTGGGTCGGCCAAGGCCTGCGTTAACCAGCCGTGTAGCTTGTCGATGACGGGTGTGGGCGTGCCTGCCGGTGCGGCCAGACCCAGATGAAAACCGATCTCGTAGCCGGGGTAGCTTTCGGCAATGGCGGGGACTTGCGGCCATGCCTTGTAGCGCTTGCCCGCCGTCACGCCCAGGGGCAACACGTTGCCTCCCTTAATCTGCGGCAGCGCGGGCAGGTACTCCATGAACAGCACCTGCAATTGCCCGCCCAACAAATCGGTTGTGGCGTTGCTGATCGCCTTGTAGGGCACGCCGGTCATCGGCGCGCCGGTGCGCACGCTGAACAGTGCGGCGGTCATTTGCGAGGCCGAGTTGTAGTAGCCGTAAAACACCTTGTCGGGGTTGGCCTTGGCGTAGGCGACCAGATCGACGATGGACTTGATCTTGGAATCTTTGGCCACTACCGCTACCGAGGCCGACAGGCCAAACATGCCAATGTGCTCAAAGTCTTTCATCGCGTCATAAGGCAGTTTTTTATACAGGCTGACATTGGCTGCGTGGGTGGTGTTGGTGGTCAGCTCCAGCGTGTAGCCATCGGGCGCGGCGGCTTTGACAAACTGGGTGCCGATGATGCCGTTGCCGCCCGCCTTGTTGTCGGCCACCACGGCCTGCTTGGTGAAGTCAGCCAGGTACTGGCCAAAGACCCGACCCACGATGTCGCTGGAGCCGCCGGGGGCGAAGGGGATGACGATTTTGATGGGTTGTGATGGATAGCTTTGTGCTGGTGTCTGAGCTTGTGCTATGCCAGTAACGGACAGCAGCCAGAGGGCACACACAGAATGCAAAAGCGTATGACGAAAGTAGTACAAAAATGTCGTGTGACTTGGCATGAGCTCTTTGTTCATTATGGCCTGACAGGTAAGTGTCACAGTCTAAAAGAAGTCAGCGATTCTGTGTGTTTTTAAGTTCCACGATTCGGAATTTAAAAACCACGCCAGGTCTAATCCGTTACTGAGGTCGCCTTGTTGTTTTGGTGTCGCGCACAGCCAATCGCCACCGTTCTTGCTGCTGTTGCTGTAGACGGTCGCCTTCATACAGCTGGGTGACGAGGGCGGCTTCGTGCCTGAGTTGGCTCGCCAGGAGCGCCATGGTGCTGGCGTTCATTGTGCTGGCTTGAGCCACCACGCAGAGTGAGGCGATGGGGTATTTGCGCTCATCAAACACCGGCGCGGCCACACCAGCCCAGCCTTTGCTAAAGCGTGTCGTGCGTTTGGCATAGCCATTGCGTCGAGTTTTGGTGATGGATTGATAAATTTTTTGAAACGTTAGCGTGTCTTCATCGCTGATGCGTCGCTGGTTGAACTGAATCACATCGTCAATTTCTCGGGAGGGTAAAAATGCGAGCAAAGCCAGACTGAAAGAGCCAATGCCCAGGGGCCAACGGTCATGCAACTCAAGCAAGTTGGATGCGTTTTGTGCTTGACCCTCAATTTTGTCCAGGCACAGCATGTCGTAACCACTGCGTACACCCAGGTATATGGTTGCCTGAGTCGCGTTGGCCAGTCGTTCCAGCGAGGGGCGGCATTGTTGTTGCAGATTGCATGCGTCCCGTACGGGAATTCCAAATGCATAAATGTCAGTGCCGAGTCGATAAAACCGCGTGCCCACAGGACGTTCGACCAAGCGCTGGTCAATCAGCGCGGCCAAGAGGCGGTGCACTGTGGCTTTGGGCAATTGCGTCAAGGTACTGATTTGCATGAGCGAAGCGCCCATGAGCTCAAAGGTGGCGAGCGTTCTCAGCAGCAAGGCTGCTCGGGCAATGCTTTGAACTGAATCGGTTTTTTCTGTCATGAGGAGCGGGGTGGATGCAATCTATTTTAGGCAGCGTGGGGATGGCTCATAATTTGAGACTGAGCTTGATTCACTCAACCAATTAGGAGAAACGATGTCACGTCTTGTCCGCTGTATCGCTACCGCCTCGTTCGCCGCCCTCATTGCCGTCATGGGAATGGGTACGGCCACGGCGCAGAGTTACCCCACCCGACCTGTCAAATGGATCGTGCCCTACCCGCCGGGTGGCACCACCGACGTTCTGGCACGCATCGTTGCTCAGTGGTTTACCGACAAGCTGGGCCAACAGTTCATTGTGGAGAACAAGCCTGGTGCGGGTAACAACATCGGCACGGAGGCGGCAGTCAACGCCGCGCCAGACGGATACACCATGCTGCTGGTGAACCCGGCGCATGGCATCAATGCATCGCTCTATAAAAAACTCAACTTCAACTTCATACGTGACATCGCTCCCGTGGCAGGCATTGTTCGCACGCCCAACGTGATGGTGGTGGCCAACAACGTGCCCGCCAAAAGCGTGGCCGAATTCATCGCCTACTGCAAGGCCAATCCGACCAAGGTCAACATGGCCTCGTCGGGCAGCGGCACTTCCACCCACCTGTCGGGCGAGTTGTTCAAGTCCATGACGGGTTGCCCCATGGTGCACATCCCCTACAAGGGAGCTGGCCCTGTGTTGAACGACTTGATTGCGGGCCAAGTGCAAGTGTTCTTTGACAATCTGCCTTCATCAGCCGCGCATATCAAAGCTGGCACCATCCGCGCCTTGGGTATGACCTCGGCCGCACGCGAGCCGTCCTTCCCCGACGTGCCCACGATTGGCGACACGGTGAACGGTTACGAGGCGACCGCCTGGTTTGGCATCGGCATGCCCAGAGGAGCTCCGCGTGAAGCGATTGATCGCATCAACGCCGAGATGAACCGCGCTCTGGTCGACCCCAAAATGCGTGATCGCCTAGCGGCCTTGGGCGGCGTGCCTATTAACGGCACGCCGGAAGACTTCGGCAAGATCATCGTGGCTGAAACCGAGAAGTGGGCCAAGGTCGTGGCAGCCTCTGGTGCGACGGTGGATTGATGGAAATCGACATCGCCAAACTGCAAGCCGCCGTTGACTTTACGGTCGCGCATGAAACCCCCTGGAGCCGCGACATCGACGACAACTGGGGCATCTATCTGGCTGACCCAGCGCCCTACAACCGACTGCTCGGCCCCGTGCATCCGCGCGGCCCCGTCTCGGGTGTGGTGCGCGTCGGTGGCAAACCAATCATCGAGTGGGGCGAGCCCAACCGCGCTGACCTCACCTTCTCCATCGCCAAGACCTACCTCGCCCTGCTGGCCGGTGTCGCGCATGACAGCGGCCTGTTGCCCAACTTGGATGAACCGGTGCGCATCAAAGTGCCGGGCATTGGTTTTGAAGAAGCGCACAACCAAAGCATCACCTGGCTCCAACTCTTGCAGCAAACCAGCGAGTGGGAAGGCGACTGCTTTGGCATTCCCGACACGGTGGACCGCTATCGGCATCTGCAATATCAGCCTGCACGCGAAGGTGGAAAAAAAGGCGATGCGCGCCCACTGCAAACCCCCGGCAGTTTCTGGGAATACAACGACGTGCGCATCAACCAGCTCGGGCTGGCGCTGCTGCACTTGTTCAAGCGACCATTGCCCGAAGTCTTCAAAGAAGCCATCGCCGAACCCTGTGGCCTGAGCGAGGGTTGGCGTTGGGAAGGGTATGACAACAGCTGGGTCGAAATCAACGGCCAGCGCATGCAGTCCGTCCCCGGCGGCACACACTGGGGCGCGGGCCTGTCCATCGGCAGTGTGGATCAATCGCTGGTCGGGCAGATGATGCTGAACGAGGGTCGCGTGGGTGACCGTCAAGTCTTGTCCGAAGCCTGGCTTCGCCGCATGGTCGCGCCCTGCGCCATCGCGCCCTGGTACGGCATGTTGGTCTGGCTGAATCGCCTGGGCGGCGTGTGCCCCAGCGCATCCAAAGCCAGCTACTTTTGCATTGGTGCCGGTGCATCCGTAGTCTGGATCGACCCGGAGCGGGACATGGTGGCGGTGGTGCGGTGGATTGATGGGGGGCGGATTGATGGGTTTTGCAAGTTGGTGGGGGCAGCAGTTCCAGCGGTTTAGCCGGAGCGCACGCACTCAATGCCCCGCGTAGTCCACCAAAGTAAACAAGGCCAAGCCCGCCGCTTTGAGTTGGCGTGAGCCGCCGAGTTCTGGCAGGTCCACAATGGCGGCCCCTTCAATCACGGTGGCACCGAGTCGTTCAAGCAGGTGTTTGCCCGCCATCATGGTGCCGCCGGTGGCGATCAGGTCGTCGATCAAGAGCACGCGCTGCCCGGGTGCGACGGCATCCACATGCAACTCCACCGTGGCGCTGCCGTATTCCAGTTCATAGGTCTCCTCCACGGTGGTGAAGGGGAGTTTGCCTTTTTTGCGAATGGGCACAAAACCGACTTGCAGCTCGTAGGCCACAACAGCCCCCAGGATGAAGCCGCGCGCGTCAATGCCGGCCACCACGTCGGGGCGGCGCGATGGCTCGCGGTAGCGGTTGACAAAGGCGTCGATCAGCGCGCGAAACACCAGCGGGTCTTGCAGCAAGGGGGTGATGTCGCGAAACTGCACGCCGGGGGCGGGCCAGTCGGGCACGGTGCGGATGTGGGTTTTGAGATCAATCATCGTCATGTCCAGTCGTTCAACAGTCATCAACCACGTAGCAAAGTTTCTTCGGCCAGCGCCAAAGTCTCGGCAGTGCCGGAGATCACCAGCGTGTCGCCCTCACTCAGCAGCACGTCGCTTTGCGGGGGCAGGTTAACGCCGTTGCGCTGGCGTAGTTTGATGAGGCGGGCATGGGGCAGCAGCGTGGTCAGCTCGTTCAAATGCAGCCCCACGGCATGGGCACTGGCGGTCAGGGTAATGCTGGTGAGCTGCTCCTGGTTGAGCTCTTCCAGGCTGTCATCGTCGGCCCCGTGAAAATAGCCGCGCAGCAGGTTGTAGCGGGCGTCACGCTGGTCTTGCACGATGCGGATCACGCGGCGCATGGGCACGCCCACCAGCGCCAGCGCGTGGCTGGCCAGCATGAGCGAGCCCTCAATCGCTTCGGGCACCACTTCGGTGGCCCCTGCGAGCTGGAGCTTTTCCAGGTTGATATCGTCTTGCGTGCGCACGATCACCGGCACTTGTGGCGCGTGGGCGCGCACATTGCCCAGCACTTTGATGGCGCTGGACACGTCCAGGTAAGTCACCACCACAGCACTGGCCCGCACTAGGCCGGCCGACATTAACACCTGCAAACGCGTGGCGTCGCCAAAGACGACGGACTGACCCGCTGCGGTGGCTTGGCGCACGCGGTCAGGATCCATGTCCAGCGCCATGTAGGGGATGTTTTGGCTGTCCAAAATTCGGGCCAAGTTTTGGCCGCAGCGCCCATAGCCACAAATGATGACGTGCTTGCTGACGTTGATGGATTGGCGCGCAATCGAAGTCATTTGCAAAGACTGCGTCAACCATTCGCTGGACACCAGTTTGAGCACCAGCGCATTGCTGTACATGATGATGAAAGGTGTGGCCAGCATCGAAAGCACCATGCTGGCCAAAATCGGGTTGAACAAATCGGGCGGCACCAGATCGTTTTGCATCGTCAAAGTGAGCAGTACAAAGCCAAACTCACCGGCCTGGGCCAAGTACAAGCCGGTGCGCAGTGAGACACCTTCTGTCGCCCCCATGAGACGGGCCAAAACAGTCACCAGCAGGGTTTTAAACAGCACCGGCAATGTCACCAGAATCAAGACCAAAAACCAGCGATCAATCACCAAGCGCCAGTCCAGCATCATGCCGATGCTGATGAAGAACAGGCCCAACAAAACGTCGTGAAATGGACGAATGTCGGTTTCCACCTGGGGCTTGAATTCGGTCTCTGAAATCAGCATGCCCGCAATGAAAGCGCCCAGCGCCAGGCTGAGCCCGGCCAGCTCGGTCAACCAAGCCAAGCCCAACGTGATGAGCAGCAGGTTCAAGAAAAACAACTCTTCGCTTTTGCGCCGCGCCACCAGGGTGAGCCAGCTGCGCATCACCCGCTGCCCACCGGTCAGCAGCACCGTGATGAGCACCACTGCTTTGAGCGAGGCTAGTGACAGCGAGGTGACCAATTGCTCGCCTGATGCCCCCAGCGCGGGAATGATGACCAGCAAAGGCACCACCGCCAAGTCTTGAAACAACAGCACGCCCATCACGCGCTTGCCGTGCTCGGTTTCCAGCTCAATGCGCTCGGCCATCAGCTTGACGACAATGGCCGTGCTGCTCATGGCCAGCGCGCCCGACAAGGCCAAAGCGGTCTTCCAGTCCATGGGCCACACATGGGGCAAGACCCAGGCCAGCGCTAATGAAGCCACGGTGGCCAGCACCATAGTGAGCACCACCTGAAACAGGCCCAGTCCGAACACATGGCGACGCATGGCGCGCAGCTTGGAGAGGTTGAACTCCAGGCCGATGACGAACATCAAAAACACCACGCCAAACTCTGCCAGGTGGCGCACCCCCTGCGAGTTTTGGGCCAAGCCTAAGGCGTGGGGGCCAATCAGCACCCCGGCCACCAGGTAACCCAACATGGGAGGCAGCTTTAAAAACCGAAAACCCACCACCCCCAGCACAGCGGCCAGCAAGTACAACAGGGTGAGTTCAAGCGCGTTCATGGGTGCATCGTAACAAGCGGAAGTGACATTGGATTAAGGCGGTTTGAAATACGCTGGCTAAAATCAACCGATGAGCCTCCCCCCTACTCAACCTCTACCCTTCAATGCGGCGCAGGCCATTCGGCTGGCGCGTGAGACGCTGGAGATCGAAGCCTTGGCGGTTCAAGGTTTATCACTGCGTGTGGGTGATGCCTTTGCCAAGGCGGTTGAGCGCATCTTGCAGGTGCAAGGGCGCGTGGTGGTGATGGGCATGGGCAAGAGCGGTCACATCGGTCGCAAGATGACGGCCACGCTGGCCTCCACCGGCACAGCCGCCATGTTTGTGCACCCCGCAGAGGCCAGCCATGGTGACCTGGGCATGATCAAGCCGGTGGATCTGGTACTGGCCATTTCCAACAGTGGTGAATCCGATGAGCTCACGGCCATCTTGCCGGTGCTCAAGCGTTTAGGCGTGCCCTTGATTGCGATGACGGGCAAGCTCAGCTCCACTTTGGCTCGCCACGCGGATCTGGTGCTTGACAGTGGTGTTGAAAAAGAAGCCTGCCCCCTCAACCTCGCTCCCACCGCCAGCACCACCGCACAACTTGCCTTGGGCGATGCCCTGGCCGTCGCGCTGTTGGATGCGCGCGGTTTTCGGGCGGAGGACTTTGCCCGCTCCCACCCCGGCGGCGCACTGGGGCGCAAGCTGCTCACCCATGTGGGTGATGTAATGCGCACGGGCGATGCGACCCCGCGCGTGATGCCCGATGCGGGCTTTAGCGCGCTGATGCGCGAGATGAGTGCCAAGGGCCTGGGCGCATCAGCCATTGTGGATGCGCAGCAGCGCGTGCTGGGCATCTTTACCGATGGGGACTTGCGTCGCTTGATGGAGCAGGGCGTGGACTTGCGCCAAAGTAGCGCGCAGCAACTCATGCACCCTAACCCGGTCACGATCCGTGTGGATGCGCTGGCGGTGGAAGCGGCGGAGTTGATGGAGTTGCGACGCATCACTAGTGTGTTGGTAGTGGATGCGGAGGGGCGCTTGTGTGGCGCTCTGAACAGCAATGATTTGATGCGAGCCAAGGTGATCTGAGCCATGACTCACACGCTTGTTCCTGCGCTTAATTTCTCACCCGAATTGCTGCTCAAAGCCCAAGGCATTCGCGTCGCGTTTTTTGACGTGGACGGTGTTCTGACCGATGGCGGTCTGTATTTTTCAGCGCAGGGTGAAACCCTCAAACGCTTTAACACGCTGGACGGGCAGGGCATCAAGCTGCTACAGCGAGCCGGCATCACGCCGGTGGTGATCACCGGGCGCGACTCCGAGCCCTTGCGTCTGCGTTTGCAGACCTTGGGCATTGATCGTGCTTTCTTTGGGACGGAAGATAAACACCCCGTCGCAGAACAAACCTTGCAAGACCTGGGCTTGAGCTGGCAGCAGGCCGCAGCCATGGGTGACGACTGGCCCGATCTGCCCGTCATGCAGCGTGCGGCTCTGGCGTGTGCACCGCAGAACGGCCATGCAGAGGCGCGCGCCATGGCGCATTACGTGACGCAGGCACGCGGCGGTGAAGGCGCGGCGCGGGAGTTTTGTGACTTGCTCTTGGTGGCCAGTGGCCGCTATGCTTCCTTGCTGGAAGAGAGCACGCGATGATTCGTCTGCTGCGCCAGGCGTGGGATCGCCTTGCCCTCTTTTTACCCGTGGCGTTGATGGGGGTGTTGGCGTTGGGTACCTATTGGCTGGTGCGCAGTACGCCAGGGTTTTCTGAGCCGCGTCCAGAGCAGGCCAAACGCCATGAGCCTGACTATTTCATTGAACAATTCGCGGTCAAAACATTTGACGCTAACGGACGCCTGAAGAGCGAAGTCTTAGGCGCGCAGGCACGGCACTACCCGGATACCGATACGCTGGAAATTGACCAGGTGCGCATGCGCAATTTCAATGACAAAGGGCAGTTGACCACGGCATCGGCCAACCGGGCCTTGAGCAACGCCGATGGCTCGGAAGTCCAGCTGATGGGCAATGCTGTGGTGGTGCGCGAGGCGACGCTGGGCAAGGACGGTTTAGCAACACCCCCGATGAGTTTTCGGGGTGAATTCCTCCACGCCTTCATGGATACCGAGCGGCTTAAGTCGCATAAGCCGGTGGAGTTGAGTCGTGGCAAAGATCGTTTTACCGCTGACAGCCTAGCGTTTGATAACTTTGATGCAACACTGGAATTACAAGGCCGCGTGCGCGGTGTCTTGATTCCGGGTCAATCCCGCTAAGTCCACGAGCCAGCCTGCCAGAGAGGCACAGGCATGAAAAAAGGGCCCGTAAGGGCCCTTTTTAGAAAGCTTGGATTGGCTTAAGGCCAGTCGTGTGCTTAGTAGCCGCCACGGCTACCGCCGCCACCGCCGCCGTAACCACCGCCGCCGCCGCTACGGCCACCGCCGCCACCGCCACCGCCGTAACCACCACCACCGCCACCGCCACCACCACCGTAGCCGCCGCCGCCGCCACCGCTACGTGGAGCGCGTGGCTCCATCGGGCGAGCTTCGTTAACCACGAGACCGCGGCCACCGTATTGCTGACCGTTCATGCCGTTGATCGCGGCTTGAGCTTCAGCGTCGCTGCCCATTTCCACAAAGCCGAAGCCTTTGGAGCGGCCGGTGTCACGTTCCATCATGACTTTGGCGCTGGAGACGGAACCGTGAGCTGCAAAAGCTTGTTGCAGGTCTTCGTCACGGAAGGAATAGGGCAGGTTGCCCACGTAAAGTTTGTTGCCCATGAAAGGACTCCTCAAAAAACACTCAAAACGCGATGGAGTCCAATACCCGGCATTAACCCACAATCAACAAAACAATGAAGACTTAAAGCAGATGCGAAACTGACCAATCACCGCAAACTTGCATTGCCAATTTCCGACAATACCCGGCCATTATCACCATTTTTCTGATATGGGCAATTAATTTTGTGACTTAACAACAAAATTAAAAGGAGAAGCCGCTTTAAAACGACTTCTCCGAGCGGGCGGACTTACCAATTTGCCTCATGATCAGGAGTTGCGCTGGTTTTGTGGATGGACAAATCGGCCCCATCAAACTCTTCTTCTTGGCTCAGACGTAGCCCCATGGTGTATTTGAGCGCACCATAAACCATCACGCCACCGACCAGCGCCCAAGTCACACCCATGGCCGTGCCAATCAACTGGCCGCCTAACGAGACGCCGCCCAGCCCGCCCAGCGCCTGGCTGCCAAAAATGCCCGCAGCAATGCCGCCCCAAGTGCCGCACAGGCCGTGCAGCGGCCAAACGCCCAGCACGTCGTCAATCTTCCATTTGTTTTGGGTCAGTGTGAACATGAAGACAAAAATGCCGCCTGCCACGCCGCCCACCACCAGCGCACCCAGCGGGTGCATCAGGTCAGAGCCTGCACACACGGCCACCAACCCGGCCAAAGGGCCGTTGTGCACAAAGCCAGGGTCATTTTTGCCCGCTAACAGCGCTACCAGCGTGCCGCCCACCATGGCCATGAGGGAGTTCAGTGCGACCAGTCCAGAGATCTTGTCCTGGGTTTGCGCGCTCATCACATTGAAGCCAAACCAGCCAACGATCAAAATCCATGCACCCAAGGCCAGGAAGGGAATGCTTGAAGGCGGGTGGGCCGAGATCGCGCCGTCCTTACGGTAGCGGTTGCTGCGCGCACCCAAAAAGAGCACGGCGGGCAGTGCAATCCAGCCGCCGACTGCGTGCACGACGACGCTGCCGGCAAAATCATGGAATTCTTCGCCAGTGAGGGTCTTGATCCAAGCCTGAATGCCGAAATGCTGGTTCCAAGCAATGCCTTCGAAGAAGGGGTAAATCACGCCCACGATCACGCCCGTTGCGATTAGTTGGGGCCAAAACTTGGCGCGCTCGGCAATGCCGCCAGAGATGATGGCGGGAATGGCGGCTGCAAAAGTCAGCAGGAAGAAAAACTTCACCAGCTCGTAACCATTCTTCGCGATCAGTTGGTCTGCCCCCACCAGGAAGCTGGTGCCGTAGGCCACACCATAGCCCACCAGGAAATAAACCACGGTAGAAAGAGAGAAATCGACCAGAATTTTGACTAGTGCGTTGACTTGGTTTTTACGGCGAACCGTTCCCAGCTCCAAAAACGCGAAACCGGCGTGCATGGCAAGAACCATGATGGCGCCTAGGAGAATGAACAAGGTGTCTGCGCCCTGTTTTAGTGCTTCCATGTGAACCTCTTTGAGTTAAATGCTTTTTGTTGGTGCAAAAAATACGCAATTTTAATTGCGCACCAAAATAAAGCAATAACTGCGCCAATTTGATGCATTTTGGATTTCAACGCTTGGGCATATACTTCTCATCAGCGCCGATTTGATCCAGATTGCGGGCGCCGGAGCCTTTGAGTTCCGAAGTTCAGCTAAAGTCGGCAAGAGTGACCTCACCCGGTACCCGGCCCCGCCTAGCGCTGAGCCGGGTTTTGTTTTTTTGAGGTCTCTCCATAAAGCCATGTTGATCGCCACGCCCCAGTCCATGCACTTTGCCGCCGCCTTGCCTTTGCAGAGTGGCGCGTCGATTCGCGACTACGCCTTGAGCTTTGAAACCTACGGCACGCTCAATGCCGACAAAAGCAACGCGGTGCTGATCTGCCATGCGCTCAACGCCTCGCACCATGTGGCCGGGGTGTACGAGGGCCAAGACAAATCCGAAGGCTGGTGGGACAACATGATTGGTCCGGACAAGCCGGTGGACACAAATCACTTCTTTGTCATCGGTGTCAACAATTTAGGCTCTTGCTTTGGTTCAACCGGCCCCATGCATGTGAACCCGGATACGGGTAAGGTCTATGGGGCTGATTTCCCGGTCATGACGGTGGAAGACTGGGTCAACGCCCAAGCGCGCTTGCTCGACGTGTTGGGCATTCAGACCCTGGCTGCGGTCATGGGCGGCAGCCTGGGTGGCATGCAAGCGCTCTCTTGGGCACTGCAATACCCGCAGCGCGTACGCCACGCCGTGGTGGTGGCCAGCGCGCCCAATCTGAATGCTGAGAACATTGCGTTCAACGAGGTTGCGCGCCGTGCCATCGTGACCGACCCCGAGTTTCATGGCGGGCATTTTTACGGACACGGTGTTGTTCCCAAGCGCGGTTTGCGCATCGCCCGCATGATTGGCCACATCACCTACCTGAGTGATGACGTGATGAACGAGAAGTTCGGACGTCAACTTCGTGAAGCGGTGGTGGGCAGCACAACGGGTTACAAGTATTCGACTCAAGACGTTGAGTTTCAAATCGAGAGCTACCTGCGCTACCAGGGCGACAAGTTCAGCGAATACTTTGATGCCAACACCTACCTGCTCATCACCCGCGCGCTGGACTACTTCGATCCGGCCCGTGCCCATGGCGGTGATTTGACTTCAGCACTGGCTCAAGCTGCGTGCAAATTTCTGATGGTCAGCTTCAGCACCGACTGGCGCTTCTCGCCAGGCCGTAGCCGCGAGATGGTGCAAGCCTTGGTGGCCAATGGCCGCGACGTGAGCTATGCCGAAATTGACGCGCCGCACGGGCACGATGCTTTTTTATTGGACGACGCGCGCTACCTGAACTTGGTTCGTGCCTACTTTGGGCGGATTGACGCCGAGTTGAAGACTGAGGCGAGTGCGTTGAGTCAAAACCTGGCTCCAACAGAGAGCAGCACGCCGCAAGTGTTGGGCTCACTAGCGCATCTGGTTCCCCCCAACTCCCGCGTGCTCGACCTGGGGTGTGGTGACGGCGACCTGCTCGCGCAACTGCAAGCTCAGCGTGCCTGCACCGGCTACGGCATCGAGATTAACGACGCTCACGTGCTGGCCTGCGTGCAACGCGGCGTCAACGTCATCCAGTTCAACCTGGACGAAGGCCTGGCCATCTTTGGCGACCAGTACTTTGACGTGGTGCTGCAAATCGACACGCTCCAGCACCTGCGCAACACCGAAACCATGCTGCGCGAGACCGCACGCGTAGGTCGCTTGGGCATCGTCGCCTTCCCTAACTTTGGTCACTGGCCCAATCGCCTCGCTGTGCTGCTCGGGCGCATGCCGGTCACCAAGCGCCTGCCCTATCAGTGGTACGACACGCCCAACATCCGCGTGGCCACCTTCAAAGACTTCGAGGCGCTGGCACTTAAAAACGAGCTCAAGCTGCTCGACGCCTTTGGTCTGCAAGACGGGCGCGAAGTGCGCTGGCTGCCCAACGCGCTGGCCAGCACGGCGGTGTTCAAGTTGCAGCGTGACGGTACCTGATTCACCTGGGTTCTAGCGAGGCTAAAGCTGCGCTAACCCCGAGCTAAATCCACGCAGTGGCAAGAGTATGCTCCAGCCATTGCGTTCAATGCGTCTTCGCCATGATCACCAAGCTCCACCACAACGCCTACCGCTGCCGCGACTCTGAAGAAACGCGGCGCTTTTACGAAGACTTCCTCGGTCTGCCCTTGGTCGGCACGCTGGAGATTGGTCAGACCAAGAGCGGTCGCGCCACGCAAACCCTGCACACCTTCTACCAAATGGAAGATGGCTCGCACTTGGCTTTTTTTGAAGCCCCCGACATGCCTTTCGACTTCAAACCCCAGCACGACTTTGACCTGCACATCGCGCTGGAAGTCGCCGCCACCGCACTGCCGGTGATGCTGGCCAAAGGCAAGGCGGCAGGGATAGAAACGCGAGGCCCTTCCGACCACGGCTTCATCGACTCCATTTACTTCCGCGATCCCAACGGCTACGTGATCGAGCTTTGCGCCAAGCGCGGGAACCACGACGCTGAGATGGACCCCGACCACAACGGAGCACGCGACAAGTTGAACAAGTGGACGAGTCGCAAAGCTGCGGCAGCTAGCGCATGAGCACGCACTCATCCCCCATGTCCCTCCCGCAGTTCTAGGCCTGCTGCCAACCATTAGTCATAAGTCATCGGCCAAGCCGACACACAACTGGAAACCCAATCCATGACGCCAAGTGCCAGCGCTAAGACAGTCTCTTTCTCCGAAGCCTTCAAGTTCTGGCTCAAGCTAGGCTTCATCAGCTTTGGCGGTCCCGCCGGGCAAATTGCCATCATGCACCGCGAGCTGGTGGAGCAAAAACGTTGGATCTCTGACAAGCGCTTTCTGCACGCGCTCAACTATTGCATGGTCTTGCCCGGGCCCGAGGCGCAGCAGCTCGCCATCTACATCGGCTGGCTGCTGCACCGCACTTGGGGCGGCGTGGTGGCGGGCACGCTGTTTGTGCTGCCTTCGCTCTTCATCCTCATCGGGCTGAGCTGGGTAGTGGTGGCTTTTGGCAACGTGCCGTGGGTGGCGGGCCTGCTGTATGGCGTCAAGCCTGCCGTGGCCGCGCTGGTCTTGCAGGCGGTGCACCGCATTGGCAGCAAGACGCTCAAGCACCCGCGCCAAGTGCCGCTACTGTGGGTGGTGGCCGTGAACAGCTTCATCGCCGTGGCCTTGTTGGACGTGCCCTTCCCCTGGGTGGTGGGCGCAGCGGCGCTCACCGGCTGGCTGGGCTCCAAGTGGGTGCCTGCGCAGTTTGCCGTTGGCGGTGAACACGGCGGTAAAGGCAAAGACGGCGCACCGCATTTGCCTTGCGTGATTGACGACAACACGCCCACGCCGGAACACGCGTTGTTTAAAAAATCTCGCCTCATCAAATTGCTGCTGGTCGGTGCGGTCTTGTGGGCTGTGCCCATGGGCTGGCTTCTGGCTACGTACGGCTGGCAGGGCACGCTCACGCAAATGGGTTGGTTCTTCACCAAGGCGGCGCTGCTCACCTTCGGCGGCGCGTATGCCGTGTTGCCCTATGTGTACCAAGGCGCAGTCGAGCAATTCCAATGGCTCAACGGCCCACAGATGATCGACGGACTGGCCTTGGGCGAGAGTACGCCCGGCCCCCTCATCATGGTGGTGACCTACGTCGGATTTCTCGGCGGCTGGGCCAAACAGGTGCTGGGGCCGGACTCGCTCTTCATAGGCGCCGCGCTGGCCGCCACCGTGGTGACCTGGTTCACCTTCCTGCCATCCTTCATCTTCATTTTGGCCGGTGGCCCGCTGGTGGAGAGCACCCACGGTAAGCTCGGTTTCACCGCACCACTGACCGCCATCACGGCAGCGGTGGTCGGGGTCATCGCCTGTCTGGCGTTGTTTTTCATCTTGCACATCGCCATCAAGTCGGGTGCTGCGGGTTCATTCCTCTCTCAAATTGACTTTGCGGCTTTGATTTTGGCGACCCTCGCGCTGTTGGCCTTACTGCGCTACAAGGTGGGTGTGATGCCGGTGATTGGCGCGTGTGCGCTGGCGGGTTTGGTGTTGAAGTTGGCCGCGTGGGTCTGAAACTTGAAAGGAAATCCATGAAAAACACAGTAGGGTTAATCGGCCTCGGGGCCATGGGCAAGGGCATGGCGACATCGCTTCGGCGCGCAGGTCACGCACCGCACGTATTCGACCTGCGGCATGAGGTGTCAGCGGCCTTCGCGGCAGACGGCGGCACGGCCAGCCCGTCGCTGGCGGCGCTGGGAGCGGCTTGCGATGTGGTGGTCTCCGTCGTGGTCAATGCCGCGCAGACCGAGAGCGTGCTGTTTGGTGCCAATAACGATGGCACAGGTTGCGCGGCGACGATGAAGCGTGGCAGCGTCTTTGTGATGTGCTCCACGGTCGATCCAAATTGGTCGGTGGCGCTGGAGGCGCGCTTGGCCGCCTTGGGTATCCTCTACCTGGACGCGCCCATTTCAGGCGGTGCGGCCAAAGCCGCCAGCGGCGAGATGACCATGATGACCGCAGGCAAGCCCGAGGCCTATGCCCTGTGCGAACCCCTGCTGCACGCCATGGCCGCCAAGGTCTATAAGCTGGGCGAGAGCGCTGGTGCGGGCAGCAAGGTCAAGATCATCAACCAGTTGCTGGCGGGCGTGCACATTGCCGCCGCTGCCGAGGCCATGGCACTGGGCCTGCGCGAGGGGGTTGACCCGGCGGCGCTTTATGAGGTGATCACCCACAGCGCGGGCAATAGTTGGATGTTTGAGAACCGCATGGCACACGTGCTGGCCGGGGACTACACGCCCTTGTCGGCGGTGGATATTTTTGTGAAAGACTTGGGGCTGGTACTGGACATGGCGCGGGCCAGCAAGTTCCCGCTGCCGCTCTCATCCACCGCACACCAGATGTTCATGCAGGCCTCTAGCGCGGGCTTTGCCCGTGAGGATGACAGCGCGGTGATCAAAATATTCCCTGGCATTGAACTGCCTGCGAAAAAATAACCGTCGTTTCCATACACTTGGTCTTTCCAGTTTAACCCGCTAAACCACTTCACCACCATGCCTCAATTCGCCGCCAATCTCTCCATGCTCTACCCGGAGCTAGGCTTTCTGGATCGCTTTGAAGCCGCCGCCAAAGACGGCTTCAAAGCGGTTGAGTTCATGTTTCCCTACGAGTACGACAAGCAAGAGATTCGTGCCCGTCTGCAAGCCAATGGCCTGCAACAGGTGCTGTTCAATCTGCCGCCCGGTGCCACGGGTGCGGCGTGGACGGCGGGTGAGCGCGGCCTGGCTTGCTTGCCGGGGCGCGAGGCCGACTTTCGCGCCAACGTTCATCTCGCGCTGGAGTACGCCGATGCGCTGGCCTGCCCGCGCATCCACGCCATGGCCGGCTTGCTGCCCCCAGGTGCTACGCGTGAGGCCTTGCGCGCCACCTTTGTGGCCAACCTGCGCTATGCAGGCGAGCAAGCCGCCAAGCAGGGTGTGGACGTGCTGATGGAGCCCATCAACACGCGCGATATCCCCGGCTTCTTTTTGAACCGCCAAGACCACGCGCACGACCTGATTGCCGAGATCGGCCTGCCCAATGTCAAGGTGCAGTTTGACCTCTACCACTGCCAAATTGTCGAAGGCGATGTGGCCATGAAAATTCGCCAGTACCTGCCCACCGGGCGCGTAGGCCACTTCCAGATTGCCGGTGTGCCCATGCGCCATGAGCCCGACCTGGGTGAGCTCAACTACCCGTACTTGTTTGAGGTGATCGACGAAGTGGCCGCGCAGTGCGGCTGGACTGGCTGGATCGGTTGCGAATACCGCCCCAGCCGTGGCGCGCAGCCCGGCGGCACGTCGGCGGGGTTAGGCTGGATGCGGCGCTGAGTTTGCTATAGTTTTGGGAGCTTTCTGTGCTTGATTTAGATGCGCTACAGCCTGTTTTCATATCCAATTTGCGTCGGATCAACGCTTAAATTCTTTTTCAATGCGTTGGTCCGGCACAAACCACAATGCCGCCACCGCGACATAAATCCCCATTGAAATCCATTCGTTCACAAAGGCCAGCGGAATGGCGCTGGCATAGGCGGCCAGCGACACCTTGCCTTTGAAGTCGTTGCCAAGCGCCTTGGCCAGCGTGGAGTCCGCACCGTGATGTTTCACCAGCACCCGCACCAAGATGGTGTAGGCCACGGCCGACATCAACAGCACAACCCCGTAGAGAGCCACGGGCACTTGGTGAAAATGGTTCTCGCCCATCCAGCCGGTCACAAAAGGCGTGAGCGACAACCAGAACAATAGGTGCATATTTGCCCACAGAGTGGGCCCGTTCACCTGGTGTACGGTGTGCAAAAGATGGTGATGGTTGTTCCAGTAAATGGCGACAAAAATGAAACTCAGCACATAACTGATGAACACCGGAATCAAAGGCCCAAGCGAGGCCAGATCAACCCCGTGTGGCACCTTCATCTCCAGCACCATGATGGTAATGATGATGGCGATTACGCCGTCGCTAAAGGCTTCAAGCCGGTTCTTTCCCATGGGTGACTCCTGTTGCATCAGTTGAATATCGTAATGGGTGTTGCACAAGCCGGGGTTAGAAGTAGTGGATACGGAAAAATGGCAGTCTTGACGCATGATGTAGATTCCAAATGTTCAGGTATTTAAAAAATTCACCAATGTCCCTCAAGCCGATAAACACCCCCATGAAGCTGAACTGCCGCTGCGGCGTGGACATGCACGCGCATGTGATCCCGGGTGAATTCCCGCGTTACCTCGGCGGGGCTACGCCCTCAGGTTGGCCGTCTATGGCCCCAGCGGACGCTTGCCATCGCCACGTGATGATCGACGGCAAGAACTACCGCACCGTATCCGACAAGTGTTGGACGACTGCGCGGCGCTTGGCGGACTTTGAGGCCATGGGGATCGGCCTGCAAGCCATATCCCCCATGCCTGAGTTGCTGTCGTATTGGTTGCCCCCAGCCGTGGGCGTGCAACTGGTGCGCTACCTGAACGACCAGATTGCGGCCATGGTGGCCGAGTCCGGCGGGCGGTTGATGGGCCTGGGAGCCGTGCCCTTGCAGGACATGGACTTGGCGATCAAAGAGTTGCATTACCTCAAACACGATCTGAAGTTTGCAGGCGTGGAGATCGGCACCAACATCAATGGCTTGGTCATTGGCGACCCCCAGTTTGATCCTTTCTTTGAAGCCTGCGAGGCGCTTGACCTGGCGGTGTTTGTGCATGCCCTGCGCCCGGCGGGCATGGGCCGGCTGGTCGGCCCGCCCGCGCTGCAACAGGTGCTGGCCTACCCCACCGATGTGGGGCTGGCGGCGGCTTCGGTGCTGACCAGCAACCTCATCACGCGACGGCCCAAGCTGCGCCTGGCCTTCAGCCACGGTGGGGGCACGCTGGCGATGTTGTTGCCGCGCCTTGAGCAGGCCATGGCGGTCTTCCCTGGTCTGCGTGAGCGCGTGACGCGCTCGCCCACTGCGCAAGCGCGCGAGCTGTTTTATGACACGCTGGTGTTTGATGCGCCCACGCTGCAACACCTGGTGCAGACCTTCGGCGCGTCGCAGTTGATGATTGGCACGGACTACCCGTTTAACTTCCATGACTCACATCCTGTCGCGCGGATCGAAGCCGCTGGTTTTGATGCCGCCGTGGTGGATCAATTGGTGCAAGGCAATGCCCAGCGATACTTGAAGATTTGAGGGGCCGACCAAGAGTTACGCGTAGCGAACTTTGCTCTGTCCCCAATTGACTAGAAAGATACCCATGACCCATGCCTCCTCCCGCGTCAGCGCCTTGCGCAGTGTGGCGCTGACCGTACCTGACTTGGCGAAAGCCGAACACTTCTTCACCGACATCTGGCATCTGACGGTGGTGGCTCGCACCGAGCATGCGCTCTACTTCAGAGCCACTGGCGCAGACCACCATGTGCTGGCCCTGCATGCAGCCCCCGGCCCGGCGCAAATCCGCCACGTCACCCTGCGTGCGCGCAGCGTGGCGGCCCTGCACGAGGTGGCCCAGGCTGCGGTGCAGGCCGGTGGCCAAGTAGTGCAGCCCGTGGGCGAGGTGACGGAGCCCGGTGGTGGCGTGGCCGTGACTGTTGCCGATGCCGATGGCCGCCTCTTTCAACTCGTACACAGTGATGCGCAACACGCCGATGCGGCATCCGTCAAAGACCGTCCCCTGCGGCTCGCGCACGCCGTGCTCAACGCGCACGATGTCCCGGCCACGCAGCATTTTATGGAAGCGGTGCTGGGCTTCTCACTCTCAGACCGCACGCGCATCATGGCCTTTATGCGCTGCAACAGTGACCACCACAGCATCGCCTTGGGTGACACCGACAACGATGCGCTCAATCACATCGCGTTCTTGATGCCCGATCTGGAGTCCGTCATGCGCGGCGGCGGGCGCTTGCGCGACGCCGGTTACGGCATCGAGTGGGGGCCGGGGCGCCACGGCCCGGGTGACAACGCCTTCAACTATTTTGTCGGCCCGTTTGACGTGGTGGTGGAGTACACCGCCGAGGTGCAACAGATTGACGACAGCTACCTCGCACACCAACCCGCCGACTGGACTTGGCCACCGGGCCGGGTGGACCAGTGGGGCATCTCCGAGCCGCCCAGCGCACGCCTTAAAGAGGCGCAACGCGCCGTGGTGTTTGTGCCCATCGCAAGATAATATTGATCGGCCCGATGAAGTCAAAATTCCCGTTCGGGCTGAGCTTGTCGGAGCCCTTCGACAAGCTCAGGGTGAACGGCTCATATTTCACAGGGTCGAAGCAATAAGGAGCAGTCGATCACCATGACCAACGCTGAAATGTACGACGTCGCCATCATTGGCTTCGGCCCCACCGGCGCGGTGGCCGCAGGCCTGCTGGGCGGCCAGGGCATTCGCACCCTGGTGTGCGACCGGCTGAGCGAGGTGTACGACAAGCCACGGGCCATTTCGCTTGACCATGAAATCATGCGAGTGTTGCAGCAACTCGGCGTAGTGGCGCAGGTCGAGCCGTTTATGGAGCCCTTCACCAACTCCGAGTTTTACGGGGTGGACGGCCAGTTGATCCGCTGTATGTCCACCGTTGCCCCACCTTATCCGCTGGGCTTTAACCCCTCGCTGGTGTTCTCGCAGCCACCGGTGGAAAAGGTCTTGCGCGCACACGTGCAAAGCCTGCCTAGCGTGACGGTGGCGCTGGGGCAAACACTGACGCAGCTCACCCAAGACGCGCACCACGTGACACTGCAATTGCAAGGCGAAGACGGTACGGTGACCGAGGCCCGAGCACGCTACGTGATCGCCTGCGACGGTGCCTCCAGCACCGTGCGTACCCAGATGGGTATGGCGCTGCAAGATATGGGCTTTGATCAGCCTTGGCTGGTGGTGGATGTGCTGGTCAACGAGCAGGGTGCGGCCAAGCTGCCCATGGTGAGCGTGCAGTACTGCGAGCCCGAGCGCCCCTGCACCTATTTGATCTGCCCCGGCAATCATCGCCGTTGGGAAATCTCCATCAACCCCGGTGAAGACCCGCAGCAACTCGCCACGCCCGAGGGCACTTGGAAGCTGCTCTCGCGTTGGCTCACCCCTCAAGACGCCACCCTGTGGCGTCAAGCCAGCTACCGCTTTCACGCGCTGGTGGCGCAAGACTGGCGCAAGGGCCGCGTTTTCCTGGCGGGCGACGCCGCGCACCAGCAGCCGCCCTTCCTCGGCCAAGGCATGTGCCAGGGCGTGCGCGATGCGGCGAATTTGTCTTGGAAGTTGGGTGCGGTGCTGCGGAGTGAAGCGAGTGACGCCTTGCTGAATAGCTATGGCGAAGAACGCCAAGGCCATGTCACTGAGTTGACCACCCGCATCAAGGCCGTAGGCCAAATCGTGGGTGAGCGAGACCCGGTGAAGGCTCGCGCACGCGACGCCCATTTGCTGGAGGCTTGTGGCGGTGTGGTGAAGCCGCAGCCCCGGCAGAATGTGCAACCGGCGTTGACGCAAGGTCTCTTGGCCGCGCAAACGCATCCCGCACGCGGCACGCTGTTCCCGCAGCCGTGGGTTCAACACGCGGGTTCCACCATTCGCATGGACGAGGTGCTTGGTCGCGGCTGGCGTTTGATCGTCTCGCCGCAGGCCGATGCAGCCCTCAAGGTTGCGGCCAGTGCGCATGGCGTCAAGGGCATGACCCTGCACACCTTGGGGCAAGGTGAGTTGATCGAAGCCGATGGTGTGTTGGAAAACTGGTTCACGCAAAACAACTGCACAGCGGCCATCGTGCGCCCAGATCATTACGTGTTTGGCGTGGCCAGCACAGAGACAGAGCTAGCGCATCAGTTCACCCAGTTACGCCAGGTCATCTAGGCGTACTAAGGCTTGAGCGCAGCAGCAGCCCGCTTACCCAACTCAATCTTCGCAATCGCATTGCGGTGCACCTCATCCGGCCCGTCCACAATGCGCACCGTGCGCTGGTGCGCGTAGGCTTCGGCCAGCCAAAAGTCCTGGCTCACGCCCGCAGCGCCGTGCGCCTGAATCGCCCAGTCCACCACTTGGCAGGCCATGTTGGGGGCCACGACCTTGATCATGGCGATTTCGGCGCGAGCTTCCTTGTTGCCCACGGTGTCCATCTTCCACGCGGCGTTGAGCGTGAGCAGGCGGGCTTGGTCGATCATGCAACGCGACTCGGCGATGCGCTCGTGCCACACCGATTGCTCGGCCAGAGGCTTGCCAAACGCAATGCGGGTGCGCAACCGGTCACACATCATCTCCAGCGCGCGTTCTGCCGCACCGATGGAGCGCATGCAATGGTGAATGCGCCCAGGGCCAAGGCGGCCTTGCGCAATCTCGAAACCGCGACCCTCGCCCAGCATGATGTTGCTGGCGGGCACGCGCACATTCTCCAGCAACACCTCCATGTGACCATGGGGTGCGTCGTCATAGCCAAACACCGACAGGTGACGTAACACGGTAACGCCCGCCGTGTCACGCGGCACCAGCACCATGGACTGCTGCGCGTGGCGTGCGGCCTCAGGATCGGTCTTGCCCATCACGATGAAAATTTTGCAATGCGGGCTGCCCACACCGGAAGAAAACCACTTGCGGCCATTGATGACGTACTCGTCACCGTCGCGCTGAATCGTGCACTGGATGTTGGTCGCGTCGGACGAAGCCACTGAGGGCTCGGTCATCAAAAAGCCAGAGCGAATTTCACCCGCCAGCAAGGGCTCCAACCACTGCGCCTTGTGCGCGGCGGTGCCATAGCGCTCAAAGGTTTCCATGTTGCCGGTGTCGGGGGCCGAGCAGTTGAAGACTTCGCCCGACCACGAGACACGCCCCATCACCTCGCACAGCGGTGCGTAGTCCAGGTTAGAGATGCCCGGCACACCATGGCGCTCGTGCGGCAAAAACATATTCCACAGGCCAGCGGCACGCGCCAGGGGTTTGAGCTCTTCAATCAGCGGCGACACTTGCCAGGCGTTCCCTTGACGCCGGAACACATCCATTTCTTCGAAATAGCGCGCCTCGTTCGGGTAGATGTGCTGGTCGAAAAACTGCCGCAGACGTTGCAGCAAATCCTGGGTCTTGGGAGAGGGTTCAGCAAACACGGCGTGTCCTTACATCAGGTTGATCGGGTCGGCCAGATTGACGCGACCCCGCAATGGTATCCAAATCCATCCCTTGGCCAAATGGGGTGGCCAGACTTTATGATGCGGCCTAACCGGAGACTTCAATGACCCATCGCAGATCTGTCCTTCAAAACACCTGGCTGGCGCTGGCCATGGCACTACTTGCGAACGTTGCATGGGCGCAAAGCCCAGCCGCCTGGCCCGACAAGCCCATCAAACTGATCTTGTCGCAACCCCCCGGCTCGGGCCCGGACAACGTGGCTCGGTTATTGGGCGAGCGTCTGGCCAAGCCGCTGGGCCAAGCCGTGGTGGTTGAAAACAAGCCAGGCGGGCAAAACGTCATCGGCGCGCAAGCCGCTGCCCGTGCCGCACCGGATGGCTACAGCTTTTACTTTGCCACCACTGCAGCCCTGGTCACCAACAAGCATTTGTTCAAGACCCTGCCCTACGACCCGCAAAAAGACTTTGTGCCGGTCGCCTTTGTCGCCAAGAGCCCGTTTGCCGTGCTGGTCAAAGCCGAGTCGCCCATTGCCTCCATGGCTGACTTGATCGCCCGCGCCAAAGCATCACCCGGCAAGCTGTCACTGGCCAATGAAGGTCCGCGCACCTTTGGCGGCATCATTGCGCGCCTGATCAACGCCCGCACCCAGATGACGGCCAATCTGGTGTCTTACGCCTCGGTCGGTGTATCCGTGCAAGACGTGATCGGTGGCCACGCCGATGCGGTGGTGGCCGATCTGGCCTCGACCGCCGCGCTGGTGCGACAAGGCCGCTTGCGCCTGCTGGCCGTGACCAGTGCCAAACGCGTAGCAGGCTGGGAGCAAGTGCCCGCGCTGGCCGAGCTGTTGCCAGGCTTTGAGATGGTGGGCTGGTTTGCGCTGATGGTCCCGGCAGGCACGCCCGCGCCCGTGATTGCGCGCATGAACAAAGAGCTGAACACCTTGCTGGCCGACGCCGACACCGCACAACGCATTTTGACCATCGGCCCCATCGCCGAACCTCTGGGTGGGCCCGAAGCACTGGGCAGCTTTTTGAACTTGGAGCACGAGCGCTGGAGTGCTGCGGTGAAAGAGATTGGGCTGCTGCCGGAATAGATGGCTAGGTTCGATTTTTTTAATGTGTTTTTTGTTGGGCCGCGTAGAGAAGTCCCAATAGTGGACTCTGAGAAGCTGCAACCTTGGGAGCGACATAGGCGGCCAACTGTTTTAAATCCTCGCTGCTCAATCTTAGATGGCCACTTGCTAGTGCAACTCACTACTGTCCGGTCAAAACCCCAACAAAATCAACTGGTTAGCGTCAGGTGGTAGTTGAGTTTTGTAGTCATCGGTCTGTAAGGCGCATGAAATCAGGGTTTTCTCAAAAACCGAGACCGACAAAATCTGTAGACAAGTGT
>JANXSU010000168.1 GCA_025356545.1 Comamonadaceae bacterium
GGGCCGCCGACTCCTCCTTGATGCCGCTGCGCTGAGCGCGACGCCGACCTAATCTTGCCAACGTGGTTAACGCAGCCGGTATTTGACCGCAGCACTCCAGCCATGCTCGCTGCCTTGGCACTTGGGGTGAGTGGCGCAGCGAAATCAAGGAGGAGGCCAAAGGCCGGAGGACATTCGCGGAGCCACTCACCCCAAGTGCCGAGGCGTACACAAGCGTAGGCGAACACCAACCAAGTTTGAGACACAATCACATTTTTTGAGAAAGAAACCGACATGATCCAAGCCTTCATCTGCGACGCACAACGCACCCCCTTTGGCCGCTACGGCGGCGCTCTCTCATCGGTGCGTACCGACGACCTGGGTGCCTTGCCCATCAAAGCGCTGATGGCGCGCAACACCAACGTCGATTGGGCTGCGGTGAGCGATGTGCTCTACGGCTGCGCCAACCAGGCCGGTGAGGACAACCGCAACGTGGCACGCATGTCTGCACTGCTGGCCGGTCTGCCCATGGACGTGCCCGGTGCCACCCTTAACCGCTTGTGCGGCTCGGGCATGGACGCCGTGGGCACGGCGGCACGCGCCATTCGCAGCGGCGAGGCTGAGCTGATGATTGCTGGTGGTGTGGAAAGCATGAGCCGCGCGCCCTTTGTCATGCCCAAGGCCGAGAGCGCCTTCAGTCGCACCAACGCCGTGTACGACACCACCATCGGCTGGCGTTTTGTGAACAAGCGCATGAAAGAGTTGTACGGCGTGGACTCTATGCCCGAGACGGCAGAGAACGTGGCGGATGATTTCAAGATCGAACGTTTGGCCCAAGACATGATGGCGCTGCGGTCGCAACAAAACGCCGTCAAGGCGCAACTCAGCGGCTTCTTTGACGCCGAAATCACGCCGGTGAGCATCGCGCAAAGGAAGGGCGACGCCATCATCGTCAGTAAGGACGAGCATCCGCGTGACACCACCATCGAGTCACTGGCCAAACTCAAAGGCGTGGTGCGCCCTGACGGCACGGTGACAGCGGGCAATGCCTCGGGCGTGAACGACGGCGCGTGTGCCCTGCTGCTGGCCTCTGAGGTCGCCGCCACGCGCTACGGCCTCACGCCACGCGCCCGCGTGGTCGGCATGGCCACCGCCGGTCTGGCCCCGCGCATCATGGGCTTTGGCCCAGCCCCGGCCACGCGCAAAGTGCTGGCGCTCACAGGCTTGAGCCTGGCGCAGATGGACGTGATCGAACTCAACGAAGCCTTCGCCGCCCAAGGCCTGGCCGTGCTGCGCGACTTGGGCTTGGCTGACGACGACGCCCGCGTCAACCCCAACGGCGGCGCGATTGCTCTGGGTCACCCCCTGGGGGCCAGCGGCGCGCGCCTAGTGATGACGGCAGTGAACCAGTTGCACCGCATTGGCGGACGCTACGCCTTGTGCACCATGTGTATTGGCGTGGGGCAGGGGATTGCGCTGATTGTGGAGCGGGTTTGAATTACTGGGTGGTGCCGCATGAATGAAAACGCCACACCACCTATGGCCTGCTGGCCGACTTCTTGGCGGAATGCTGATCATGAACTTTAAGCTGCAGTTATTAAGCAGTACTTAACAACTGAGCAACGATGGAGGATATGGAATGGCCAGCAAGAAAAACGCAGTCTCGTGGAGTGACGTCAAAACCAAACTGGCCGATTTCGACCGTGCAGGTTTGCTCGGGCTACTGCAAGACCTGTACGCAGCCAACAAGGACAACCAAACTTTCCTGCATGCCCGTCTCAGTCTGGGCGACGATGTCCTCAAACCGTACAAAACCACGATTGAGCGTTGGCTGTGGCCCGACGTTTTCAAGAACCAGAACACGTCGGTTGCCAAGGCGAAAAAGCCGATCGCCGATTACAAAAAAACCATCGGTCAACCGGAAGGGCTGGCCGAACTGATGGTGTTCTATTGCGAGCGGGCAGCGGGATTCAGCAATGATATTGGTCTGCAGGATGAGGGCTACTTCGACGCGCTGGTTCGAATGTTCGAGCAGGCCTTAAAAGCCATCGCAAGTTTGGCCAATGTGCCACGCCAGCCATTGTGGGAAAGGCTGCGCGCTGTACAGCTAATTTGTCGAAACTTCGGCTATGGCGTTAGCGATGACATGGGTGATTTGCTTGCCGAGTACGGGGTCGATGATTGAACGCGAGCAATGGATCGCACTGCAAGGCGAAAATTCGCGCTTGATCGCTTTGCTGGAAGATCACGGTATCGAATGGCGTTTGCCGACTGATCCAGCCACGATTGAGACGGAGTCGCTCGCCCCGGCAACGGAATCATCCCGGTTCTCTACTGCCGAAAAGGTAGCCTTGTTTCGTCGTCTGTTTCGCGGCCGCACCGATCTCTACCCCATCCGATGGGAAAGCAAAACAAGCGGAAAATCTGGCTACGCACCAGCCTGCGGCAATGAGTGGCGGGCCGGTGTTTGCGAAAAACCGCGTATCAAATGTGGCGAATGCAATCACCGTTTGCTGCTCCCTTTGTCGGACGCTGTTATCTACGAGCATCTCGCTGGCAAACGCACCATTGGCGTCTATCCGCTGTTGGTTGACGACACTTGCCATTTTCTTGCCGTTGATTTCGATGAAGCGGATTGGCGCGAGGATGCCAAGGCGTTTTACCAGTCATGTCACGAGCTGGGTGTGCCCATCGCTCTGGAAATATCACGCTCGGGCAAGGGTGCACACGCCTGGATTTTCTTCACCGGCAGCGTATCTGCCCGGGATGCGCGCCGACTCGGCACAGCCATCATCAGCCACACCTGTGCGCGCACGCGCCAACTCAAGCTCGAATCCTACGACCGCTTGTTTCCCAATCAGGATGCGATGCCCAAGGGTGGTTTCGGCAATCTCATTGCATTGCCATTACAGAAGCATCCGCGTGAGAGCGGTTGCAGTGTGTTTGTCGATGCGGAATTGCGGCCCTACCGGGATCAGTGGACCTTTCTGGCGGCCGTCGTGCCAATGCCTTCACACGATATCGAGCCCACCCTGCTGAGAGCAACGGGCAATGCTCACCCACTTGATGTCACCTTCATCGACGAGGAAGATCACAACGAGCCGTGGAAGCGCTCCGCAGTCGCCACCAAGAAGTTGGTAGGGCCGATGCCCAAGTCGCTCACGTTGACGCTGGCCAATCTGATCTATTTCGAGAAGGCGTCCCTGCCTCAGTCACTGGCCAATCGGTTGATTCGTTTGGCAGCCTTCCAGAATCCGGAGTTTTACAAGAAACAGGCGATGCGCTTTTCGGTATGGGACGAGCCCCGGGTCATCGGCTGCGCTGAAAACCATCCCAAACACATCGCGCTTCCGCGTGGATGCCTGGATGCCGCGCTGGAACTGCTGCGTGATAGCGCTATTGGCTTTGAGCTGATCGACGAGCGATACGCGGGGTCGCCATTGGACGTGGCGTTTGCCGGTACTTTGCGGCTTGATCAAGAATTCGCTGTGGCCGCGATGCTCCATCACGATGCAGGCGTGCTGTGCGCGCCGACGGCCTTTGGCAAAACGGTGACGGCTGCTGCGATGATTGCGCGCCGTGGTGTGAACACGCTGGTACTGGTGCACCGAACCGAACTACTCAAGCAATGGCAAGAGCGCTTGCAATCATTCTTGGGCGTTGGCAAGAGTGTGGTCGGCAGCATCGGTGGTGGCAAGGCCAAACCGACAGGTCGGATCGACATCGCGGTGATGCAATCGCTGTCACGTCAAGGAGATGTTAACGCGCTGGTTGAAAACTACGGTCATGTGATCGTGGATGAATGCCACCATGTTGGCGCGGTGTCGTTCGATGCGGTTCTGAAGAGGGTCAAGGCCAAATACGTGCTGGGCCTGACCGCTACACCGATTCGCCGTGATGGACAGCAGCCCATCATCTTCATGCAATGCGGGCCAACCCGCCACACCGCCGCCAAGCCCACAGGTGCGCCGCATGACTTGACCGTCACGCCGTGCATATCGCACTCGCAGATTGATGTGCCGCAGGACGCGAGAATTCAGGATGTTTTTAGGCACCTGGTCATTGACCAAGCCCGAACGGACGCCATTGCTGCCGAGATCGTCAAAGCCTACGGCGAAGGCCGCAAGGTGCTGGTGCTGACCGAGCGCACCGAACATCTTCATGTCATTCAAACCGCCTTGGACGGAAAGGTGTCATCGTTGTTTGTATTGCACGGGCGCATCTCCAAGAAACAGCGTGCCACATTGATCACGCAACTCAACACCTTGCCACCCGATGCCGCGCGCGTTTTGTTGGCGACGGGCAAGTTGGTCGGCGAAGGCTTTGACCATCCCCCGCTCGACACCTTGGTGCTGGCCATGCCGGTTTCGTGGACGGGGACGCTACAGCAATACGCGGGCCGACTGCACCGTGAACACGCGACCAAGTCCGACGTGCGCATCATCGACTTTGTGGATACGGGTCACCCGGCACTGCAGCGGATGTGGGAAAAACGCCAGCGTGGCTACCGGGCGATGGGTTACAGAGTGGTGGGGGAACCGGGCGATCATGACGCGTACCTCGTACCTTTATAGACCGTTGCAGGATAGTATTTTCCAATTCAGGTATGAGCCTGAAGGGGCCGGATTTCAGGTAGCTTCTGCGAGTGGGCTGATCGGGTTAAAAGAGGGAGTCTAAAGCCTTGCCTCCCTACCCCTTCAACAAGGCTGTCTTGGGAGTTCTGGTTTG
>JANXSU010000187.1 GCA_025356545.1 Comamonadaceae bacterium
ATCCAGCCGACCAGAGGTGGGTGGTCGTAATAACTCAGATCGAGATGAGCGGCGTAGAGGGCGTAGTGCGCTTCATCGCCCGACAAACCCAAGACCCAGCCCAGGGCAACATGGAGCAGGGTATGGCCCGCCAAAATCAGCAGAAGTGCAAGCGGCAAACGGGGACTTGAGTTGGCAAACAATTGGCGTGGCGCATTGCGCAGGTTTGGGCTCCAAGTCTAAACGGAACGCTGTTATTGACGCTAAACTGGCAAAGCATTAGCTTCTTGGCTTACTCCTTGGTCACACCTCAACTTCCTCTATGCCCCCTATCGCCTCAACTGACGCCAACCACTGTCCGCTGTGCGCACAGCCCAATCATTGCGCGATGGAGCTAGAAAAGAGCTCGGGCCAAGCGCAGCCGCCCTGCTGGTGCACCACTGTTACTTTCGATGCCGCCCTGCTGGCGCAAATCCCGGATGCGGCCCGCCACACCGCCTGCATATGCCAAGGCTGCGCCACCCGCACCGCCAGTCCTCAAACCGCCCTCATGCCATGACCCGCACCAGCGAAGAACAACACCAGGCCTTGCGCTCCACCTGGGTCAGCGTGTGGATCAATATCGCGTTGTCCAGTTTGCAGATTGCCACCGGGCTCTGGGCCCACTCTCAAGCACTGATCGCCGATGGCGTTCACTCCCTGTCCGATTTGCTAGCCGATGGGGTGGTGCTGGTTGCCACCCACCACTCGCATGCTGAGGCCGATGAAACCCACGCTTACGGGCACGCCCGCTTCGAGACCGCTGCTGCGCTAGCCATCGGCCTGATCTTGGTGGGTACGGGCTTCGGTCTTATCTGGACGGCGGGAGTCAAGCTGCATGCTGGTCAGAACATGGATGCCGTTCACCCCATGGCCTTGGCCATTGCTTCGCTATCACTTGTGGCCAAGGAGGCTTTGTTCCGCTACATGCGGCACATTGGCGAGCGGCTGAAGTCCTCCATGCTGATTGCCAATGCGTGGCATGCACGGGCCGATGCAGCATCTTCACTGGTAGTTGCCGTAGGCATTGGGGCTAACCTGATGGGCTATCACAGCATGGACGCAGTGGCCGCCATCATCGTGGGCGTGATGATTACCAAGGCGGGTTGGGACTTCACCGTCGAGGCCTTTCACAGCCTGACCGATCACGCTCTGGATCCAGAAGAAATCAAACGCATTCGACAGACCATTCTGTCGGTTGACGGCGTCGCCCAGCTTCATGGGCTCCGCACCCGGCGCATGGGCGACTGGGCAGTCATGGATATGCATGTCGAAGTGAGTTCCCACCTCTCAGTATCTGAAGGCCACTATATCGCTGAGAAGGTAAGCTCAATGGTGCGGGCTGCCCATCGGGTGGCCGAATGCACTGTACACATTGACCCCGTGAATGCTCACCGCATCGGGCCATTGCTTTCACTACCCACCCGCCCTGAAATCGAAGCCTTATTGACACCATGCCTACCCACAGCGGTCGAGCTGCGACTGCACTACCTGGACGTCGGGCTGGAAGTTGACATTGATCTGCCCGCCTCACTGCCCCCAGCAGAACTAGCCCGACTGGCGCACGTCGTGCATGAGACCCTGGTTCGTCACACGCGCCTGAATCGTGTCACCTTGCACACCCGCGCACAAAGCCAAACCAGCGAGTAAAACCATGTGTCAATTGCTGGGCATGAACTGCAACACGCCGACCGATGTGATGTTCAGCTTTACTGGCTTTGCCGAGCGCGGCGGCAACACCGACCACCATGGCGACGGCTGGGGTATTGCTTTTTTTGAAGACAAAGGGCTGCGCCATTTTGTAGATCACCAACCGGCCTGCGATTCGCCCATTGCCAAGTTGATCCGCCACTACCCCATCAAAAGCCGCAACGTCATTGCCCATATCCGAAAAGCGACGCAAGGTGCCATCACGCTAGAAAACTGCCACCCCTTTGTCCGCGAGCTTTGGGGACGCTACTGGGTGTTTGCCCACAATGGCGACCTCAAAAACTACGCGCCGCGCCTGCACGGCAAC
>JANXSU010000226.1 GCA_025356545.1 Comamonadaceae bacterium
AGCACCGGCACGGGCCAGCCGTGCAAAGGTGAAAAGCGGGCCAAGCCGAAGTCGGCATCTTGCAGCAAGGAGCCGTTTTGGTATGAGCCAATGTCGCCCGCCAGCACTAAAACGTCCGCATCCGCGGCGGGTGTGGGCACAAAGTGCGGGTGCACTTCGAGGTGCAGATCGGACAGGAGTTGGATTTTCACCCGTGTATTGTGGCGGTGTCAGAGGTGGGTTCACCCGAGCTGACTTGGTTCGGCAGCTGTGCGATCACACCGCGCAGCCATGCATGGGCGCTGTCTTGTTGCAGGCGCCGGTGCCACAGCGCATCCACATGCACCGTCGGCGCCGCAAAGGGCAATTCGCGCAAGACGAGCTGCGCAGCAAAGCCGGTCACGCTGACAAAATGGCGCGGCAACACGGTCAACAGCTGGGAGCTGGCGACCACGCGGCCTGCGGTGAAAAATTGGTTGACCGTGAGCACAATCTGGCGCTTGCGCCCCAAACCCGCCAAGGCTTCGTCAATGAAGCCGAAGGGGCGGCCGGAAAAGCTGACCAGCAGGTGGCGCGCCGCGCAGAACCGGTCCAAGGTCAAGGGCTCACGGGCCAGCGGGTGATCGCGCTGCATGACGCACACATAGTCGCTGTCGTACAGCCGCTGGTGCTGATAAGGGACGGCCTCACCGGCCTGGGCCTGGGCGGTCAAACTGGCCAGCACGGCGGGGAAGTAGCCAATGGCCAGGTCGGCCAATTCGCCCTCCAGCAAGCGACGTGGGTCGCGGGTGGTCAGCGGAACGACCCGCAGCGAAACGCCCGGCGCATCTCGCCCCATCACTTCAACCAAGCCAGGCATCAGCTCGGCAGCGGTGGCGTCCGCCATGGTCAGCACAAAGGTGGTGCTGGCAGTGGCGGCCACAAAAGGACTTGGCGAGAGTGAGGCCTGCAACTGGCGCAGGGCTTCTTGCACCGTGGGCCAAAGCGCCAAAGCGCGGGGGGTGGGCACCAGCCCCTGGCCACTGCGACGCAGCAAGTCATCGCCCAAGGTTTCGCGCAACCGACGAAGCGCATTACTGACAGCGGGCTGAGTGAGCGCCAACTTTAAAGCCGCCTTCGTCAAGCTGCGCTCATTCATCACCTCATCAAACACGCGCAAGAGGTTCAGATCTAGGGTTCGAAAATTCACGGGGGTCATGTTTGACTCGTTTGAATACATCACTATTGTGAATGTGATACATCATAAATCTAAAGTTGAAAGACACTAGTAAAAACCCTAACATCCTTTCATGCCATCAATTTTCGGTGGTGCGTCTAAAGAGAGGAATTCCATCATGACCCGTTTTGTCCATATCGATTACCCCACCCGTCACCCCGGCGTGGAGCGCTTTGAGAACGCGGTGGCGCTGGTCGCTCGTGTGCGCAAGGGCTTTAACAGCACACGCGGCTTGTCGTCCATGCTGCTTGCTGCCATGGTGTCGGCTTTGTTAGTAGTGGCCGACCAAGTGGTTGACACTTGGGCCGATGGCCATCTGATGGCCGCTTGGGTGCTAATGTGGGCCGTGGGGTTTGCTGCACTGGCCTTGTTGGCGGGCCCCTCGCGTGCTTTGGTGCAGCGTGGTCTGACCGCCGTGAACACTTGGTTGGTCGAATCCGCCCGCGCACGTGCCGATTTACGGATGTGGGCCATTGCGCAAACAGATCACCGCGTCATGGCCGACCTGGATGCCGCCAAGACGAGAAAAGAACGCTTGATGCGTCAGAGTTAAATCACGCGCACTTTCACGCACCGCAAAAAGGCCACCGAAATCGGTGGCCTTTTTCAATGGGTCGTTTTTTATTAGGCGGCTGCGAGTCGCTGCTCAATGCGCGCCTTGGTGTCGCGCAAGGCTTGTGGCAGGTTGTAAGACAACTGCTCAAACAAAGCGGCATGCAGCTCCAGCTCTTTGAGCCAGGCATCGCGGTCAATGTCGCTCACGGTGTTGAACTGCTCGGGCGTGAAGCTCAGCCCTTGCCAACTGATTTCATCAAACGCAGGGCTGACGCCAAAAGCATGCTCATTGCCTTTGACTTGACCCTCAATGCGGTCAATCATCCACTTGAGCACGCGCATGTTTTCGCCATAGCCGGGCCAGACAAACTTGCCGTCTTCGCCCTTGCGGAACCAGTTGGTGGTGAAGAAGCGTGGCAAAGTGGCGCCCGTGGCCGCCAACTTCTCGCCCATATCGAGCCAGTGCTGGAAGTAATCGCTCATGTTGTAGCCGGTGAAGGGCAGCATGGCAAAGGGGTCACGCCGCACCACGCCTTCTTGGCCGACGATGGCCGCGGTGGTCTCCGAACCCATGGTGGCAGCCATGTACACGCCCTCGTCCCAGTTGCGCGCCTCGGTCACCAAGGGCACGGTGGTGGAGCGGCGACCGCCAAAGATGAAGGCGTCAATCGGGACGCCTGCCGGGTCATCCCAGGCCGAATCCAGGGCTGGGTTGTTGGTGGCCGCTACGGTGAAACGGGAGTTGGGGTGAGCCGCCTTGGCACCGGTTTGTTTAGCGATCGCGGGCGTCCAGTCCTTGCCTTGCCAGTCGATAGCGTGGGCCGGTGGTGTGCTCATGCTTTCCCACCAGACGTCACCGTCATCGGTCAGCGCTACGTTGGTGTAAATCACGTCGCGGTCCAGGCTGGCCATGCAGTTGGGGTTGGTCAAGGTGTTGGTACCAGGTGCCACGCCAAAGTAACCGGCCTCGGGGTTGATGGCGTACAGACGACCATCGGCACCCGGCTTGATCCAGGCGATGTCGTCGCCAATGGTGGTAACGCTCCAGCCGTCAAAACCTGCCGGGGGCACCAGCATGGCGAAGTTGGTTTTACCGCAGGCACTGGGGAAGGCCGCTGCCACATGGTATTTTTTACCGGCGGGTGAGGTCACGCCCAAGATCAGCATGTGCTCGGCCAGCCAACCTTGATCACGTCCCATATTGGAAGCGATACGCAGCGCGAAGCACTTTTTACCCAGCAGCGCATTGCCGCCGTAGCCCGAACCGTAGCTCCAGATTTCGCGCGTTTCTGGGTAATGCACGATGTACTTGGTCTTGTTGCTGGGCCACTTCACATCGCCCTGGCCCGCTTGCAGCGGAGCGCCAACGGTGTGCACACAGGGCACGAAGTCGCCGTCCACGCCCAGCACGTCCAGCACGGCTTGGCCCATGCGCGTCATGAGCTTCATGTTGACGGCGGCGTAGGCGCTGTCGGTCAGCTCCACGCCGATGTGGGCGATGGGCGAGCCCAGCGGACCCATGGAGAAGGGCACCACGTACAAGGTGCGACCCGTCATGCAGCCGTCAAACAGTGCGGGCGTGCCGTCGGCCTTACCGGTTTGCAGCAGGGCGCGCATGTCTTTCGGGTCAACCCAGTTGTTGGTAGGGCCGGCGTGCTCTTTTTTCTCGCAGCAGATGAAGGTACGGTCTTCCACACGCGCCACATCGCTAGGGTCTGATCGGGCCAAGAAGCTGTTGGGGCGTTTGGCCTCATTGAGCTTGATAAAGGTGCCCGAGCTGACGAGCTCCGCGCACATACGCTGGTATTCGGCCTCGCTGCCATCACACCACTGGATGTGATCGGGCTTGCAAAGCGCAGCGATGTCGGCCACCCAGGCAAGTAACTTGGCATTTTTGACATGGCTTGGGGCATTAAGATTCAAGCCTTGCATTTGAGGAGCGTTCATAAGATACCTTGAAGTTGGAAAATGGATGGGCCTAGACACGCAAAGCAAATGCGACCGGCTAATGTGTCAATTTTAAGAATTTATGCCAAGGTTACATTAGGGTTAGCAACTATATTTAGCAAAAATTACACGAATCTTGTGCCCAAGCCGTTGGCCGCTCGCTTCGGTCTGCCTCCTTTGAGCTCTAAATTAAGCCTCAATTAGCCTTGATGTTGTTGTCCAGCGCCACCTGTTTCCACAAGGGAATCTCCTGTGCCAGCAGCCTGGCAAAGTCCTCTGAACTGCTGGCCCCTGGCGTGATCGACAAGCCACTGATGCGCTGCCTGACCTCAGGCAGATTGACAACACGAGCCACTTCGTCTTGCAGGCGCTTGATCACCGCAGCCGGTGTGCCCGCCGGGGCCA
>JANXSU010000243.1 GCA_025356545.1 Comamonadaceae bacterium
TCCAATCACGGCTTCAAGCTCATTCCTGGTTGGAAATACAGGCCTATGTTCAGGCTCATACCTCATTGGACAAGGCTCTTGCTTGCGCCTTTCGTGGAGTTGCTCCAATGTTTGCTTTCTTGCGTTTTCTTTTTCCATGAGACTTTGGAGTCAGCAAATACAGAAAAGTTCATATTTTATTGGGCCGGATCAATAGCTAAAGCAAAGCCGTAAGGCGAATACATTGAACTCAGAACGAATTCAATGACTGCGCAGACTGGAACAAAACATGCTTAATGTTGCAGTGCATCATTTCTGTAATTTCCCATTTTTTGACCAAGGAGTTACCTATGTTGGACCCCTCTGCCACCCAGTTTTCCCACGTCAAACCCGAGGACACCGCCTTTGTGTCTGGCGGACTGCGAGATTTCTTTTTGTACCGAGACCTGGGCGTGGCCGCAGCCACCCATGGCAAGGTGATTGCGCACCTGGTCAAGGCGAATATGGCACCAGAAACCGGCACAGGATGGCACCGTCATGAGGCGGACTTCCAAATTGTGATCATGCTCAAAGGTTGGGCGCGCTTCATGTATGAAGACCAAGCAACGCTAGTCCAGGCCGGTGATGTGGTGCACCAGCGCCCGGGCATCAGGCACTACCTGTTCGACTACTCGCCCGACATGGAGTACCTGGAAATCGTTTCGCCAGCGGATTTCAAAACCGTTGACGTACCCCCCGTCTGCGCCATTCCACCGCCAACACCTTGGCCGACAGCACGTGCATCCGATTAAGCAGTGCTGACGGGCAAACGACTCGTTGACCGTGACCAGCGACGCACCCGTATCTATCAGGAACGTGACCGGCCGACCGTTCACTCTGCTCTGCGCGTAAAAGTGGCCATCTCTGGCCCGTGGAATGAGCAAATCACCGTTGACGGACACCACCACCGGCTTGGGCTTAAAGTGATGCTTCATCACCTTGTACATGCCATCCATGATGAGCGCCAAAACCAGAATGATGCCCACCGGTGCAAGTGGACTGCTTTGTGAGCGGTGGTATTAAAACGGGGGGCTCTCTTACATCTTCCAAGCTCAGGCCCTGTTTCAATCCCTTTTGGGAAAAGTCGAAGCAGGCCTGTCCAAGATTGCACTTGAGCAACACACCGGTGGCCCATTGGCGAAACGCAATCTCGCGAGCGGAGTTGACCCGAAAGCCCACGACGATGATGGCATCGAGGTTGTAAAACTGGGTGTTGTAGAAAAACTGGCTGGGTTTGCGCAGCAGAAACTGATCGGGGACTAGGCCTGCTTTTCACGGTTGGCCTTTTCGGCCAGCACATCGGCCTTGGTGGCTTCCAGCACACAGTCCAGGCGGCGCAGCACGGTGAAGGGCAAAATGACTTTGCCGTATTTAGACTGTTTGTAGTCCCCGCGCAGCAGGTCGGCTACGGACCAGATGAAAGATGAGAAATTGGGGTTTTGGGTGGCGGTGCTGGTGGCCATGTGCGGTGATCTTACTTGCGGCGCGCTGATCTGACTCCGCCCAAAGCGGCCACCATTTCCAGCACCTTGCCCAAGCGCCCTGCATCTGCCACCTCTATCGTTAGCGACATCCAGACCGCGCCCTTGCTCGACTGGGTGTGGGCGGCGATCACATTGATTTTTTGTTTGGTAAACACCTCGGTCACATCACGCAGCAGGCCCAGGCGTTCGGCCGCCTGCACGATAACGTCCACCGGGTAGAGAGGGGGGTGACCATGGGGGGCTGACTGTGTGAGCTTGGGCTGCCCCCAGTCAACGTCAATCAAACGGTCGCCATTACGGGCGGCCATCTCGCGCAGGTTCACGCAGTCGGACCGGTGCACGCTCACGCCCTTGCCGCGCGTCACAAAACCGCGAATGGCATCGGGCGGTGCAGGCTTGCAGCATTTCGCCAGCTGCGTCAGCAGTGAGTCAACCCCGACCACCAGCACACTCCCTTGTGAGCGGTCATCGGTGCTGGATTTTTTCAGCAAGGCCTGCTCATCCTGGGGGGCAACGACCTCGGGCGGGCGCAACACGGCCTCAACACTGTGCAAGGAGAACTCGTCCTTGCCCACCACCTCAAACAAATCCTCTGCCGAGTGAAAACCGAGTTGTGCGGCCAGATCGTCTAGTTTGATGGCGGTCTTGCCCAAGCGTTGCAGCAGTTTTTCAACCGCCTCACGGCCCCGCGCCACGGTCTCGTGCATGGCGAGCGCGTTGAACCAGGCACGCACCTTAGAGCGCGCCCTAGGGCTGGCGATAAAGCCCAGTTCGGGGTTGAGCCAGTCACGCGACGGGCCGCCCTCTTTGACCGTCACCACTTCAACGGTTTGGCCATTCTTCAAGGGCGTATTCAAAGGCACCAGCGCGCCGTCCACCCGTGCCCCCCGGCAGCGGTGGCCCAGGTTGGTATGCAAGCTGTAGGCAAAGTCCACCGCCGTAGCGCCTTGGAGCAACTCCACGATGGCGGCGTCTGGCGTGAGCACGTAAATGCGGTCTTCCAACACACCCGCCGCCTGCTGGGTGCCGCTCAGGTCACGCTCCCAGGCCAGCAGCTGACGCAGCACAGCGATTTTGGCGTCGTAAGCGCTGCTGGCCGACACGCCCGTGTAGCCCTTGGTGCCCGCCTCTTTGTAGGCCCAGTGCGCGGCTACGCCGTGCTCGGCATGGTCGTGCATGGCTTGGGTGCGAATCTGGATTTCAATCGCTTGGCCTAATGCGTTGCGCACGATGGTGTGCAAGGACTGGTAGCCATTGGATTTGGGCTTGGCGATGTAGTCGTCAAACTCCTCAGTCAAGGGTAGGAACTCATTGTGCACCCAACTCAGCGCGGCATAACAGTCGGGCACAGAGTTCACCACTATTCGCAGCGCACGGATGTCATACAGCTGATCAAAGCCGAGTGACTTGCCCCGCATTTTTTTGACGATGCTGTAGATGTGTTTGGGGCGGCCTGTGACCTGTGCGCTAATGCCCTGGGCTTGCAATTCAGTCGCCAGTCGCAAGCGCAACTGCTCGACATAGATTTCGCGCTCCATCCGTTTTTCATCCAACAAACGCGCCACTTGTTTGTAGGTATCGGGCTCCAGAAAACGAAAGGACAGATCCTCCAACTCCCATTTAATTTCCCAAATGCCCAAGCGATTGGCCAGCGGTGCAAAGACCTGGAGCGACTCTGCGGCCAGCCCCTGCGGCACGGTTTGTTTGGTGGCTGCGAAATGCCGCAAAGTCTGCAAGCGCGAGGCCAGTCGCAGCATCACCACACGCAGATCGCGCGAAAACGCCAGCAGCATCTTGCGCACGTTTTCATTTTGAGAGGTGGCATTGGACGTGCGGGCTTGCTGCTGCACATGAACCAGCTTGGTGACCTCCAACGCCAGGTCGGCAAAGTTGACGCCAAAGGCCTTGGCAATCACCTCCTGCGGTTTGTTCAGGTGCGCACTGGCATAAACCAGATAGCTTGCGGCCTGCATGGTCTGCGAGCCGCCAATGGTCTTGAGAATGGCGGCCACCGCGTCCGCGTGGGCCAAGGTGTTTTCACCCGTGGGCAAGGCTTCACCCAGCAACAAGGGTTCGGCAAAAACGCGTGCACGCGCCAACACCTGGGCTTGTTCAAGCCCAGTCTCTGTCGTGGTCGCTATCACCTCCGGCAGGAGCGATGGGGCTGGGGGCTCGGATGAGTGACTTTTCATGCGCCCTTCACGCCTCACCCAACAAGAAGTCGCTCACCACCTGCACCTGATCTGCTGCGACCAGCATGGGCGCGTGGCCGACACCGGCAAACTCCACCAAACGCGCCTTGGGGCCGCGCTGCGTCATGGCCTGCGCCGTCTCTACGGAAAGCAAATCCGACTGTGCCCCACGGGTGATCAGGGTTCGGGCCTGAATTTGGTCGTACAACTGCCACAGCGCCGCCTCGCCCTGTGCCACAGCTTCTTGCGTGAGCGCACGAAACGGCAAGGCAATGCTTGGGTCGTAGTGCATGACAAAGCCGCCTTGCGCATCACTTGCGACCTTGAGCATGGGCTTGGTCAACGCCAACCACTGCTCAGGCGTGTGCGGGCCAAAGGTGGGGGAAACCGCCCACAGGACCTGCGCGGCTTGCTCCGCCGAGTTGAAGCGCACCGGCTGACCCAGATAGGCCGCAATACGCTTCAAAGCCTGCCACTCGAGCACCGGCCCCACATCGTTCAAGACCAAGCGACGAATCTCGAGCCCCGGGTTGGCTGCCAGGGCAATCAGGCCGCCCATGCTGGTGCCCACCCAGTCCAGCATTGTGGGGGTCAGGTGACGCACCAGAGCCTGCATATCGGCGGCGTAAAAAGGCACTTGGTAGCCCATCGGTTCTTTGAGCCAATCACTTTTCCCACGGCCCACCACGTCTGGGCAGACCACGCGCAAGCTCGCAGGTGCGCGAGCGCAAAGGGCCTGTGCCAGCACATCAAAGTCACGCCCCTGGCGTGTCAGGCCATGCACACACAGCACGACATGGCTGGCTGTGGGCGAACCCCATTGCCAGTAAGCCATTTGGTGACCTTGGGCGGCATCGGGGCAATGAATGTGGTGCAGGGTAGGTTCGGTCATGGCGTGTGATCGGTAAAGAGATCAGTCAAAGTCCGCTTGTGGGTCTGAGGCTTGCGATAATTCGTAGCTTGTCACCATCCTAATTCAATCGACACCCATTTTTCGGAGAATCCCATGCTCAAAGGCAAAACAGCACTCGTCACCGGCTCCACCAGCGGCATTGGCTTAGGCATCGCCAAGGCCCTGGCACGCCAGGGGGTCAATATCGTCATGAACGGTTTCGGCGATGTGGCGGGCCCCAAGGCCGAGATCGCCGCTTTGGGCGTGCAGGTGGCCCACCATGGCGCAGACATGAGCCGCCCTGAAGAGATTGAAGCCATGATGGCCTTTGCCACCGCCCAGTTTGGTCGGGTGGATATTTTGGTGAACAACGCGGGCATTCAGCATGTGGCCCGCATCGAAAACTTCTCAACCGAGCGTTGGGATGCCGTGATAGCCATCAACCTCTCCAGCGCCTTTCACGCCACGCGCCTGGCCCTGCCCGCCATGCTGGCGGCCAACGAGGGCAAGGGCTGGGGCCGCATCATCAACGTCGCGTCTGCGCATGGTTTGGTCGGCTCCCCCGAAAAATCAGCCTACGTGGCGGCCAAACATGGACTGGTGGGCTTGACCAAAGTCACCGCGCTGGAAAACGCCACCACTGGCGTGACTTGCAACGCCATTTGCCCCGGCTGGGTTCTCACACCCATTGTGCAAAAGCAACTAGACGCCAAAGTGGCAGCACAAGGCATTACGAACGAAGCAGCAACCGAGCAACTGCTGAGAGAAAAAGAACCCTCCATGCAGTTCACCACGCCTGATGAGTTGGGCGAACTCGCGGTATTTTTCTGCTCACCTGCTGGCAACAATGTCCGCGGCGTGGCCTGGAATATGGATGGAGGCTGGGTGGCTCAATAAGGGTAAGCAGGTCATTGCTGACCCGTGCTCAGCCTCACCTCAGTTGAACTGAGCCACTCACCGTCACCTGCACGGTGGACTTGCCCGCCTCCACAGGCACAGGCGCATCAGCCATGACCGCCCTGCTCTCCATGGCCATCATGCGTGGGCGAAAAGGCTGACCGACGTCATTGGCGTTAACCGTGATTTCTCGCAACGTGTAGCCTGAAAACCCAAACCCCTTGGCAATCGATTCGGCTTGGACTTTGAAGTTAGCAATCGCACGGGCCTGGGCGTCGGTTTGTACCCGTGCCCTGAGTTCCCGGCTCAGGCCAAAGCTCACGCCAGCCACCGACAGGCTCTGAATTTTGCCCGCCGTGCTGCTGATTTTTTCAAAATCACGGCCTTCCATGACCATCTCCACAGTGCCTTGCCAACCGTTGATCTTGCCCTCACGACCATAGCGAGGGGACAGGCTGAACTGTCCGGTTTTGACATCGAGTTGCCCCGAGTTGATCACTTTTTTGGCCTCACTCAAAGCAACCTCTAGCGCCAATTTGAGTTGGGTTTGCACGGCGCTGGCGTCCGACCCATCACGTGTGGTGCTCATGCTAAAAACCATAAGGTCCTGAGCGACATCAACGGAGGCATTGGCTGAGAGCTGCACCACGTTTTGTGGATTATGAACACCCATTTGTTGAGAAAAACAGGCTGCAGACCAACAAATTAGAGCGTATGCAGCTATTGATTTTGAAGCATGTTTCAAAAATAATCTCCTGAAAAACTAACGCTGATTCATCGACATCAAGTCCGAAGGAACTTGAGTGGTTCAAACCGTCCGCGAACCACGTCCTGCGCGCTCACGCCCCACCAATCCTTTGCCACTGTGGCGTAGAGCTGGCGAAAGTCGGTGGTGTACTGAAGGTTTTGCGAGGCATCTAACTGGCCAAAATCCGGAGCTTGCCCATGCCAACCACCCCGCACCAACCCACCCGCCACGAAATGCGGGGCCACCGTGCCATGGTCCGTTCCATTGGAGTTATTTTGTCGGGGCCGTCGACCAAACTCACTGAAGGTCATCACCAGGGTGCGCTCCCAGGCACCCAGCTCCAACAGGCCATTTCTCAAGGCAGCCAAGCCTTCGGCCAGTTGCCGCAGCAAATTGGCGTGAGTGCCCAACTGATTTTGATGTGTATCAAAGCTGCCCAACGTGAGCGTGATAACAGGCACACCTGCTCGCCCTTTTTGAGAGGCAACAACCTGACAGGCGGCGCTGACATGGTTGCCAAAAGCACCTTGTGGAAATCCGGTGTTGAAATTAAAACGTTCGGCACGCAGCCCTTGGGCGGCTTGGCTCACATCGCCCTCAACCTGGAGCAGGTGTTGCAGTGCGGCGTTGCCCGCACTCTGCACCCGCCCTTCCCCGTTATGTGCGAAACGAGCCTGATTCAAAAAGGCATCGGGGTTAGTCAGCGTGACCGCCCGCGCACCAGACAGCGGGCCCAAGGCGCTGCTGCCAATCAGCACGCCTTCGCTTGTGAAATTTGCCTGACGACTGAGCCCGGCTTTCATCGCCCGGGTGATCCAGCCTTCATCCAGGTACTCGTTAGCACGGGATGCGGTCTCCCAAATTTCAATCGAACGAAAGTGCGACAGATTGGGCTGCGGATAACCCACGCCTTGCACAATGCCCAGCTCACCCTGCTCCCACATTGGCATCAAAGCTTTGAGCTCCGGGTGAAGTCCGCTACGCTCATCCAAGCGAATAATCTCGTCGCGAGGGATGGCAATCGAGCCCCGCAATTGTGTGTACCGGCTGTCGGCGTAAGGGATGACAGTATTGAGTCCGTCATTGCCGCCTTTGAGTTCGATCAGAATCAGAACGCGGTCGCTCAAGCTGGCCGCGCGCTGCGCTACGCCTTCGGCCCAACCTGGCGCATGAGCCCCCAGCAAGGCAGCACTGGTGGCGCTGCTGAAGTAATGGAGAAGTTGTCTGCGGTGCATGCGGTCGGGCTTATTTAAGCTGGTAAGCCGGGTCCAGCGTGAGGCTGCGCAGGTAAGCCACGCCCACCGTGCCTGCCGCAATGGTCTGGGTGGCGGGTACGGCTAGCACCGCAGTTTCAATGCGTTTTTTTTCATTCGCAGTGGGTTCACGATCAGCGTACGCACCATAGTCGGAAAGCCAACGATCCGGATCAAAACGGACGCGCTGCGTCATGGCGGCCAAATTAGGCTTCGGAGCTTTGCTCTCGATTGAGCGAAAAATTTGCTCAGTAAAGCGTTTGCGCTCCATCAGGCTTGTGGCGTTGATCCAGTCGGTATAGCCCGGCCAACCTTTCACGTTAGGTGGCATCAAGAGATTTTGACCGAGCTGCGCAGCCTTCGTCACCAAAGGCAAGGGCTCCGAGACGTCAAATCCAAATTGCCGCACCGTGCCAACCACGAGTTCAATCGGCGATTTAATTAGGACGCCTCGGTTGGCGGGGTTCCAAAACGCATCCGTCAGAAGCAACTCTCTCAATACCGACGCGATGTCGTAATTGCTGCGCTGAAACTGATCAGCAATTCGCACGACGTCTTTGGTATCAGGCGTCATAGAGACGAATTCTTTCCATAGCTTAGTCACGATGAAGCGCGCAGCCGCAGGTTGAGCCAGTAATACATCCAAAACAGCATCACCATCAAAATTACCGCTGTGACCCATGACCGTTTTCAGTCCCTGGTCATGAAACCCAGGGCGGAATTTAAAACTGAAATCTTCTCGCTCGATGCTCCAACCGGTAAAGGCACGGGCCGCTTCACGAATGTCTTGCTCGCTGTACCCGCCGCCTTGGCTGGCCTCGCCAAGGGTAAAGAGCTCCATCACTTCACGTGCAAAATTCTCGTTAGGGGCTTCCTTGCGGCTGTTAGCACCGTCCAGGTAGACCAACATTGCGGGATCTTTGGCCAAGGCGTGCAAAAGGGTCGAGAAGCTTCCCATGGCATGGATGCGCAGCAACTGGTGCTGGGCCCACATGGCCTGGGAGCGCACCACTTTTTGTTGTGAGGTGGCAAAGTGGTTGTGCCAGAACAGTACCATGCGCTCTTGCAGAGGTGTACTGGTTTCAATCAACTCTCGCATCCACCAAGACTTGATCTCCAGGCCTTCGCGCATTTGCTGCTGACGTGCGGCCTGCCTTTCTTCCTGCGTCTTTAGCAAGTTTAAGGGCGTGGCTGATGGGCCAGACACAAAGGCGGGAGGTGGCTGACCCATCCGACCCGCCTGGGCTTGGACCAAGGTGCTGAACACGGCCTGACGAATCGTCTGACCCGTGATGTGATCAACCTGCGCTTGCGTGGGTGCAAAACCCGTACGGACAAGAAAGTGACGGGCCTGTTCTTGCGTCAGCCTTTGCTCCGACATCACGTGTTCGGCATGCAAGGACGATGTACTGATAAAGACCAGCAGCAGTCCCAGAAGCTTCAACAGGCAGCTAGTCATGGCCGTTATTTTCCAGCATCCTGTTGCTGACGAACCTGCTGACGTAACGCATGGCGATCTTGCTCAGAAAACTGTTTTTTTGGATTACCTTGCTTCTGTGCCTCACGCGGCTGTTTAAGGGTGCTGCGCAACTCCAGTCGTCGTTGTTGACGTTGCGCAGCTTTGTCAGCCGCCTCTTGAGGTGCTGCGCGATTCATTTCCCCCTCTTGCGCAAAAGCCTGAAAGGTCAAGGAGCAAAGTAAGCTGAATAGACAAATAGATTTCATAGTCGCCATTTAACGCAGAGTAACCAACACGCGTTCACATTGTTCCGGGTGCCTGCTCTCAAGTCTCGCCTAGTTTTGTAACAGTGTGTCAAAGTCGGTCAAAAATGAGGCTCCATTGCAATTTTGCGCGTCAAAATAGGCTCTGTTACATATTCATTGGACACACAAAATGACTCAATCCAGCAACCGTGTCGACAAGATTTTGATCGTAGATGATGACGCCCGAATCAGGGATTTGCTGCGTCGATATCTGACGCAAGAAGGCTTTGAGGTCTTCCTCGCTGAGGATGGAAAATCCTTGACGCGCATTTTGCTCCGCGAGAGTGTTGACTTGATTGTCTTGGACCTCATGATGCCTGGCGAAGATGGCTTATCAATTTGCCGACGCCTGCGCGCAGCCAACGAGAGAACTCCCATCATCATGCTGACGGCCAAGGTTGAGGATGTGGATCGTATCGTCGGCCTGGAGGTGGGAGCTGACGACTATCTGGGCAAGCCCTTCAATCCACGTGAGCTGCTGGCCCGGATCAATGCTGTTTTGCGCCGTCGCCCCCCAACTGAGGTTCCCGGTGCCCCCTCCAATGAAAACGAAGTGGTGAGTTTTGGGCCGTTCACGTTTGATCTGGGTTCGCGCACGCTGCGTAAAGACTCGGAAGAAATGCCTTTGACCACGGGTGAATTTGCCATGCTCAAGACCTTGGTTCGCCACCCGCGCCAGCCCTTGTCACGAGAAAAATTAGCTCAACTGGCACGAGGGCGAGAGTTTGAACCGTTTGACCGCAGCCTGGATGTGCAAGTCTCTCGTCTGCGAAAGTTAGTGGAGGTTGATGCTGCCTCACCACGCTACATCCAGACCGTATGGGGCGTCGGTTATGTTTTTGTCCCGGACGGTGTAAATTGAGCTGGAACAAAGCTTCACCCAGCGACACAGCGGCGGCAGAGCTCACCAACCAGGCGCCGCTGGAGACCATGTCGGCTGCGCTCGAATGGGGGGCTGTGCAAGGCATGACGTTTCAGTTTCGTCTCAGCCTCTTCTGGCGAACTTTTTTCCTGATCGCCATCCTGCTGTTCGGCAGCATCTTGGCCTGGTTACAAACCTTGCGTGCGCTGGAGTTCGAGCCACGTGCCACCCAAACGGCACAACAAATCGCATCACTGGTCAATCTGAGCCGAGCTGGCTTGGTTCACGCCGACGCCATTGCACGCACGTCTTTGTTAAAAACCATGACCGATCAAGAGGGCGTGCGCATTGTTCCCCGCGAGCCAACAGACCGCTACGACCCTTTTGACGATGACACCTTGAGTAAACGCATTTCAGCCGAGTTACGCCAGCGCCTCGGACCGAGCACCATAGTGGCCGACAGCGTGAACAGTAAACGTGGATTGTGGGTGGGTTTTGATATTGACGGTGACAACTACTGGATGCTGACGGATCACGCCCGCTTCAAGCAAACGGCCAGCGAAACATGGCTGGTCTGGCTGATTTCTGCCGCCATTTTGTCGCTTGCTGGTGCAGCCCTTCTAGCCCGCCTGATCAATCGCCCACTGAAAGAGCTATCGTTTGCGGCCAGCCGGGTGCGCGAAGGCGATTTTGTCGCGAGCCAACTGGACGAGCACGCATCCACCAATGAGATTCGTCAGGTCAACATTGGCTTCAACCGAATGGCACAACGCCTTGCCAAAATTGAGCAAGATCGGGCGATCATGCTGGCAGGGATTTCACACGACCTACGAACACCTCTAGCCCGGCTGCGACTGGAAACCGAGATGAGTGTGAGCGATACCGATGCGCGCGAACACATGGCTGCCGACATTGAGCAGCTTGATGCCATCATTGACAAGTTTCTGGACTATGCGCGACCCGATCACGTAAAACTGGAGCCAGTGAACTTGAATGAGGTGATTCACAACTGCCTCTATGCATTCAAAGATCGCCCAGACATGCATTTCAATCTGGATTTAACTGAGAACACCCTTGTTCAGGCCGATGAGGTGGAGTTAGGGCGCGTATTTTCCAATCTCTTTGAAAATGCAAGACGGTATGGAAAATCAGCTGATTTTGGTGTGTCAATTGTGGACATTGCCACGCGCACACGTGGAAAATGGGCATTAATCAGGGTGCGGGACTCGGGCCCCGGTGTTGAACCCGGCCACTTGGCTAACTTGACCAAACCATTTTTCCGGGGTGACTCGGCAAGAACAGCCGCAACCGGGGCGGGGTTGGGCCTTTCCATTGTTGAGAAAACTCTCCAGCGCATGGGCGGCAAGCTAACCCTTGCCAACCGATCTTCCAGCGGCTTGTCCGCTCGAATTCAACTGCTTATTGCGAAGTCTTGAGGCGAAGTCCTGACCCTACCTAGACCTCACCCAAGCAAGGTCTTAATACGCTTGGCCTAATTGGCCCAAGATGGCTGGATTTTCCAGCGTGCTGGTGTCTTGAGTGATCGCTTCACCTTTGGCAATAGAACGCAGCAAACGGCGCATGATTTTTCCTGAGCGCGTCTTAGGCAGGTTTTCGCCAAAGCGGATGTCCTTGGGCTTG
>JANXSU010000246.1 GCA_025356545.1 Comamonadaceae bacterium
ACTCTTCTCCCGCTCCGAATTGGAAAAAGGGAAGCAAAAAGCTTCCCTTTTTTATTCGAAGTTTGGCGCGATAGCAAAGCGGTTATGCGCCGGATTGCAAATCCGTATAGCCCAGTTCGACTCTGGGTCGCGCCTCCAAAAACTTCATGCGGGAGTAGCTCAGTTGGTAGAGCGCAACCTTGCCAAGGTTGAGGTCGAGAGTTCGAGACTCTTCTCCCGCTCCATGAAATGCACGGCTTCGGTTTGCAAACAGGAAAAAGAAAACCTGGTGCGAGTTTATGTCGACTGCATTTTGCAGGACAATGCCAGAAAGGCTAGGCCTCGATGGTGAAATTGGTAGACACAGCGGACTTAAAATCCGCCGCTTTCCTGCATAAGGGGCGTACCGGTTCGATTCCGGTTCGAGGCACCATTTCTGGCAGCAAGAAAGAGAATTGAACATGGCAAGTTACAACGCCCCACTGGAAATCCATGTACATGGTCAAGTGCCTTTGCGTGCTGACGTGAACTTTGAACAATTGCAAGATGCACTCAAACCCCTGTGGTCTTACGCGGGTGCTAACTCTTTGGCAAAAGGTGCGCACAGCGCTTATGAAGATGAGCCAGGCATAAAATTTGACGAACAAGAGCACCTATTGCAACTCTGTTGGACAGTCTCAGGCGATGAAGACATTCGTCAGTCCCTCGATGAAATGTGCATGAGCTTGAACGAGCTTTCATTAACCGGCGCCACCATCGAAGTCACTTTTTATGACGCTGAATTTGATGAGGACGAAGAGAGCGACGCGCAAGAGACCTCATCGCGTGACGACTTCATGATGCTGTTTGTCGGCCCTAACCCGGCGGCCATCATGCAGGTGCAGCGTGACTTGTTAGTTCAAGACGTCATCAACATCATGGAACGCCATTTCGACGCTTCCGAACTGGGTGGTGTAGTTACTGAAATTGACCGCATGTTCAGTCAACGTTTTGATGCGTTGGTTAGCTCGCTTGATATCGGCAAACCTCCGCGTGGTTCAGGGGGGGGGTATGGCGGAACGGGTCATGGGGGTGGCCGAAAACCACGGCATTTGCATTGATTTCATGTTGACTTACTGCTCTCCTTAATGTGTTGCTAACGTTTTTTGTACTGTGTAGCTCCAAACATGTTCTCGTGGGCTTTAGGGTCTACTAAGGGTTTACGCAGGCTGGCTAGAACCTCCACGCCGCGCCTCACAGCAGGTCGCTTTTCGATTGTGTCAAACCACTTTTTTAGGTGCGGGAAGTCAGCCCAGTCTATGCCCTGATTCTTCCAGTTGCGCAGCCAGGGGAAGATCGCAATGTCGGCAATGGTGTAAGTGTTGCCTGCAATGTACTTACTCTTTGCCAATTGCCGGTCCATCACCCCATACAAGCGCTTGGCCTCGTTGGTGTAGCGGTTCACGGCATACTCAATTTTCTCGGGGGCGTAGAGCCGGAAATGGTGGTTTTGACCGAGCATGGGGCCTACGCCACCCATTTGGAACATGAGCCACTGCATCATGTCAAACTTCTGGCGATCTGTTTTGGGCAGGAATTTCCCCGTCTTTGAGGCGAGGTACAAGAGGATGGCACCCGACTCGAATACGGAAATAGGCTTGCCGTCCGGACCTTGCGGATCAACGATGGCGGGAATGCGATTGTTGGGGCTGATCTTGAGGAACGCCGGTTTGAATTGCTCCCCGGTTCCGATGTTCACCGGATGAGCGGTGTAGGCCAGACCACACTCTTCCAGCATGATGTGAACTTTGTGCCCGTTGGGCGTGGCCCAAGAATAAACGTCAATCATTGTTTGGCTCCAGGTAGGTCGGATGCAAGCTGAGCAATAGCACTGCGCAGAACTGTCATAGGACATGGCGCATTCTAAGCAAGTGTAATCCGCTGCCTTGTCAGGCGCTTTGTTGTGCCAACTGCCAAGCCATCTGGGCTAATGGCCGAGCACCTGCGGCGGACTTGACAGCTTGGGCGCTGGAGGCCGTGCCGTTTTCGACCCGCTTGGCGATGCCTTGCAAAATAGCGGCGAGGCGGAACATGTTGTAAGCGAGGTAGAAGTTCCAGTCCTGCTTGAGGGCTTGCGGCGTGGTGATGCCGGTGCGCTCGCAGTAAAGGCGGATGTACTCGGCCTCGCTGGGGATGCCTAGGCTTGGCAAATCCAGGCCACCTATACCGCGAAACTGCCCTGGCTCAATATGCCATGCCATGCAGTGGTAACTGAAGTCGGCCAGGGGGTGACCCAGGGTGGAAAGTTCCCAGTCCAGAACGGCCAGGACGCGTGGCTCGGTGGCGTGAAACATCAGGTTGTCTAACCGGTAGTCGCCATGCACGATGCTCATCCGACTTTCATCGCGGGCGCTGGCGGGCATGTGGGCCGGTAGCCAGGCCATGAGCTGATCCATCTCTGCAATGGGCTGGGTCATGGGGCCTGCGCCGTCGGCAGAGGCGAGGTATTGCCTGCCCCAGCGGCCAATTTGACGGTCGAAGTAGTTGCCTGGCTTGCCGTAATTGGCCAGACCTTTTTGCGCGTAAGGAACGCTGTGCAAGGCGGCCAACACCCGGTTCATTTCGTCGTAGATGGCACTGCGTTCGGTCGGACTCATGCTCGGCAATGATTGATCCCACAGCACGCGCCCTGGCATGAATTCCATGATGAAGAACGCGCGACCAATGATTGATTCGTCTTCACACAAAATCTCCATGCGTGGGACGGGTACTTCTGTTCCATGCAGGCTACCCATCACAGCGAACTCGCGCTCAATGGCATGGGCCGATGGCAGCAGCATGGCCACTGGTCCCGGCTTGGCGCGCATGACATAACTTTGAGTGGGTGTGCTGAGCTTGTAGGTGGGGTTGGACTGCCCGCCTTTGAACGACTCCATACACAATGGGCCGCGAAAGCCGTTCAGGTTTTTCTCAAGCCATGCCGTTAGCGCAGGTACGTCCACTGCTTGGGTCTCGGCAACGGGGCGTGTTCCGACGAAATGATCAAACTCGCTCATGCGCCATCCCTGTTTTTATTCGAACTTAGGCGTCTGCTTAGCCAGAAAAGCAGAGATGCCGATGCCTGCATTAACATGGTGCAGGTTGGTGACAAAGTGATCGCGCTCCAGTGCGAGCTGCTGATTCAGTGCCGCAAGGGGAGCCTCATTGATCAACTCTTTGATACTGGTCAAGGCGTTGGGAGCACGGGCATTGAGCTTGTCGGCCAGTAATATGGCTTCGCCTAATGCATCCCCGACGGAGGTGATTCGATTGACTATGCCCAACTCTTGCAGCCGCTGCGCGCCGATGCGTTCGCCACACATCAGCAATTCGTTGGCAAGTTGACGCGGCAGGCTACGGGCCAGGCTCCAACTGCCACCGCCATCGGGGGAGAGGGCAATGTTGCTGTAGGCCATGACAAACACGGCGTTGTTAGCCGCCACGATGAAGTCACAGGCCAGAGCGAGCGAAAACCCGGCTCCTGCGGCCGCGCCTTCAACAGCGGCAATCACGGGTTTAGGGAAGGTGCGAATGGTCTCGATCCAGTTGTGCAAACCTTCGATGCTTTGCGCTTGAAACGAAGGGTCTTTATGACGGTTGCTCTGGAGACGTTCCAGGTTGCCGCCCGCACTGAACAAGCTGCCTTCCCCGGTGATGACGACGCTGCGAACCTCGGGGTTGCTTTCTGCCACGCTCAGAGCTTCTACACCGGCTGCATAGATCTCGGGTGACAGGGCATTGCGATGGCCTGGGTTGGACAGGGTGAGCACCATGGTGCGGCCCTGGCTGGTGCTTAAGAGGGATGCGCTCATGGTGCGGTCATTCCTCTTCGTGCATCAAGCTCAGGCCGATGGCGCCGCGACGTCGCAACCAAGGGCTGGGACGATAGCGTGGGTCACCATAGACGGTTTGCATATTGAACAGCACCTCCAGCACGTTGGTGGGGCCATAGAGGTTGCCCATGGCCAGTGGGCCTAGTGGATAGCCCAACCCTAGGGTCACGGCGGTTTCCAGGTCAGCAGGGGTGCACACGCGCTGCTGGCAAATGTCGGCGGCAATGTTGACGATGTTGGCCACCACGCGCTGCGTCACAAAGCCCGCGCTGTCGCGTATCACACTCACCGCTTTGCCGTCACGCGCCATCAGGGCATGGGCAGCATCGCGCATGTCCACGCGGGTGGCGGGGTTGGTGGCCAGCACGCGGCGACGGGTGGCAGCGTCGTCCACCAGCAGGTCGATGCCCACGGTGCGGGCTGGGTCAAGACGCTCCACCACAGCCACAGTCGTTACGTCAAAACCGAGCGGGGCCACCAGGGTCAGCGCGGCGGGTGAGGGCGATACGCCGGTTTCGATCTGCGCGCCCAGGTTTTTGAGCAGTTGCAGCAACTCGGAGCGGCGCGCGGCGCGCGGCGAGACCCACACCGGAGGCATGTCGGCCACCACGGGCACAGCGGGCTCAGGGCTGATTTGGGCTACACCGGCCTCGTAGCGGTAAAAACCTTCGCCGGTTTTGCGACCCAGTACGCCACCGGCGAGCCGCTGCGCGGTGATAACGCTGGGGCGGTAGCGGGGTTCTTCAAAGTACTGGTGGTAGATCGACTCCATAACCGGATGCGAGACATCCAGCGCGGTGAGATCCATCAACTCGAAGGGGCCAAGTTTGAAGCCAACTTGGTCGCGCAAGATGCGGTCAATCGTGGCAAAGTCGGCCACGCCTTCGCCCACGATGCGCAGCGCCTCAGTGCCATAGCCTCGACCCGCATGGTTGACGATGAAGCCAGGGGTGTCTTGTGCGGCCACAGGGGTGTGGCCCATTTGCCGGGCGTATTGCGCTAAGGCATCGCACACCGAGGTATCGGTCTTGAGACCTTGAATAACCTCGACTACCTTCATCAAAGGCACGGGGTTAAAAAAATGAAAGCCTGCGAAGCGCTGGGGGTGTTTGAGCTTGGCGGCAATGGCTGTGACGGAGAGGGAGGATGTGTTGGTGGCTAAGACGGTTTCAGTCCTCACAATAGCTTCCAGATCGGCAAACAGGCCCATTTTGATGTCCATGCGCTCGACGATCGCCTCGATCACCAAATCGCAATGAGCCAGGTCACTTAAGGTCAAAGCACATTGCAAACGGGACTTGTAAGCTGCGGTTTGTGCCGCATCAAGTTTGCCTTTGCCAAGTAGCTTGTCCCACTGGTTCTCAATGGCTTGTTGCGCAGAGACCAAGGCGGCGGTTTGTGTGTCATAAAGAATGACAGTGCTACCGGCTTGGGCTGCTAGTTGGGCGATACCGCGGCCCATGGCGCCGGCACCGATGATGGCAATAGTTGGATATACAGGGTTCATTTCTTGCATTATTACAGTCGTATCGGGTGATAGTCTTAAATTGCCTCACTGTCTTTGACCTGAGGGTTTATTATCAGTCTCTGAAATTTGTGTGATACCCATGGTTGGAGCCGTGTTGACGTTGAAAAATAAAATTGTAGGTATTTTTTTACTTAGCCAATGTTTGGGCGCTGTAGCCATGTCTTTGGGCGAGTTGCAAGGCGCTGCTTGGGTGGGTCAGGCACTGGATCTGCGTGTTGCTGTAGTGTTGGACGAACCGACAGGAACTGAGTCGCAGTGTCTGGATGCAGAAGTCATTTACGGCGATTTTCAGCAAGCCCCTGGGCGTGTACGCGTGAGTTTGGAGGCCGCATCTCAAGCCGGATTTGCCACGGTTCATATTAAGTCCTTGAATCCAGTGAATGAGCCCGTGGTCACGGTTAATTTGAAGGCTGGTTGTTCAGCCAAGACGGCACGCCGTTATGTGTTGTTGGCGGATCTTCCTTCTAGTAGGGTGGGCAATAACAGTAGTGTCCTTGAGACGCTGGTTTCTATGCCATTGTTGGTTGGCTCCGAAGGCTTGGGGAGCGATAAAACCATTTCAAATATCCAAACGGTATCGAAGTTATCGAATAATCGATCTCGTACACGTCTAGCACCCAGTAAGGTGGATAGACCGTTAAAGTCTTTGGTACGGCGCGCGGCCAAGTCACCAATGCGCAAGTCTCGTTTAAGTCTTGATCTACTGGATCCGCTTGAATTGCGATTTGACTGGACTCAACAAGAGCGGCACTTACAGGCGATGTCAAGCCAGTTGGCCGTGATATCTCCAGATGAACCGACACAGGGGTTAATCCAAGTTCAGGATGTTAGGCGCTTGAAAAAACTTGAGGCAGATATGCTCTCCATGCAAGCCCAAGTTGTAAATAGTGAGCAAGGTATGTCTCAGTTGCGTGAGCGATTGAAGCAAGCGGAATCTGAACGTTACGACAATGGGTTGGTATATGCACTGATGATTTTATTGATGGGGGCATTGGTTTATCTGGTTTACTTGTTGCGACGCCAAGCCCAAGCAAAAAGCATGGCCTCAGAAGCATGGTTTGATTCGGTGCAGGCGGTCAAAGCTTGGCCTGAGAAAGCCGCTGTGCATAAGCCATCGGCCACACAACCGACTCCTGCCGTAGTCGTTGATTCGATTGTCGAGGCTTCTGGTCTGCATGAGATTGATTTAGATGATTTGCTTGTGGGGTCTAGCACTACCACCATTCCTCCTGCACCTGTAGATAGCGAATTTGGAATCCCTAAGTCCCTTAAAAACAAGCTGCGATTCAATAAACCGAACGCTATTACAGATCCCTGTCAGCATGCTGATTTTTTGATTTCTTTGGGTCAATCAGATCAAGCGATTCAAATTTTGGATGCTGCTATTCATGACGATGAAAAAGCCAACCCGCTGGTTTATCTTGATTTACTCAAGATTTATCACGATACGGGCATGCGGGATGAGTACAGATTATTGAGTGAGAAATTTAGCCGCTTGTTCAAAGTGCATGTTCCCGACTATGCCGAATTCAGGGAAGAGGGCCGAGGTTTATCGACCTACCAAGTGGCACTTGCAGAAATTAGTATGTATTGGACTTCACCACAGGTGGTTGATGTCATCAATAGCTTTATTTATATCGACCTTAACCCCTCTTTTGATATGGTTTTTGATCTCCAGGCATTCCGAGAGCTACTGCTGCTCCGGGCTGTGGCGCTTATCAAACTGGAAACACCTCAATTCCAGGACCGTGCAGGTCGAGAAATGAACAGTCTTATCTGGCAGGGCTAATGCTTCGGCTTGGTTATTAGCGTCTAACCTGAAGCGCACCGGGGTTGACGATGTTGGTAGGTGTGCCTTTGATGAAGTTCACCACGTTGTCAAAAGCGGTTCCGAAATAGAGTTCGTAATTGTCTTGTTCTACGTAGCCAATGTGCGGCGTGCAAATACAGTTCTCAAGGCGCAAAAGCGCATGGCCTTGCAAAATCGGTTCGGCTTCGAATACATCAATTGCTGCCATGCCTGGTGTGCCACGGTTAAGGGCACTGATCAGCGCGTTCGCCTCTATCAATTCAGCGCGCGATGTGTTGACGATGAGCGAAGTGGGCTTCATTCGCAGCAGGTCTTCCAGCGTGACGATTTCGGTCGTTTCTTCGTTCAGACGCAGATGTAGGGTTAGCACATCGCAGCTTGAGAAAAATTCATCCCGAGTCGATGCGACTTCATGGCCGTCCAACACCGCTTTTTCCCTCGAAGCTTCACGCCCCCAGATCACAACCCGCATGCCGAAAACGCGGCCATAGCTGGCTACCATTTGGCCGATTTTCCCGTAACCCCAGATGCCGAGGGTTTTGCCCTTGAGTACGGTACCTAGTCCAAAATTAGGTGGCATGGAGCCAGTTTTCAGGCCGGACTGTTGCCAGGCCCCGTGCTTCAGATTGCCGATGTATTGGGGCAGGCGGCGCATGGCTGCCATGATCAAGGCCCAAGTCAACTCAGCCGGGGCCACTGGGGAGCCCGTTCCCTCGGCTACAGCAATGCCGCGCTCGGTGCAGGCGGAGATATCGATGTGATTGCCAATGCGACCAGTTTGAACAATCAGCTTGAGTTTGGGAAGTTTTTCGATCAGCGCGCGCGAGATGTGAGTGCGTTCGCGGATCAGAACGATCACATCAGCATCCCTGAGTCGAACGGAGAGTTGTCCTAGACCTTTGACCGTATTGGTAAAAACCTTGGCAGGGTAGGCCTCGAGTTTGGTGGCGCATTCGAGCTTGCGAACGGCATCTTGGTAGTCGTCCAAAATCACAATATTCATACCTCTATTGTGCCTTGTGCAGAGCACCTATTTTGCCTCCTGATCAACCGTTTCATCTCTAGGTGAAGAAGACCTTGTGATTTTAATGTGAAGTGGCTTCGCAAGCCGCTAGTCGTTCTAGTTCAGCACAGACATCGGCCATGCGACCGGAGATCACTATGCGACCGACTTGGGTTGAGGATTGGCCGGTTTCCAGAATTCGAACAACTCTTAATGGCCTTTGCTGTACCAGTCGAGCTGGTTTAGGGCTGACATGGAGGCTCGATGTGCAGGGCGTTGAGCATTTTCCAACACGCTTAGGGAATTCACTCGATATGAAGCGGCGTAGTAAACCTTGGAGTGGAGACCACAGGCTTGGTGCTGCAAATAAAGCGATGTTCATGGATAGCCTTTCTTTTTTGTGTTGACGTTACATCAGCATAGTGTTGCGGATCAGGCCAACGGCCAGACCCTCGATCTCGAAGGGCTCACCTGGCTCGACCACGATGGTTTGGTAGTCGGGATTTTCGGGATGAAGTTCGATCAAGTCCTTGTTGCGACGAAACCGTTTGACGGTGACTTCATCACCAAGTCGCGCCACCACAATTTGCCCATTTTTGGCTTCTTTGCTGGCTTGCACGGCCAACAGGTCGCCGTCCATGATGCCAGCGTCACGCATGGACATACCGCGCACCTTGAGTAGGTAGTCGGGCTTACGCTGGAACAGGCTGTTTTCAACGTAATAGGTTTGATCGACATGTTCCTGCGCGAGAATGGGTGAGCCGGCAGCCACTCGCCCAATCAGGGGCAGTGCGAGCTGGGCAAAGCTGGGCAAGGTGAATTGTTGTGTTCGAGATTCGTTGATGGATCGTAGTGCGTCGCTCTTGAGCCGGATACCGCGAGAGGTGCCACTGACCAAATCAATCACGCCTTTTCGGGCCAAGGCCTGAAGGTGTTCTTCAGCAGCGTTGGCGGACTTGAAGCCTAGCTCGGTGGCAATTTCAGCACGGGTTGGTGGCGCACCAGTGCGTGCGATGGCACTTTGGATGAGTTCCAGAATCTGTTGCTGGCGAGCGGTTAGTTTGACTGGGTAGGGGGTCTGATCCATCATGCTGACTCCTTGGGTAAGCGGAAGAGTTAACTGGATTAATAACCAGTAACTGTATTTTTAATCAGTTTTTAGAAGTTTGCAAGTGATTCATCAAAAAATAGTGGTTTTGGGCACAGGTGGCACGATTGCCGGCGAAGCTGCGAGTGCAGATGACGCGATCGGTTACAACGCAGCCATTCGAGGCGTGCAGACCTTGCTGGCTTCTGTGCCTGGGATGGCACAGTTCCCCTTCGAGCTGCACGCGGAGCAGGTGGCGCAAATCGACAGCAAGGACTTGGAGACGCAGATCTGGCAGCATTTGCTTCTGCGCTGCGCTTACTGGCTGGCCCAGCCTGACGTTCGGGGTCTGGTCATCACCCATGGCACAGACACGCTGGAGGAGACCGCTTATTTGTTGCACGCGGTGCTGTCACCCAGCAAACCTGTCGTGCTGACCTGCGCCATGCGACCGGCTACTGCGGTGGATGCCGACGGCCCACAGAATCTGAAGGATGCCTTGACCGTGGCCGCGCATTCGGCTGCCCAGGGCGTGATGGTGGTTTGTGCAGGCACTATCCATAGCGCTCAAGCGGTGCAAAAGGTACACCCGACTCGGCTAGATGCTTTCAGTTCAGGTGATGCTGGGGTTGTGGGTCGGGTGCATGATGGCCAGATTTTTTTAGATGGAAATTGGCCTGTATGCCAATGGATATATGCACAGGCAGCTATTGAAAAAATAGCAAATATCAAACAATGGCCACGCGTGGAAATTGTGATGAGTCACGCGGCAGCGCAAGGTGCGACGGTAGATGCACTGGTGAGCGCAGAAGTGGCCCAGCGCTTTGGGGCGCCTGCGGTGCAGGGCTTGGTGGTGGCGGCCACGGGTAATGGCACGCTGCACCACGCACTGGAGGCCGCCTTGCTTAGGTCTCAAGCGTCTGGCGTGAGGGTGGTGATTGCCAGCCGATGTTTATTGGGTTCTGCTGCGGTCAAGCCTGGTGTGAGTTTTCAGAGTTCACAAGGACTGTCTCCCGTCAAAGCCCGAGTGGCGTTAATGTTGAGTCTGATTTAAGTCAGACTCAAGTTTGTCGATAAGAGGCTAGGGAAAACCTCTAGAATATCACCCCCCCCTAAAAGATTGTATGCCCTCTTTGACTGATCACCTTGCTGGATTGACCAATCCGCGTGACCGAGAGTCGCTCGACTTGGCTTTGACAAATGCCCTGATGGATTTGCTCCAACCTCTGAGTGTGGCGCTGTATGGGGTGGTCAGTGATGCGATCAACCCACGGTGGTTGCCACTGACTGTCCAAAAGTCGGGGTGTGCTGTGGAGGTGTGTGATTCACTTCGCTTAGATGTCAGGTTGCTACCTCCTTTGCAAGAATTCACACAGCGTCAGCAGTGTCTAGAGACGCGGTTGCTGGTTGAGCTGGAAGTCGAAGAATACGCTGGAGCGTGGGGGAGTTGTTTGCCTTTATTTTCTATCTCTTGGACTGAGGAAACGGGTGTTGTTGAGATTTATTCAAACCAGCGACTGACCAACAAAGAGCAGGACAGCGTCGCGCGGCTGTTGCATGTGTATCGGAATATGAACAGTCTCTTTTCGGTCTCTGAGCGTGATGCGCTTACCGGCCTCCTCAACCGCAAGTCCTTTGACGACACTTTTTATAAACTGCTCGGGGACAGTTCTTCACCCACTGTGGACGCTCCCTTGTCGGTTGAACAGGGTGTCATTGATGTTCACAGCTTGGTACCCATGCGCCGGAAAGAGTCGGGCGAGCGGTTCTGGCTGGCTATGGTTGATATCGATCATTTCAAGCGGGTTAACGATGATTTTGGTCACCAGATTGGTGATGAGGTGCTGATTTTGGTGGCACGCAGTCTTAAAAAATCATTTCGTGGCTCAGACCGAATTTACCGTTTCGGTGGGGAAGAGTTTGTGATTCTTCTGCGTTCTTCAGACGACGCAGCGGTTTTCCAAATGGTGGAACGATTTCGCAGGCAAATGGAAGATTCAAAATTCCCCCAAGTTGGCTGTCTGACTGCCAGTGTGGGATTGGCTGAAGTTCAGGTAAGGGACTCGCCTACGACGGCCTGTGAAAAAGCAGACCAAGCGTTGTACTATGCCAAAAATAATGGCCGCAATCGGGTTTGCAGCCATGCTGATCTGGTGAACATTGGTCTCTTTAAAAACGAAACCAAAGTCAGCGATATCGATCTGTTTTGAACAGGTGCCAGGGTTCAATGCCCAAGTGCATCCATCGCCCGCACCGTGATGTCGTCCACGCTGCCCATGCCGCTGATGGCGCGGTACTTTGGGGCTGCTGCTGGGTCGTTCTTGGCCCATTGGCTATAGTAGTCCACTAAAGGGCGGGTCTGGGCGCTGTACACATCCAGGCGTTTTTTAACGGTCTCGGCCTTGTCGTCTTCGCGCTGGACCAGTGGCTCACCCGTCACGTCGTCCAAGCCTTCGGCCTTGGGTGGGTTGAAGGTGACGTGATAGGTGCGACCTGATGGTGGGTGCGACCGGCGTCCGCTCATGCGCTCGATGATGGCGTCAAAGGGCACATCAATCTCCAGCACGTAGTCAAGCTTCACGCCTGCGGCCTTCATGGCATCAGCCTGCGGCAGGGTGCGCGGAAAACCATCAAACAGGAATCCGTGTGCGCAATCAGCTTGAGCGATGCGTTCTTTCACGAGGTTGATGATGAGGTCATCACTCACCAAACCACCCGAGGCCATGATGGCCTGGGCTTGCATGCCCAGCGGGGTCCCCGCTTTGACAGCCGCACGTAGCATGTCGCCAGTGGAGATTTGCGGAATGTTGTACTTCTGGCAGATGAAAGCGGCTTGCGTGCCCTTACCGGCACCGGGTGCGCCCAGCAAAATCAGTTTCATGGGTTTCCTTGAGTCGTTTGTTATCTGTTGATGGACTCGGCAGCACTACAGTGCCGTGTTTATCAGTTTGTACGCGTGGAGAATATCACGCCCGGCTTGCCATCAACTGACGAACACGTGCCAAGTCTTGCGGCGTGTCAACGCCTGGGCCAGGTGCATGGGGTGTCACATGGACGGCAATGCGGTGGCCGTGCCACATGGCTCGTAATTGTTCCAATGCCTCGGAGACTTCCATCGGAGCTTGGGCCAGTTTGGGGAATTGACGCAAAAAGCCGGCCCGGTAGCCGTAGATGCCGATGTGGCGCAAGGGCAGAGGGCTGGGCAACGCGCGGGCATCGTCACGCGGGTAGGGAATGGGCGAGCGGCTGAAGTACAGGGCGAGCGCCCGCGCATCCAGCACGACCTTGACCACGTTGGGGTTTTGAAATTCTGCCAAATAAGTGATGGGGTGGGCCGCCGTGCTCATGCTGGCTTCGGGGCGCTGCTGCAGCAACTCGGCCACGGCCATGACAAGAGACGGGTCAATTAACGGCTCATCGCCTTGCACATTAACGACGATCTCGTCGTCCCGCAGTTGTAACAGGTCGCAGGCTTCGGCCAGGCGGTCACTGCCGCTGGGGTGGTCGGTGCGTGTCAAAAGGGCTTGTACGCCGTGCTGGGAGCAGGCAGCGGTGATGCGCTCGTTGTCGGCTGCGACGACGATGCGGGTCGCCGGTGGCACGCCGCCTTGCACGCGTTGTGCGACCCGCACGATCATGGGTAGGCCGCCAATGTCCGCCAAGGGTTTGTCCGGCAGCCGGGTGGAGGCCAGCCGGGCGGGGATGAGGACGGTGAAGCTCACAGTCCAAGTTCCTGGTCTGAAAGATGGACGGTGCTCACAGCCCGAGTTCCTCGTCTGTGAGTGGGCGTGCTTCATTTTCCAGTAGGACGGGAATGCCGTCGCGCACCGGGTAGGCCAGGCGCGCGCTGTGCGAAATTAGTTCCTGTTTTTCACGGTCATAGGTCAGAGGCCCTTTGGTGACGGGGCAGACCAGTAATTCAAGAAGTCGTGTGTCCATGCGTGGATGATAGCGTCGTGTGTTGCGCTGCATCGAGGAGAGGGGTGAGCAACGCATCAAGCGCGGTCAGAAAGGCGGGCTCAGGCGTGAACGTCAGCGGCACGGCCAGCGCATCAGGGTATTTTTCCCACAGTTTGACAGCGTCCTTCTCAGTACAAATTAGGGTGTAATCCTTATCCGATGGGCATAACCAGCTATGAAAATCATAGTGATCTGGAAGCGCTTGTGTCTGTGCCAGCACTAAACCCTGTGCTTCAAGCATCATGAAAAAGGCCAGGGGCTGAGCGATGGCGGCCAAGGCCAGCAGGGATTGGCCTGACGTAGCCAACGTGGCCAAGTTAACCCGGTTGCCGTCGGCGCGCAAGGCGTAGGGGGTCAACGCACGGCTCGACGTGAAGCCGGTGAAGGTTGGTCGCGTACCGGTGTGCAGCACCAGATCGACCCAACGCGGCCAGGGTTCGCGCAAGGGGCCAGCGGGCATCAAAAAACCATTGCCCACGCCCCGATCATCGAACACGCAGACCTCGATATCACGCGCTAGCGCGTAGTGCTGTAGACCATCGTCACAGACCAGTACGTTGGTGCCAGGGTACTGGGCCAGTAGGGTCCGTGCAGCGTCGATCCGCCGTCTGGCCACGAATACGGGCACTGTGGTCGTGCGTTTGATGAGTGCGGGCTCATCGCCCACATCACGGGCCGGGCTGTCTGCATGGGCTTCGCGGCAGTCCTGTGTGTGCCGCCCGTAGCCGCGAGAGATCACGCCAGGTTGCAGACCACGCGCCTGCAAATGCCGCACCACGGCCATCACCACCGGTGTCTTGCCCGCACCGCCCGCGACCACATTGCCCACCACGATGACCGGTACGGGCACCCGATGGCGCTGGAGCAGGCCGGCCATGTACAGGCCTTGGCGGAGCTGCACGAGAAGACCCATGAGCAAGGACAGCGGCCACACGATCCAGGTCAACGCAGATCGACGCTGCCAGTGGTTTGTCAGGATGCGCTGCCAAACTGGCTGCGATGCCAGAGACATGAAATTATTTGCCCCCGGCCTTGACCGAGGACTGTGTGGCAAAGGTGATTTGCGTCAGACCCGCACGGCGCGCGGCCTCCATCACGGTCACCACGGCCTGGTGTTTGGCGCTGGCATCGGCGCTGATGATGACTACCGTGTCTTTGCCCGCTTTGGCACCCTGGAGCATGGCGCTGGAGAGTGCCTCCAGGCTGCGCCCCTCCACCAATTGTTTGTTAACGGCATACGCACCCTCACTGTTCACTGCCACCACCAACTCCTTGGGGTAGTCGCGCTGGGCGTCAGTGTCGGCCACCGGCAGACGCAACTGCATCTCGGTGAATTTGTTGTAGGTGGTGGTGAGCATCAGAAAAATCAGCACCACCAACAGTACGTCGATGAAGGGGATCAGGTTGATCTCCGGCTCTTCTCTTGTTCGGTGACGGAAATTCATGATTATCAATGCGTCGTGTTAGAGCGTTGTGTGGGGGCGTCGGTTTACTTGCGCAGGGCGATGAGGTGGCGTGCCAGCCGTTCGGCGGACAACTCCAGCGTGAGCAGGTATTCATCCACCCGACCCCGAAAATAGCGCCAGAAAATCAGCGATGGAATGGCCACAATCAGACCGAAAGCGGTGTTGTACAGGGCGACTGAGATGCCGTGCGCCAGTTGAGCCGGATTGCCACCCGTAGCCACACCCGAAGGGGTCTGGGAGCCAAAAATTTCAATCATGCCAACCACCGTGCCAAATAGACCCATGAGCGGCGCGGCCGAGGCAATACTGCCCAAGGTGTTGAGGTAGCGCTCCAGACGATGTGCGACGACTCGTCCAGACCCTTCCATCGTGGCACGCAGATCAGTCTCGCTACAGAGCGGGTCGGCATGCAGGGCACGAAAACCGCTGGCCAGTACCTCGCCCAAAGCCGAGTTCTGCTCCAATTGACTGACGACTTCTGCGCTGGGGACGGTCGTGCGAGAAACACTCAGGGCCTCATCCAGCAATTTGGGTGGTGCAATCTTGGCAGTCTTTAGGCTCATGAAGCGCTCAATGATGAGCGCCATGGCCAAAATAGAGCTGGCGATTAGGGGCCAGATGGGCCAACCTGCGGCTTGTATGATTAAAAACAAAAGTACTCTCCACGGGGTAAATGCTATGCAATTATGGCCCAGCCATACTTGCCGTATGACTACCCACAGAAATTGTGGATAACTTTGTGAAGAAGTCACCTGATATCTACGCCAAGCCCGCATTCATGCGGGCTTGTGACAGATAGATGAATAATTAAGCAGAAATAATTTCAATGAAATCAAAGACTTACAACGTAAATTCGCCATCCATCATGGTATCAATCGTGCATCAACCCATCCGACAAAATTGTGGAGCAATCGGACTCGACTATGCTTGCGGACGCCTTGATTTGACTCATGTCTGACGCCAACCCTCCTGTGCTGGCGCCACGAATTTGGCCAGTTGGCGCGCTATGCCGTGCCATTGCTGATGCGCTGGAGGCCCGCTTCAATCCTGTTGCGGTCGCCGGAGAGATTTCGGGCTTCTCGCGCGCAGCCAGCGGGCATTGTTACTTTTCGCTCAAAGACGAAAGCGGGCAAATTCGCTGTGCCATGTTTCGCCGCGCCGCAACGTTGGTGAACTTCAATCCGCGCGAGGGAGATCGGGTCGAGGTACGTGGCCGCTTGGGCGTTTACGAGCCGCGTGGTGATTTACAACTGATTGTTGAATCGATGACGCAGGCGGGCCAAGGCGCTCTGTTTGAGCAGTTCCTCCGGCTTAAAGCCAAGCTAGAGGCCGAGGGTTCGTTTGATGCGGCCCGCAAACGGGCCTTACCCGTGATGCCGCGTGGTATCGGGGTGGTGACATCACTCGGCGCGGCGGCCCTGCACGATGTGGTGAGCGCCTTGAAGCGTCGCGTGCCGCACATTCCGGTGGTGTTGGCGCCATCCTTGGTGCAGGGTGCTCAGGCGCCGTCCGAGTTGGTCAAGGCACTGTCAAACTTGTACCAACTTGCGCCTGCCATCGATGTGATTTTGCTGGTTCGTGGTGGTGGATCACTGGAAGACTTGTGGGCTTTCAATGACGAGCAACTCGCTCGCACGCTGGTGAATAGCCCGGTGCCTATCGTGAGTGGTGTTGGGCACGAGACCGACTTCACCATTGCCGATTTTGTGGCTGATCTGCGCGCCCCCACTCCCACGGCGGCGGCTGAGCTGGTCGCGCAACCTCGCTCAGTCTGGTTGGGTGCGCTTGACCTGATGGAGGATCGCTTGCAAGCGGCCTTGGTACGACGGCTTGATCGTCAGAGTCAGTGGCTCGATACCTTGTCGGCACGGCTCGCACGCCCATCCGTGTTGGTTGCGCGTCAGCGGTTGGCTTTGGTATCTAAGGCCCAGCGACTGCGGTTTTCTGTGATCCGTGAGTTGAGTCAAAAAGCAAATGACCTACAGGGCCTTGAAAAGAAGCAACCCCTGCAAGTCAAACGTTCGCTGGAAGACACACGGCATCGCCTGGACCGTGCAGACTTGCGGTTGGGGTTGTTGGATCCCACCTTGGTCTTGCAACGAGGTTATGCTTGGCTTACGGCTGAGGATGGACGTCCCATATCTCGCGTCGAACAGACTTTTTTTGGGCAAGTGGTGCAGGCCAACCTTGTCGACGGCAAGGTTGATCTCACGGTTGGCTAACCACGGCTCAATTAATTTCTACAATCATTGCTTTTTAACAATAAACCCTCAAGAGAAAATCATGGAACACACCCTTCCCGCACTGCCCTTCGCCATTGATGCCCTGGCCCCGCATTACTCCAAAGAAACGCTGGAGTTCCACCACGGCAAGCACCATAACGCTTATGTGGTGAACCTGAATAACCTGCAAAAAGGCACTGATTTTGAGAACATGTCTCTTGAGGACACCATCAAAAAATCGAGTGGCGGTATTTACAACAATTCTGCCCAAATCTGGAACCATACTTTTTTCTGGAACTGCATGAAGCCACAGGGTGGGGGCGAGCCCTCAGGTGCACTGGCAACGGCTATTAACGCCAAGTGGGGTAGCACGGCTGCGTTCAAGGAGGCTTTCGTGAAATCAGCCGTGGGCAACTTTGGCTCAGGTTGGACTTGGCTAGTCAAGAAGGCCGATGGCTCAGTGGACATTGTCAACATGGGTGCAGCAGGCACGCCGCTGACCACTGCTGACAAAGCTTTACTAACGGTTGATGTGTGGGAGCATGCCTACTACATCGACTACCGCAACCTGCGTCAAAAGTTTGTTGAGACCTTCCTCAATAACTTGGTGAACTGGGAATTTGCCGAGAAAAATTTCGCCTAATATTTTCCTTTCGCCCACCAAAAAGCCGACCCATGGGTCGGCTTTTTTGCTTCTAGGGCTCAGACGGCGGCTTACAGCCCGCCGTTTTGCTGAGCGACCATGCAAAAGAGCATGGGAATGGAGAGCATGGTGTTGAAACGTGAAGTCAGCATCGCCAAGCGGGCTGCCTTGGCTTTTTCGGCCGCTTCCACCGTCACTAGGCCCAGTGCCTTTTGCTGGTTAGGCCAAATGATAAACCACACGTTAAAGGCCATGACCAGAGCCAACCACATACCGATGCCAATGGCCATGAACGGTTTTTGCAGACCTAAGGCCGAAAGAATGTAGCCGCTCATGGTGGCCAAGATCAGGCCCGTGACCACGGTTGCCAGTGCTGACCAGCGAAACCAGAACAGTGCGGTGGGCGCGATCACCTTGCTGATGGCGGGCTTTTGCTCATCCGGAATTTTGGGCATAGAAGGGATTTGTACAAAATTGAAATACCACAGCAAACCCACCCACATCACGGCGCACACCACGTGCAGCCAGCGCATGAAAAAAGTGGACCAAGCGTGACTCAGGTTGACGTTGGTTCCCACAGCCAGCATCAGTATCACCAGCAGAACGACCCCGGCTAGAACGGTACGCCCTAAAGATTGAAAAATGGCACTCATGGTTGCATCCTTGTGTAGTTGAAATGTCAGGTGGTGAAGACAGCTCTTTAGACCACCCAGAAATCATTCTATCGGGCGCTGTTAAAGGGTTTCCCCCCTAGCTTTGTACCGGCCTTGATGCCCCGCTTGGCAAACCAGCCCAGGTTCATTTCCAGCACGTAACGCACGGGTTTGGTCGAACAATGCGAGTTGGTGGTCTGCGGTTTCATGTCTTCCAGATTGACGATGGCGCCGTCGTCAGCCACAAATGCGGCAGTCAGGGGTAGCAGTGTGTTTTTCATCCAGAAGCATTGGACGGAAGGTTGTTCAAACACAAACAACATGCCTTCGTTTTGCGGCATCTCTTTCCTGAACATCAGGCCGATGGTACGGTGCTCAGGGCTCAAGGCCAGTTGCGTGTCGATCAAATGCATGCCCGCCGTGAGTTGTAGCCGTGGCAGATTCAATTGAGGTGCTTCTTGGGCCTGTGCACTGCTTGCCAGAGTCCACATCAAGAGGGCGAGGTGAGTGAAAAAGGGCTTCATGGGAGGAGATGGATCGTTGCGGGATGGTCTGTAGCGTAGCGCAGACCGGTTGATTTGCCGCGATTCAGACAGAAAAAAGCCCGCAGGCGGCGGGCTTTTTGGGGCTTGGAGCTGAATTACTTCTTCATCTCTTCAGCTTTTGCCTTCTTGGCTGCGGCTTTGGCTTTTTTGGCTTCTGCCTTGGCTTTGCGAGCTGCGGCTTTTTCTTCTTTTGCCTTCTTGGCTGCTGCGGCCTTTTCTTCCTTCATTTTCATGGCGTCTGCTTTAGCGTCGGCCTTGGCAGGGGTGCCCGTTGCTGCTGGTGCTGTCATTGCTGCAGGCATGGCAGGAGCGGCAGGTGCAGCGGGAGTTTGTGCAAATGCAGCAACAGCAAACAGGCCGGCGATCAGGGTAGCGAGGAGTTTGTTCATTTTGGAATTCCTTAAAGAGTGACAGTAGGTGTAAAAATCCTCGAAATTTTTTCGGAGGTACTAGTGTAACGGCGCAGTTTTGGGAGAGGTTGACAGGCGCTTTGCAATATTTTTTGATCAGGTTTCAGATGGCACCCCAAAACATCATCACATCAACCTCATCACCCGACGCAACGTTGCTCTGCGCGTGGTGCAAGACGATCAGGCCGTTGGCCTGCACCATGGAGCTGAGGACGCCTGAGCCTTGATTGCCCGTGGTCTGAACCTGCAAAGATCCGTCGGGTGCCGTCGTGACCGTGCCGCGCTGGTACTCGGTGCGTCCCGGTTTTTTGCGTATGGCTTCTGTACTGCGGGCGCGCAGCAGCGGTGGGGCAGGTGTGTTGGCCCCCATCATGCGCAAGAGAGCCGGGCGCACAAAGGCCAGAAAAGTCACCATCACGGCCACGGGGTTACCGGGTAATCCAAAAAGCACTGCACTGCGATTTTCCGCCGGGACGGGAATGCTCCCGACCGCCATCGGTCGGCCAGGCCGCATGGCAATACGCCAAAAGGCCACGTCGCCCAGTTTTTTCATCATGGTCTTGGTGAAGTCGGCCTCACCCACGCTCACGCCGCCGCTGGTGATGATGGCGTCGGCTTGACGGGCCGCTTGGGTAAAGGCGGCCTCCAGCAGGGCCGGGTCGTCACGCACTACGCCCAGGTCAATCACCTGGCAGCCTAGCCGTGTGAGCAGGCCAAAGACGGTGTAACGGTTGCTGTCAAACACAGCACCTTCGCGTGGGGTTTCACCCAAGCTCAGGATTTCGTCCCCAGTGGAGAAGTACGCGACTTTAAGTTGCCTCAATACGGAGACAGTTTTTATACCTAAACTGGCTGCAAGACCAAGTGAAGAAGGCGTGAGTAGCTCTCCTTTTTGTAGCGCCTCCCGGTCTGCCATGACGTCTTCACCCTTCAGGCGGCGGTTGTCGCCAGCTTGTAAAAGGCCGGGCGGGATGTCGATGATTTCCGTCCGGACTGAGCTAAGCCTGTCCTGAGCGTGTCGAAGGATCGAAGCCAGCGCGAGCCCTTCGACGGACTCAGTGCGAACGGTCACGAGTTCTTGTGGCACGACAGTGTCCAGCCCCGGCGGCATGATGGCGCCGGTCATGATTTTCACGCACTCGCCCGCAGCCGCTTGGCCGGACCAGGCCTTGCCTGCCAACGCCGTGCCGACCACGCGCAACACCAAGGGCGCGTCGGGTCGCAGTTGGTCGCCCTTGAAGGCATAGCCGTCCATGGCCGAGTTATCGTGCGGCGGTACGCTGATGGGGGAGATGACGGCGTGCGCCAGCACGCGGCCCAGCGCGTCAAACAAACCCAGCTCTTCGGTGTCGGTGATGGGCTCCACCAGACGCGAGAGAAAGTCGTTAACGGCGCTCGCGCTCAAGGCCTGAGGGTCGTAGCCTTGCAGTTCGGCCCCGATTTGCTCAATTGTTTTCAAGTTGATGCAACTCCGTCAGCGTGTTGGCATTGGCAAAGGCCTGGGCACTGTCGCCGGGCTGGTCAAACGGCACGACCACTGTTTTGTGTTGTGCCGTCCACGCGTCAATCTTGCGGCCACCGCCTTGGGTGAAGGCCACCAGGCTCTCCATGAGGTCGATGCGCAGCAGGCAAAACACGGGTTGGGTGCGCAGATGCATGTGCCCATCCTTATCGGGCTCAGGGGCGGCGGCCATGGCGATGTCGGCATCGTCGCGCTCCAGTGCTTCGGCCAGGCGGGATACCAGATCCAAGGGGAACAGCGGTGTGTCACAGGGCACGGTGACTAGGTAGGGGCTTTCGCAGCGCTCTAGCCCGGTGAGAAAGCCCGCCAGTGGCCCGGCAAAGTCGCTGATCACATCAGGCCATACCGAGGTGCCAAACGACTCATAGGCGGCTAGGTTGCGGTTGGCGTTGACCATCACAGCCCCCACTTGCATTTGCAGCCGCATCAGCGTGTGCAAGGCCAGCGGCATGCCGTTGAAGTTTTGCAAACCTTTATCTATGCCCCCCATGCGGGAGCCACGGCCTCCGGCTAGGATGATGCCGGTAATTTCTTGAGGAGTAATCATTTTGTTTTAGCCGCCTATGTAGCTCATTTCGACACGGCGTTGGCCAGGTGCCAAGGTCGTTGTGTCCGGGCCCATCGTGCTGCGCAGCTCGGAGTAGCGGTCGCGGCGGCCCTGCCAGATGTGGCCGATGGCGGATTCGATGTCGGCGTCGCTGGACCCTGTGCGTATGAGGCTGCGCAGGTCATGGCCTTGCGTGGCAAACAGGCACAGGTAGAGCTTGCCCTCGGTGGAGAGGCGGGCGCGGTTGCAGTCGTGGCAAAAGGCTTGCGTCACGCTGCTGATCACGCCGATTTCACCAGCGGTTTTGTCGTGACGGCCTGCGGCATCAGCAAAGCCCCAGCGCTCGGCGGTTTCGCCCGCCACCGTGGGGTCAAGTTGAATCAGCGGGTGTTCTGCGTGAATGAGTTGGACGACTTCTGCCGAGGGCAGCACCTCGTCCATGCGCCAGCCGTTGGTCGCGCCCACATCCATGTACTCGATGAAGCGCAACACAATGCCCGTGCCTTTGAAGTGCCGCACCATCGGCAAAATTTCTTGCTCGTTGGTGCCGCGTTTGACGACCATATTCACTTTCAAACCACCGCCTTTGCCATCCTGGCCCAGACCCGCTGCACGCGCCGCCTCAATGCCTGCCAGCACGTCGGCCACGGGGAAATCCACGTCGTTCATGCGGCGAAACACGGCGTCGTCCAGCCCATCCAAGCTCACCGTCACGCGGTTCAGACCAGCGGCTTTGAGGGCTCGCGCCTTGCGTGCGAGCAGTGAGCCATTGGTGGTGAGGGTCAAGTCCAGTGGCTGACCATCGACAGTGCGCAGAGCGGCAAGCTGCTCGATCAACACCTCCAGGTTTTTTCGCAGTAGCGGCTCACCGCCAGTCAGACGGATTTTGCGCACACCGTGAACGGCAAACAGCCGGGCAACGCGGGTGATTTCTTCAAACGACAAAAGTGAACCGTGAGGTAGGTAAGCGTAGTCTTTGTCAAACACCTCTTTGGGCATGCAGTAGCTGCAGCGAAAGTTGCAGCGGTCGGTCACGCTGATGCGCAGGTCATGCAGTGGGCGGCCTAGGCGGTCAGCCAGTAGGCCGTTGGCGTTGATACGGGTGGTTTGGGTGAAGGCCGCAGCAGGTGCGGTCAGTGTGGCGACCCGTTCAAGGGAGCGCTGATCTATCAAGGGTATGACTCGTTCGGACATACTGTTATTGTCGCCTGTCCGTGATGGTTTCACAGGCGGGGCGGAACACAGTGCAGATTAGGATGATGGAAAAAATAAAGATCATGGAGTTGTGAATGAGGAGTTTGAGTTGTTTTATGGTGGTAGGCCTGATGGGTATAGCCCATCAGAGCGCCTGGGCGCAGGCGACAAGCACGGTATCTGAGGCAGATTTTTTGAGTGACATGCCCATCGTCCTGTCGGTGTCACGATTACCGCAGCGACTGGATGAGACCCCAGGAGCCGTCACAATTCTGGACCGCCGCACCATCCGAATGACCGGTGCTCGCGACGTGGCCGACTTGTTGCGGTTGGTGCCGGGGTTTCAGGTCAGTAATTCATTTGAAGGCAACGCACCTCAGGGTAGCTACCACGGCAACTGGGGCGACTTTGCTAACCATGTCCAAGTCATGGTGGATGGCCGCTCTGTTTACTCGCCGTACTTGCAGGGCAGCACTGGCTCAGGATTGCAGGCCGTGGCGATTGAAGACATTGAGCGGATCGAGGTCCTGCGTGGCTCCAACTCCGCCGCTTATGGCGCGCGCGCGTTTCTGGGCACCATCAACATCATCACGCGTGACACGCTTGACACTCTGGGTGTGCAAGCCCAGGCGGCCTCTGGGAGTAATGGCATTCAGGACGCATTGGTTCGCCTGGGGTGGGGCGATGACACGGCCCGCTATCGACTTGGGGTGGATCGGCGTGCAGACAACGGTTTGATCGGTGCGAGTGGTCCGAACCAGGTGAGTCGCGTCAATTTCCGCAGCGACTTGCGTCTTGGTGCGGCGGATCAAATTGAGTTTCGTGCCGGTCAGTCGGTGATTGAGTCAGGTATTGGTTTTGCCGCTCAGGAAGGCAATCTGCCGCGTAACCGGGTCATGGACACCACTTTTTTGCAGTTGGACTGGCGACACAACCTGGGACTCGATCAGGACTTGGCCTTTCAGTTGTCCCACACAAGTGAGCAGGGTATTGACCGTTTTATACATGGCACTCCGTTGGTCTCCGGTTTGCTCGTTGACTTCAGTGGACGCGCCAGTATCGACAACCTGTCTTTGCAACATACTTTTCGCGCAGGCCCTGATTTGCGGGTGGTCTGGGGCGGTGAGTTACGTCGTGAAGGCATCGTATCCAGGCCAGTGTTCAATACCGATAGTGAATTCGTGACCGATTTCTCGCGAATTTTTGGTAATGCGGAATGGCGTATGCACCGGGATTGGGTGCTCAATGCGGGGGGAATGCTTGAGCAAAGCAGCTTGAGTGGCGATCATTTTTCGCCGCGCCTCACATTGAATTGGCATTTTGCTGAAGGCCATACGCTGCGTTACGGGGAGTCTCAAGCCTATCGTCCTCCCAGCACGTTTGAAAAATTTTCCAATGTGCGCTACTACAACCCAAGCGCAAACGGCTTTGGACCGGCGGGTACCCTGCTGGATTCAACCTCCGTTGCTCGCGGCAATGTACGGGCCGAAGGCATTGTCGCCAAGGAAATCGGCTATCTGGGGGATTTCCCCGAACTCAGCCTTAATTTGGATATGCGTATTTTTCAGGAAGAGATTCGTGACTTTATTCGAACGACCAATTACCCCCTCCCAGGCAGTGGTTTGGTTGATCAAGATGCCGTTGATTTCATCAATGGCGAAAACTTTTCTATCCGGGGCGTGGAATATCAGCTCAAGTGGCAACCCTGGAAGGAGGGGCATTTAATCTTCAATCAGTCTTATGTGGACAGCAGTTGGACCGATAACGGCACCTTCAAGGCCAAGCCCTTTTCCAGCATGGGCCTGATGTTCATGCAAAGCCTGCCAGGCAGTTTGGACTTTAGCGTGATGCACACCCAGTCCGACAGCACAAATCTCGCAGGCACATCCAATCTGATGGCTCCGGCCATGAGCCGAACCGATCTGCGTCTGGCCAAGCAACTGCGACTTGGCTCCAAACGAGGTGAGGTGTCATTTGTTGTGCAAAACTTGGGGCCGTCCTACCCCGATTTTTTAGCTAATACCTATTTCAGGCAGCAGGCTTTTGTCATGCTCAAACTGGAAAATTGAAGTTTGGCCCATGACTTGCTTTGCGCATCGCTGGCTCTTGACTCTTTGTTTCACCTGCTTGGCAGGGGGACAAGCGACTGCTGCAGAACTCAGTCTGATCATTGTTAGCGCCGAACGCAGCGCTGCCTACCAGGAGACGGCCAGTGCCTTGCTAGAAGAACTAAGGCGAGGCGACGTTTCTATTTCTGCCAATGAAACGCAACAAATGCTTGTTTCTGAATGGGTCGCTTCTGATGCCATACGGCCCCGTTTGTTTGTAGCCTTGGGTACGCAGGCGTGCACTGCATTGGTTAAAAGAAAGCATCCAGCACCGCTGCTCTGCACGCTACTGCCGCGTCTGAGTTTTGAGCGAATTTTGCGTGACAACGCTCGCCAGCTGTCACCACAATTGTCAGCCTTGTATTTGAACCATCCTTTCACCCGGCAGCTTGATTTGTTGCAACTGGCCTTGCCCAAGGCGCGTCGAGTGGGCGTGCTGTGGGGGCCTGAGTCCATGCTGCGCGAACGTGAAGAAGGGCTGACTGCAATGGTACGTGCACGGGGCCTACAGCTGATCAGTGCCCAAGTGGCTCAACATGAGCCGGTATTTAAAGGGTTGAAGTCTGTAC
>JANXSU010000255.1 GCA_025356545.1 Comamonadaceae bacterium
TGGCCATCACATTTGCGCCAGTTTTTGCAACATCTGGTCCGATGTTTGAATGGCTTTGGAGTTCATTTCGTAAGCGCGTTGGGTCTGGATCATGGTGACCAGCTCTTGCACGACGTTGACGTTGGAGGTTTCCACATAGCCTTGCATCAGCGAACCCATGCCGTTGGCCGCCGGCGTGCCCGCTTGGGGTTGGCCCGAGGCAGCGCTCTCGGCGTAGAGGTTTTGACCGCGAGGGTCCAGACCTGCCGGGTTGACAAAGTTGGCCAGGGTGATGGTACCAATGGGCTGAGGCGTGACGTTGCCGGGAATCATGGCGGTGACGGTGCCGTTGGCCGAAATGCTGACGCTTGTGGCGTTGGCGGGCACCGTAACGCCATTGGCGACGGGGTTGCCGGTGGCCGTGACGAGCCGTCCCTGAGCGTCGATCTGAAAGGAGCCGTCCCGCGTGTAGTTGAGCGTGCCATCCGGCATGGTGATCTGGAAGAAGCCATTGCCCTGGATGGCTACATCCATCGGGTTGCTGGACTGTTGTACATTTCCCTGCGCAAACGAGCGGCTGGTGGCCACGGTGCGCACGCCTAGACCGATCTGCAAGCCGGTGGGTAGCTGCGATTGCTCCGAGCTGCTGGAGCCCACTTGCCGCAGGTTTTGATACATCAGATCTTCAAACACGGCATGAGCCCGCTTGAAGCCTGTGGTGGAGACGTTGGCCAAGTTGTTAGAGATGATGTCCAACTGGGTTTGCTGGGCTTCCATGCCAGTTTTTGAGATCCATAGAGAGTTGATCATGGTGATTCCTTTATTTGTCTTTAGCCTTGCAGGTTCAGCAACTGAGCGGCTGATTTGTCGTTGGTCTCGGCGTTTTGCAAGAGGCGCATTTGCACTTCAAACTGACGGGCGGTCTGGATCATGCTCACCATGGTCTCCACCGCGTTCACGTTGGAACCCTCCAGCACACCCGTGGACAATCGGGCTGTCGTGCTGTTGGGTAGGGGGTCGCCCGAGGCCGCTCTGAATAGACCGTCTGTGCCACGTTGAAGGGAGTCTTGCGCCTCGGGTGTGACCATCTTCAGACGGCCCACATTGGTGGCGGGTTGGTTGCCTGTTTTGGCACTCAACGTACCGTCAGATCCCAGACTGACACTAGCTCCTACAGGCAGAGTAATGGGGCCGCCGCCATCCGAAAGAACGGTTAGACCATTGCTTGTCATCAAGCTGCCTTGGGGTGAAACCTCAAACGCCCCATTGCGGGTGTAAGCCTCGGTACCGTCCAGTCCCTGCACGGCAAACCAGCTGTTGCCTTGTGCCATGGCGTCCAGGTCGCGGCCCGTGCTCTGGGCCGGTCCAGCGGTGTCCAGATGGCCGGCGGTGGCTTCAAGGGCGAACACCCGTGTGGCCAGACCTTCGCCTTGCAAGGGCACGGCGCGAAAGGTGGACAGCTCGGCGCGAAACCCGTGGGTTGAGGCATTGGCCAGGTTGTTGGACAACACGGCTTGCCGGTGGGCGGCTGCGTTGGCCCCGGTCATGGCGGTGTAGATCAGGCGGTCCATGGTGTGCGTGCTTTAGTCGTGGATGGGCGGATTCAACTCAACGCAGATTGACCAGGGTCTGCAAGACCTGATCTTGAGTCTTGATGGTCTGCGCACTGGCCTGGTAGGCGCGCTGTGCCGTCATCATGTTGACCAGCTCTGCGGTCAGGTCAATGTTGGAGTCCTCTAGGGCACCCGACTGAGTGACGCCGAATTTCCCCTGGCCCGGTTGCCCTTGAACGGGTTGTCCTGACGCAAAGGTTTCAACCCAGTTGCCACCATCCACTTGCGCCAAACCCTGCACATTGCGAAAGTCTGCCAATGCCAGCATGCCGCCGGCCTGCGATTGGCCGTTGGAGTAGTTGGTGGTGATGATGCCGTCGTTGCCGATTTTGATGCTCGTGAGTGATCCCGGTGGGTAACCATCCTGCGTCAGATTGGAGACACTGAAATTCGCCCCATATTGCGTCACCTTGCTCAAGTCAACGGTGACGGGGAAGGCGGGGACGGTGCTGGGGGCGGGGGGTGTCAAGTTCAGCGTCATGGGACTGCCACTGGTTAACTTGCCTGTCGCGTCAAAAACGAGTGAGCCGACCGAGGTGCCGGTTAGTGAGTCGTAAACATTCCATTGATCTGTGGCAGCGGCAGCGGGGGTGACTTTCTTGAAATAAAGACTAACGGGGAGGGTAACGCCTTGTGAGTCGTAGGCGGTGAGTGCCGTGCCGTAGGTTGATAAAGGCGTAGGTGGCACGGCGGTGGATGCAATCGGTGCACGAGCATCCAGATTGAACTCGGCGCTGATGGACGAAGTTGACTTGGCGGCAATGGGCGCGCTGGTGGGTAACTTCAGTGGCGCAGCTGACACGCTGGTAGGTACACCCGCAGTTGTGGTCTTGTAGCCCATGACTTTGCCGCCAGTGTTGGACACCATATTGCCTTGGCTGTCGAGTTTGAATTGTCCGGCCCGTGAGTAAGCTGTGGTGCCATCGGCCAGCTGTAGTTGAAAGAAGCCCCCGCCATTGATGGCGACATCCAAGTTGTTGCCTGTCATGGTGATGTTGCCCTGACTGAAGGACTGTGAAACCGTGGGAACAGACACGCCAATGCCGCCCCCACTGCCCCCACTTGCGCCGAGCGAGGCGGCGACCACTTCAGCAAACTCCACACGAGAGGCTTTCATACCAACGGTGTTCGCATTGGCGATGTTGTTTCCAATGACGTCCAGATTGCGACTGGCGGCGGCTAAACCGGATAGACCTGATTGAGATGTCATGACGGGCTCCTTGAGTGAGTTGTGGAGAGTTAAAAAATGGCGGCGATGTCGCTGTAGTTCACAGACCGACCGCTCTGGAGTTGGATCGATAGCGCGCCGTTGACGGCACCCACCGAGAGGACTTTTTCTTGCACGAGAGGGGTGGTGGTCACGGGTTTTTGACCCATAGTTGCTGTGACGCGGTAGCTGACATTGCCCGTGCCCTGGTAGCTGCTGGTGTTCCAGTCAAAGTTGTGACGTCCTGCCGCCAGCGTGCCCATGTTGACGCTGTCCAGCACTTGACCGCTAGGGCTCAGAATATCCACGCTGACCTTGTCAGCAGCCCCCGCCAAATCAAAGGCCGCGCTGGCCACGCCTGTGCTGGCATCGGGAGTAAGCGTTGTGCCTGCCGTGAGTACGTTCTGGCCCACCATGCTGCTGCCTTGCAAGACCTGCATGGCGCTGAATTGTGCTGACATGCTGGTGAGGGTTTGGTTCAGTTGCTGGATCCCGTTGACGGTGTTGATCTGTGCCATCTGACTCGTCATTTGCGCGTTGTCCATTGGGTTCATCGGGTCCTGACTGTTGATTTGAGCCACCAGGAGCTTGAGGAAACGGTCCTGCATGGCTGCCGGATCGGTGGTGGCCGCGTTGCTGCTGGACGCGGTCGATGCGGGGGTGGTCGGGCTGGTGGCGGTGCTGCTTGTGGTCGGCGTGATCATGATGAAATCCCTTGTGTTTATTGACCCATTTGGAGGGTTTTTAGTAGCAGTGTTTTGGCGGTGTTCATGACATCCACGTTGTTTTGGTAAGAGCGTGAGGCGGACATCATGTTGACCATCTCTTCCACCGAGTTGACGTTGGAGTGCGTGACATAGCCTTCTGCATCGGCGGAAGGGTGGTTGGGGTCATGCACTCGGCGACCCGGTGCCTGGTTTTCCTGGATGGTTTTGACATTGACACCGGCTGAAGCATCAGCGCCCATCAACACCGTCTCAAACACCAGTTGCTTGCCTTTGTAGGCTTTGCCGTCCGGCCCAGCCACGGCGTCGGCATTGGCCAGGTTGCTGGCCACCACGTTAAGCCTTTGCGACTGGGCGCTGATGGCGCTACCCGATACTCCGAAAATTGAAAACATGGACATGGTTGGCTCCAAGGGGTTGGATCAAAACTTCATTGACCCTGGATGGCGCTCAGCAGGGTTTTGGACTGACTGTTGATAAAGCGCAGCGTGGACTCATAACGTACGGCGTTGTCCACAAACTTGCTGCGTTCGCGGTCCAGGTCAACGCTGTTGCCATCCATGCTGGGTTGGGTGGGCGTTGAGTAGGCCAGGGGTGAAGCTGAGCCCAACTCCCCCGAACTGGCGAGCAGTGGGAGATGTCTGGCGTTGCTTGTGCTGGAGGCTGCAGGCGAAAGCGTGCGTAAGGCACTGGCTCCCGAGGCCTGACTCATGGCGTCCTGGAAATTCAGCTCACGGGCGGCATAGCCAGGCGTATCCGCGTTGGCAATGTTGCTGGCGATCACACGCTGGCGTTCAGCACGCACCACCAAGGCCTTGGCCTGAAAGTCCAGAGCACTGTTCATTTGTGCAAACATGATTTACCTCACCTTCCGATTGACAAGCCCTGAGCACGTGCCAAAGCTTCAAACATTCGGTCAGTATGGGGAGAACTTGAATACGGGAGGCTTGAAATTACAGGTCATTTCTCCCGCATTTGGCTGCTTTGTTATCAGGCAGGCTGCGTACAGTGATTGGAATGAAAAATCTCATTCCAACTGCATTCAAAGTGCTTGTTTATTGGAGTTTCCTGTGTGGGCTGGCAACTGCTGTTCAAGCGCAAAGCGTGTCGCCAAGCTTGTCTGAAGTCGACCTATTGGAAAACACCCGGCGTTGGTTGTTGGCGCAGTCGTCTGCAGATGTGCAAGCTTCAGGTGTTGCCCCTCTGCGTATTGAGGTTGTTGTCGGTGCTTTGGACAGTCGCTTGCGGCTGGCCCCTTGCGCTCAGGTTCAACCCTACGTTCCGCCAGGCTCGCGGCTATGGGGTAAAACCCGCTTGGGGCTACGCTGTTTGACGGGGGAGACGAAGTGGAACGTTTTTCTGCCTGTCACTATTCGGGCCTGGGGGCAGGCTTGGGTCGTGCGCAGGGATGTGGCTGCAGGGGTGGTGTTGACGCAGGCGGATGGCGTGGCGGCGGAAGTGGACTGGGCCGATGAAGCCAGTCCTGTCATGACCGAATCCGCTGTTTGGGTGGGACAAGTCGCGACCCGCGCATTGAGCACCGGGCAAGCCTTGCGTCAGCACATGGTGCGTGCAGCCCAGGTGTTTCAGGCTGGAGCTCAGGTTCGGGTGCTGACTCAGGGGGCTGGGTTCCAGATCAGCGCCGATGGACAGGCCTTGTCATCTGGTGTGGTGGGACAGTTAACCCGAGTCAGAATGGATAGTGGGAAGGTGATGTCAGGCACAGTGCTAGATGCCCGTACCGTGCAGGTTGAGATGTAGTTGGACCGCATAGCTTGCTTTGAAGCTAGGTGGCTCAAGTCGATAACGAATGTGCCGATAGTGATGGGGTGAGGGTGCCCTGCCCCGTGTTTTGGAGTATGAGATGAAAATAGGTCAATCATTGGATTTTCCAGCCGTTTCGAAACAGCCGACAGCCGACGCTGATCCTGCCAAGCTGGCAGGCCGAGCAGCCGGGGGAGAGGCGAAGGCCGTTCAGGCCGCGCTCCCTGCCGGGGTTGCGGT
>JANXSU010000285.1 GCA_025356545.1 Comamonadaceae bacterium
CCCAATATCGACCCCGCCACAGCTTTGAGCAGCCCGGAAGTGGGTGACACCTTGCAAAGCTACCGCCGAGATGCGCGGCTGGACGGCAAGGTGACCTTCGGCATGAATGCCATTGTGTTGGGCGGAGTGGACACGGTCTTGCGGGTCGGGCAAGCGGTGAGTGCGGACTTCAATTTTGGGTAGCTTTTTCTCGCGGTAATGCAAAAAATGGACTCACACAGGAGATGCGATGGATGCGAATCTAGATCGACGGCGGCTTTTGCTGGGCGCAGGTGCTTTGGCAACGCTGACCGCCACAGGCTGCGCTGCCACCCGAACACAGAGCGATGTGTTCGACGCCCACTGCCACATCATTGACCCGCGCTATCCCGTCATCGCTAACCAAGGCTTCACGCCGGACGCCTTCCCCCTGAGCGAGTACGACCAGCAGACCAGGCCGCTGCACGTCACGGCCGGTGCCATCGTGTCGGGCTCGTTTCACGGTTATGACCAGAGCTACCTGCGTGCGCTGCTGCCGCAACTGGGGCCGCGCTGGGTTGGGGTGACGCAGGTGCCCCCGGATGTGAGCGACGCTGAAATTGCCAGCTTGGCCACGATCGGTGTGCGGGCCTTGCGCTTCAATATTTTTCGGGGCCGTATCGACGCCGTGGACGACATCGTGGCGCTGGCCAACCGGGCGCATGCGGCGGGTCGCTGGCATGCGGAAATTTATGCTGACGCTGCGGCGCTGCGCCCCCATGTTGCGAAGCTGTCCAAACTGCCTCAAATCGTGATCGACCATCTGGGGATGACAGAGGCGGGGCTGCCGGTGGTGTTGGATCTGGTGGATGCTGGTGCACGCATCAAAGCCACCGGGTTTGGGCGGGTCAGCATGGATGTGGCCAAAGCCCTAGAGCGCATAGCGGCGCGAAACCCCAAGGCCTTGATGTTCGGCACCGATCTGCCATCGACCCGAGCCAAGCGCCCGTTCATGGCCGAGGACATGGCCTTGGTGCAAAACGTCCTGGGCACGGCCTTGGCGCGCCAGGTGTTTTGGGCCAATGCCGTTAGCCTGTACCGGCCCGACGGGGTTTGATGTCAGGGGTTGAAGGGCGAGGAAAGAGGTGCAGACTACAATCCCGGCCTCCCCCATGAAGGAATCCCCATGAGTTTGAAGTGCGGCATCGTCGGCCTGCCCAATGTCGGTAAATCCACCCTGTTCAATGCCCTGACCAAAGCCGGTATTGCAGCGGAAAACTACCCCTTTTGCACCATTGAGCCCAATGTGGGCATTGTCGAGGTGCCCGATCCGCGCTTGCAGCAGTTGGCCGCCATCATCACGCCCGAGCGCATCGTGCCAGCGATTGTGGAGTTTGTGGACATTGCTGGTCTGGTGGCGGGCGCTAGCACGGGCGAGGGGCTGGGCAACAAGTTTTTGGCCCACATCCGCGAGACCGACGCCATCGTGAACGTGGTGCGCTGTTTTGAAGACGACAACGTGATTCACGTCGCGGGCAAGGTTGATCCGATTTCGGACATTGAAGTGATCCAGACCGAGCTGTGTCTGGCGGATCTGAGTGCGGTGGAAAAAGCCCTGCACCGGGTCACCAAAACGGCACGTTCCGGCGATAAAGAGTCCATCAAGTTGGTGGCGATTTTGGAGAAGTGCCAGGCTGCTCTGAACGAAGCCAAGCCGGTGCGCACGCTTGATTTCAGCAAGGAAGAGTTGCCTTTGCTGCAACAGTTTTTCCTGATCACCGCCAAGCCTGCCATGTTTGTGGCCAACGTGAGTGAGGTCGGGTTTGAGAACAACCCATTGTTGGATCGTTTGAAAGAATTTGCGGCGAAACAGAACGCCCCCGTGGTCGCCATCAGCGCCCAGATGGAGGCCGAGATGGCCGATATGAGCGATGAAGATCGCCAAATGTTTTTGGAAGAACTGGGCCAGACGGAGCCGGGCCTGAACCGTCTGATCCGCGTGGCCTTCAAGTTGCTGGGCCTGCAAACCTATTTCACCGCAGGCGTGAAAGAAGTGCGCGCCTGGACGATCCATGTGGGGGACACTGGGCCGCAGGCGGCGGGTGTGATCCACACTGATTTTGAGAAGGGCTACATCCGCGCCCAGACCATCGCTTTTGATGACTACATCAAGTTCAAAGGGGAGCAGGGTGCCAAGGACGCGGGCAAGATGCGCAGCGAGGGTAAGGAGTACATCGTCAAGGACGGCGATGTGATGAATTTCCTGTTCAGCTCTTGAATTGTTGAAGCGCGCGCGTGCTTCAAGTCGTTCGCGCGTTTCTCAAAACTTAAATCCTCCCGGAAACAGCCAGAGCAAGGCCACCGTCATGGTGAGGTAGCGTGCCAATTTGCCAATGGCCATGTAAAGCAGGCAGGGCCAAAACGGCAGCTTGAGCCAGCCCGCCACGGCACACAGCGGGTCGCCAAAAATAGGCATCCAACTCAGCAAGCATGCTTTGGGGCCAAGACGCTCCAGCCAGTCCAGTGCTTTGATGTGGGTGTTGGAGTGGCGCACCTTGTTCACCAGACTGTGCGAGGCCAGCCCCATCCACCAACTCACCGCACCACCCAGTGTGTTACCCGCCGTGGCCACCAGGATCGCGGGCCAGAACAGTTCGGGGTTGAGTTTGAGCAGGCCGAACAGCGCGGGCTCTGAGCCCATGGGCAATAAAGTGGCGGAGACGAAGGCAATGAAGAAGAGGGTGCTCAACCCGTATTCGGGCAGGGCCATCAGGGCGAGCAGTTGATTCAGCCAAGTTTCCATAGGTGAGCTCAGTATAGGCAGACCTCGGTGCTGGTGCATCAGGATTTTCCAAAATTTCAATTGCTGAAATTTTGGGCAGCTAAAATCACCCACTTCCTATGAACATTGGCCCTTTCACCCTGCCCAATTCCCTCTTCGTGGCCCCCATGGCGGGCGTCACGGATCGGCCTTTCCGGCAACTGTGCAAGACC
>JANXSU010000276.1 GCA_025356545.1 Comamonadaceae bacterium
TATGCCATGGTGATACCTCTTTAAATTTAAATGCAGGGCGACGGGCTTAATGAGCAGCCCATTGGATGGTCGATATGTCAATGCCATCCTGGAACATTTCCACCATCAAGCACAACGTCGCCAAGCTGCGCGATTTGAGCCCACTTTGGGAAATGTTCCAGGATGGCATTGACATATCGACCATCCAATGGGCTGCTCATTAAGCCCGTCGCCCTGCATTTAAATTTAAAGAGGTATCACCATGGCATATTCTGAAAAAGTCGTTGATCACTACGAAAACCCGCGCAACGTGGGCTCCTTCGACAAGGGCGACGAGTCGGTTGGCACCGGCATGGTTGGCGCGCCGGCCTGCGGCGACGTGATGAAGTTGCAAATCAAGGTCAACCCCGAGACGGGCGTGATTGAAGACGCACGCTTTAAAACCTACGGCTGCGGCTCGGCCATCGCCTCCAGCTCGCTCGTCACCGAGTGGGTCAAAGGCAAGACGCTGAACGAAGCCGCTGCGCTGAAAAACAGCCAGATCGCCGAAGAATTGGCACTGCCGCCGGTCAAGATTCACTGCTCCATCCTGGCCGAGGACGCCATCAAGGCGGCAGTGGAAGACTACAAGAAAAAGCACGCGGTGCTGGCCTGAGACCTTGCGGGACAGTCCGCAGCTACGCGTAACGAGCAAGCTCTGTCCCCAACTGATTAAAAAACTATGTCTGTTACTTTGACTGAAGCTGCCGCCCGGCACGTCAATCGCTACCTGGCCAAACGTGGCAAGGGGGTAGGCGTGCGTTTAGGTGTCAAGACCACCGGTTGCTCTGGCTTGGCCTACAAGCTGGAGTACGTGGACGAATTCGCGCCTGAAGATGTGGTGTTTGAAGACCAGGGCATCAAAGTTCTGGTCGATCCCAAAAGCCTGTCCTACATTAACGGTACGCAGCTTGATTTTGTGCGCGAGGGATTGAACGAAGGCTTTCGTTTCAACAACCCGAACGAGCGCGACAAGTGCGGCTGCGGTGAGTCGTTTCGGGTGTGAACCTTCAGTCCAGCGATTTTGAGCTCTTTGGTCTGGTGCCTCGTTTCGCACAAGACCGCGCGGCGCTGGATGCCCGTTGGAAAGAGTTGCAGCGTGAAATTCACCCGGACCGCTTTGCCGCCCAAGGGGCCAGCGCTCAGCGCGTGGCCATGCAGTGGTCGGCGCGCATCAACGAAGCGTATCAAAGGCTGAAAGATCCCCTCAAACGCGCCGGCTATCTGTGCGAGTTGAACGGTGCGGCCATCAAGGCCGAAGACAACACCGCCATGCCCGCCGCGTTTTTGATGCAGCAAATGGAATGGCGCGAGGCGCTTGATGATGCCCAGGGCGTCGAAGAATTGAATCAAATCAGCCTGGAGATCAATAAAAACATGCGTGAGCAGCTACAAAAATGTGAGCAACTGCTGGACGTGGCGCATGACTACCCGGCAGCGGTCGCGCAGGTGAGGGCGCTGATGTTCATCGAGCGCTTCGCTCGTGATATTGAAAACCGGTTTGAACGAATGGATTCCTGAAACCTTGTGGGACAGGCTTTCAGCTCTGTCCCCAACTGACTAAATAGCAATGGCACTCCTGCAAATCTCCGAACCCGGCCACACGCCCGACCCGCACAAACGCCGTGTAGCCGTGGGCATTGACCTGGGCACGACCCATTCCTTGGTCGCGTCCGTGCGCAGCGGCGTGGCCGAGTGCTTGCCGGATGAGCTAGGTCACGTCATCCTGCCCTCCGTCGTGCGCTACCTCGCCAACGGTGGGCGGCAAATTGGACGCGAGGCGCAGGCCGCGCAGAGTAGCGACCCAGAAAATACCATTGCATCCGTCAAACGCTTCATGGGCCGCAGCGTGCGCGACGTGGCTGGGCGTGAGAAGCTGCCCTACCATTTTGTGGATCACCCCGGCATGCTGGGCCTGCAAACCGTAGTGGGTGAGAAGTCGCCCGTTGAGGTGAGCGCCGATATTTTGGCCACGCTGCGATACCGCGCTGAAGACACCTTCAATGAAGACGTTTTTGGTGCCGTCATCACCGTGCCCGCCTACTTTGACGACGCCCAGCGCCAAGCCACCAAGGACGCCGCGCAACTGGCCGGCCTGAACGTTCTGCGCCTGATCAACGAGCCTACAGCTGCCGCCATTGCCTACGGCCTGGACAACGCCAGCGAAGGCATTTACGCCATTTACGACTTGGGCGGCGGCACGTTTGACATCTCCATCCTGAGGTTGACGCAGGGCGTGTTTGAGGTGATCGCCACGGGCGGTGACTCGGCCTTGGGGGGTGATGATTACGACGCGGCTTTGGTGGATTGGGTCTTGCAGCAAGCCGGTTTGTCCAGCGTGACGGCCATGGACAAGGTGGCACTGAAGGTGGCGGCACGCGCCGCCAAAGAGGCTCTATCCGCCGCCGATTCAGTGACCTTTGCGACCCAAGTCGCAGACCATACCGTGAGCCTGAATGTCACGACACCGCAATTCGAGAGTCTGTCTGCCAGCCTCACCGCACGTACTTTGAGCGCCGTGCGCAAGGCGCTACGCGATGCCAAGCTCAGCACGGACGAAATCAAAGGCGTGGTGATGGTGGGCGGCTCCACCCGCATGCCGCAAATTCGACGTGCAGTGGCTGAGTTGTTCGGGCGCGAGCCGCTGATCAATCTCAATCCCGACGAAGTGGTGGCCCTGGGCGCGGCCATTCAGGCCAACCAGTTGGCGGGTAACGCAAGCACGGACGACTTGCTGCTGCTGGACGTGATTCCTCTGTCGCTGGGCGTGGAGACCATGGGTGGCCTGGTGGAGCGCATCGTGCCGCGCAACCAGACCATCCCCACCGCGATGGCGCAAGACTTCACCACCTACAAAGACGGCCAGACCGCGCTGGCTTTGCACGTGGTGCAGGGTGAGCGTGACCTGGTGGCCGATTGCCGCAGTCTGGCCCGCTTTGAGCTGCGCGGCATTCCGCCCATGGCCGCCGGTGCAGCGCGCATCCGCGTGACCTTCACGGTCGATGCAGACGGCTTGCTGCGCGTGGGCGCGCATGAACAGGTCAGTGGTGTGCAGGCCAGCATTGACGTGAAGCCCTCCTACGGCCTGGAAGATGCGCAAATTGCCCGCATGTTGCAAGACAGTTTTGCCACGGCAGACGCGGACATGCACTCCCGCGCGCTGATTGAGGCGCGAGTGGACGCAGACCGCATGCTGCTGGCCACGCACAGTGCGTTGGATGCCGATGGTGACGTGCTCAGTTCCGAAGAGCGCGAAGTCATTGACGGCCTGATGACCGCACTGGCCACCGCCAAATCATCAGACCAAGCCGCCACCGTGGAAGCTGCCACCGACGCGCTGGCCAAAGGCACCGAAGCCTTTGCCGCCGAGCGTATGAACCGGGGCATTCAAAAAGCCTTGTCCGGCAAAAACATCGCCACCGTTTAAAGACACCTTATGCCCATCATCAGAATCCTCCCCCACGCCGAATACTGTCCGCAGGGTGCTGAAATCTCAGCCCCCGCTGGCACCTCCATCTGCGAAGCCATGTTGGACAACCACATCAACATCGAGCACGCCTGCGACATGAGCTGCGCCTGCACCACCTGCCACGTCATCGTGCGAGAAGGCTTGGCGTCGCTCAACGAGCAAGACGAAAACGAAGAAGACCTGCTAGACCGCGCCTGGGGCCTGGAGCCCAACTCGCGCCTGAGCTGCCAGGCCATCTTGGCGCAAACCGATGTGGTGGTGGAGATCCCCAAGTACTCCATCAATCACGCCAAAGAGAACCATTAAGCCCCCACGCTTGCCACTGCGTGTGCTGCGCTGCCCCCCGAGGGGGTCGCATTTTTTCTTGGGGCGGCCCGGCGGAAAAAACCCTTACATTTCCCTATGCGTCAAATCTTCCTAGACACCGAAACCACCGGCCTGTCCGCCGCCACCGGCGACCGCGTGATTGAGATTGGCTGCGTTGAGCTGCTCAACCGCAAGCTCACCGGCAACAACAAACATTTCTATCTAAACCCAGAGCGTGACAGCCATGAAGACGCGCTCAAGGTGCACGGCATCAGCAATGAATTTTTGCGTGACAAGCCCAAATTTGAAGCAGTGGCCGATGAGTTGATGGACTACCTGCGAGACGCCGAAATCATCATCCACAACGCGCAGTTTGATGTGGGCTTTCTCAACAAAGAGCTGGAGCTGGTGGGCAAACCCCTATTCCGCGAATTCGTCACCAGCGTGACTGATACCTTGGTGATGGCCAAGGAAATGTTCCCCGGCAAACGCAATTCGCTGGATGCGCTGTGCTCGCGTCTGGGCGTGGACAATTCAGGCCGCACCTTGCACGGCGCACTGCTAGACGCCGAGTTGCTGGCAGACGTGTACATCAACCTCACACGCGGCCAAGATGCTTTGTTGATTGATGCCTTTGACGCCGAATCAACGCAAGTGAACGCCGAGAAGGTGGATTTGAGCACCTTCAGCCTGCCGGTGATTGCCGCCAACGAACAAGAAAACGCTGCCCACCTCGATCAACTCACCCAACTCGACAAATCCAGCGGCGGCAAGACGCTGTGGCGGAATTTGATGGCCGATGTTGTGGCATAATCCAAGGCTTACCTGAACACATTCAGGGCGGTTAGCTCAGGGGTAGAGCACTGCATTCACACTGCAGGGGTCGCAAGTTCGAAACTTGCACTGCCCACCATTCATTGGTATTAAAAAGCCTGTCATTCCTTGCGACTGACAGGCTTTTTTCTTGGTCCACATGAGCTTGAGCTTGACCCCCATCCAACTGGAAATTGAAGTTGAAAGTGATAGCGCTTTAAACTAATGTGGCTTGGCTCTTCGTCTGCACGGGTCGGCCAAGTCTTCCGCCACTTCGATTTACAGGGGGGTTCATGCGTTTATTCAAAATTCTGCTGGTTTTTTTTGCGACAAGTCTTCAGCTTGGCAGTGCGTTGTCGCAAATGACCGAGCGCACCATTGATGAGGTCAAACATGAGTCCATGGCTAGGGCGCAGCGGGGGGCTTATCCGCTGGGTGGACTAGACCCTGTCGATGTCGCCCAAGCGCTTGACCGCATCAAGACCAGTGACCGCGACGAATGGGCCCGTGGCTGGGGCCATGTGGCGCAGGGCTACATGGCGCAAGGTCGCGCAGCGAGCTCTGCGGCTCAGGCGGCAGCCGCCTATAAAAAAGCTTGGCGTCTCTACTATTTCGCCCAGTGGCCCGTCCCGAATTCACCTGCAAAAATTGCAGCTTATGAGAGCGCCGTGCAGGCCTATCTCTTGTCTGCCAAGACGATGGATCCCCCGCTGGAGGTGGTGACCATTCCATTTGAAGGCAAGACCATCACCGGTTATTTGCGTTTGCCCAAGCAGTCTAAAGATCCCGTGCCTTTGATTTTGGCGATCAGCGGGCTGGACAGCCGCAAAGAGACTGTGGCCGAGAGCTACGCGCAAATCCTCGCGCAAGGGGTTGGTTTTTTTGCGGTGGATTCGCCGGGCACGGGTCAGGCACCGCTCAAGGTCAATGCCACGGCGGAACGCATGTTCTCTGCGGTGCTGGACTATCTGCACCAGCACCCCCGTGTCGATCATTCGCGCATCATTGTTTCGGGTGTGAGTTTTGGTGGTTACTGGGCCAGCAAACTGGCCATCACAGAGAAAGCGCGGTTGCTCGGCGCGGTGGCCCAGTCGCCGCCCGTGGATGAGTTTTTTACGGAACGTTTTTTGCGCGAAGGCACGATGGGCAACCGGGAATATTTGTTTGATCTGGCCCCCGCATTCATCAATGTATTTGAGGGTGCACACAGCATTGATGACCTTGCACGTTTGATGCCGGGTATGTCGCTCAAAGCGCAAAAGCTGTTGAGCAAACCCACGACGCCCATGTTGGTGGTCACGGGCGTTAAAGACACCCAAGTGCCTATCTCAGATATTGAGCTTCTGATGCGCTCAGGCGATGTACCCAAAGAAGCCTGGATTAACCCCAGCGGTGGTCACTTGGGCCGCGAGGCCAAAGGCTGGACAGACCCCGTGATCTTCTCCAAAGTCATCATCCCCTGGGAACTTCGGTTGATTGAGCAGTCACGCCAGCGCTAATCCCACCTGATCCATTTGAATCTTTGACACATCCATTGCATGACAACTCAGCCCAGACTCACACCGCTTGCGCTTCACGGCGTGACCCATGAAGTCTTGAACTTCACCATGCCCGCGCTGGCCTGCGATTGCCACACGCATGTGTTTGGCCCCGCCGGTCAATTCCCGTTCGCTGCGGATCGCCAATACACGCCGGGCGACGCTTCAGTGGCTGAATTGCTGGCCTTGCAGGCGCATTTGGGCTTGGAGCGCGTGGTTATCGTCCACCCCAGTCCTTACGGGGCTGACAACGCCTGCACGGTGGATGCGCTGCGCCAATTGGGCAACCGCGCACGCGGTGTGGCGGTGATTGATACGGCC
>JANXSU010000290.1 GCA_025356545.1 Comamonadaceae bacterium
CCACGCGGTCTTTCAGTGTGGCGATCACATAGTCGATCTCTTCAACTGTGGTCCACCGTCCGATGGACATGCGCAGCGATGAGTGCGCCAGCTCGTCGCTTCTGCCCAGAGCGCGCAGCACATAGCTGGGTTCCAGTGACGCAGAGGTGCAGGCCGATCCGCTGGAGACGGCCAAGCCTTTGATACCCATGATGAGCGACTCGCCCTCCACATAGTTGAAGCTCATGTTCAGGTTGTGTGGCACACGCTTTTCGGCATGGCCGTTGATGAACACTTGCTCAATGTCTTGCAGGCCTTTGAGCATACGGTCGTGCAGGGCCTGGATGCGTTTGTTTTCCTCATGCATCTCGGCTTTGGCAATGCGGTAGGCCTCGCCCATGCCCACGCACTGGTGGGTGGGCAGGGTGCCACTGCGCATGCCGCGTTCATGGCCACCGCCGTGCATTTGTGCCTCGATGCGGATGCGCGGCTTGCGGCGCACATACAGCGCGCCAATGCCTTTGGGGCCATAGGTTTTGTGGGCGGTCAGGCTCATCAAATCCACCGGCAAGCTGGTCATGTCAATGTCCACACGGCCTGTGGCTTGCGCGGCGTCCACATGGAAGATCACGCCTTTTTCACGGCAAATCGCGCCGATGGCGGTGATGTCTTGAACCACGCCGATTTCGTTATTGACGAACATCACGCTGGCCAAAATCGTGTCGGGGCGAATGGCAGCTTTGAACACGTCCAGGTTCAGCAAACCGTCTTCCTGCACGTCGAGGTAAGTCACCTCAAAGCCCTGGCGCTCCAGCTCGCGCATGGTGTCCAGCACGGCTTTGTGCTCGGTTTTTACGGTGATCAGGTGCTTTCCTTTGGTTTTGTAAAAACCGGCGGCGCCTTTGATAGCCAGGTTGTTCGACTCGGTCGCGCCGGAAGTCCAGACGATCTCGCGCGGATCGGCGTTAATGAGTGCGGCCACGTGGTCGCGCGCTTTTTCAACGGCGGCTTCAGCTTCCCAGCCCCAGGCATGGCTGCGCGATGCCGGGTTGCCAAAGTGCTCGCGCAACCAAGGAATCATCGCGTCCACCACCCGAGGGTCGCAAGGGTTGGTGGCGCTGTAGTCCATGTAGATGGGGAAATGAGGGGTCTGGTCCATGGTCAATTCACTATTGGAGAAAAAATAAAGTTTAGAAATCAAATTTTAGAAAATACATTGCCCACATTACCCAAGGCAAACACAGAATTCGGCGCATTAATGCGAATCGGCTTGAGCGCAGGCATTGCAGAAATGGCACGTTTCATATTTGGCTTTTCCTCAATCAGGACGCCTTTTGCCATCTGCTCATCCACCAGCTTTTGCAATGAAACCGAACTCAAAAACTCCACCATACGGTCGTTAAGCGAAGCCCACAGCTCATGCGTCATGCAACGACCCGCCTCACCTAGGCAATTCTCTTTTCCACCGCACTGCGTGGCATCAATCGGCTCGTCCACCGACAGGATGATGTCGGCCACGGTAATGTCAGCCGCATTGCGTGCCAAGCCATAACCGCCGCCCGGTCCGCGGGTGGACTCCACCAGTTCATGGCGGCGCAATTTGCCAAACAGCTGCTCCAGGTAAGACAGCGAAATCTGCTGTCGCTGGCTGATGGCGGCCAGCGTCACCGGGCCACTGCTTTGGCGCAGGGCCAAGTCAATCATGGCAGTGACCGCAAAACGGCCTTTGGTGGTGAGTCGCATCGCAAACTCCTTAAGTCAAATGGTTCGTCGGGCAGATAGCCGACTAGATAAGTCAAGTATACCAAAAACCACGCAATTTGCTCGGGTACTCCGAACCCACATCCGTTCGAGCTGAGCTTGTCGAAACCTCACAACCCTTCGACAAGCTCAGGGCGAACGGATCTTTTAAATCAGCGGGTCCGCGCCAGCCGCCCCAAACGCCTGCGCCTTGAGCTGCCCGAGCTGGTCGCGCACCCGTGCGGCCTTTTCAAACTCCAGGTTGCGGGCGTGTTCCATCATCAGCTTCTCTAGCCGCTTGATTTCACGAGCGATGTCTTTCTCGCTCATGTCCTCCACCTTGGCGCGTTGCAGCGCGTCCTGCTCCAGTCGCTCGGCCTCGCGCCCGGCTTTTTCGCTGTACACCCCGTCGATCAGGTCTTTGACCTGCTTGACGATGCTGCGCGGCGTGATGCCGTGCGCCAGGTTGTGTTCGACCTGTTTATGACGCCGACGTTCCGTCTCGCCAATGGCTTTTCGCATGGATTCGGTGATTTTGTCGCCATACAAAATGGCCCGGCCATTCAAGTTGCGCGCCGCCCGGCCTATGGTCTGGATGAGGGAGCGCTCTGAGCGCAAAAATCCCTCCTTGTCCGCATCCAGAATCGCCACCAGCGACACCTCGGGGATGTCCAGCCCTTCGCGCAGCAGGTTGATGCCCACCAGCACATCAAACGCGCCCAGCCGCAAGTCACGCAAGATCTCCACCCGCTCCACCGTGTCCACATCACTGTGCAGGTAGCGCACCTTCACGCCGTTGTCGCTCAGGTAATCGGTGAGCTGCTCGGCCATGCGCTTGGTCAGCGTGGTGATGAGCACGCGCTCGTGTTTGTCGGCGCGAATGCGAATTTCTTGCAACACATCGTCTACCTGGGTGATGGCGGGGCGCACTTCGATCTCCGGGTCCACCAGCCCGGTGGGGCGCACCAGTTGCTCCACCACCTTGCCGGTGTGCTCGTTCTCCCAATTGCCCGGCGTGGCCGAGACAAACACCGCCTGGCGCATTTTGGTCTCAAACTCTTCAAACTTGAGCGGGCGGTTGTCCAGCGCGCTGGGCAGGCGAAAGCCGTACTCCACCAGCGTGGTCTTGCGCGCCCGGTCGCCGTTGTACATGCCGCCAAACTGGCCGATCAGCACATGACTCTCATCCAGAAACATCAGCGCATCTTTGGGCAGGTAATCGGTCAACGTGGCGGGCGGCATGCCCGGCGCGGCGCCCGAGAGGTGGCGCGTGTAGTTCTCAATGCCCTTGCAGTGGCCCACTTCGCTCAGCATTTCCAAGTCAAACCGCGTGCGCTGCTCCAGCCGCTGCGCCTCCACCAGTTTGCCCATGCTCACTAGTTCCTTGAGCCGCTCCGCCAGCTCCACTTTGATGGTCTCCACCGCCGCCAGCACCCGATCACGCGGGGTGACGTAATGGCTGCTCGGGTACACGGTGAAGCGCGGCAGCTTTTGCCGAATGCGCCCGGTCAGCGGGTCAAACAGGTGCAGGCTTTCAATCTCATCGTCAAACAACTCAATGCGCAAGGCCATCTCGCTGTGCTCGGCCGGGAAGACGTCAATCGTGTCTCCGCGCACGCGAAACTTGCCGCGCGAAAAATCCATGTCATTGCGCTGGTACTGCATGCGCACCAGTTGGGCGATGACATCGCGCTGGCCCATCTTGTCGCCTGAGCGCAGCGTCATCACCATCTTGTGGTAACTCTCGGGCTCGCCAATGCCGTAAATGGCCGAGACGCTGGCCACGATCACCACATCGCGCCGCTCCATCACGCTCTTGGTGCAAGACAAACGCATCTGCTCGATGTGCTCATTGATGGCCGAGTCTTTCTCAATAAAGAGGTCGCGCTGCGGCACATAGGCCTCGGGCTGGTAGTAGTCGTAATAGCTGACGAAATACTCCACCGCGTTCTTGGGGAAAAACTCCCGAAACTCACTGTACAACTGCGCTGCCAGCGTCTTATTGGGAGCAAAAACGATTGCAGGACGGCCCAGACGCGCAATAACATTGGCCATGGTGAAGGTCTTGCCCGAGCCCGTCACCCCCAGCAGGGTTTGGAACACCTCGCCATCGTTGATGCCCTCGACCAACTGGTTAATCGCCACGGGCTGGTCGCCTGCGGGTGCGTAGGGTTGGAAAAGCTCGAAGGGGGAGCCGGGGAAATGCACGAACTCCCCCGGCACAAGCTGCTCAGGCAAGGCTTCCAAGTCTGCGACATCTGCCAAATCTGCTGAAACGGAAAGTGAGGGGGTGGACATGTAGGGGGCTTCAATTCAAAAATGACAGGACTAAGAGCGAGATTACGACAGGCAACCTTGGATTATCGCGAGTCATCTGACAGGGCGGATGCCGGTAAAATACGCCCTGTAATTTTTTGCTTCCTCACTCATCTTCAGGATCCTCTTTCATGTCTCTCTTTTCTGCTGTCGAAATGGCCCCTCGTGACCCGATTTTGGGTTTGATTGAGCAATTCAACGCCGACACCAATCCCAACAAGGTCAACCTGGGTGTGGGCGTTTATTTTGATGACAACGGCAAGCTGCCGCTACTGCAATGCGTACAGGCTGCCGAAAAAACCATGATGGAAAAGCCCACGGCACGCGGTTACCTGCCGATTGACGGCATTGCCGCGTATGACGCCGCCGTCAAAGCACTGGTGTTTGGCGCAGACTCTGAGCCCGTGAAATCAGGCCGAGTGGCCACGGTGCAGGGCATTGGTGGCACGGGTGGCTTGAAGATTGGGGCCGATTTCTTGAAGAAGCTCAACCCCAGCGTCAAGATTTTGATCTCTGACCCCAGCTGGGAAAACCACCGCGCTCTGTTCACAAGCGCGGGCTTCACGGTGGAGAGCTACCGCTACTACGACGCCGCCAAGCGCGGTATTGACTTTGACGGCATGCTGGCCGACATCAACGCCGCGCCCGCGGGCACCATCATCCTGCTGCACGCCTGCTGCCACAACCCCACGGGCTATGACATCACCGCTGCGCAGTGGGACCAGGTGATTGCAGCCATCAAGGCCAATGCCCTCGTGCCCTATCTGGACATGGCCTACCAAGGCTTTGGCAACGGTATTCAGGAAGACGGGGCTGTTATCGGCAAGTTTGTCGCCTCGGGCTTGGATTTCTTTGTCTCGACCTCGTTCTCCAAGAGCTTCAGCCTGTACGGCGAGCGCGTGGGTGCTCTGAGCGTGCTGTGCCCGAACAAGGACGAAGCCGACCGAGTGCTGAGCCAACTCAAGATCGTGATTCGTACCAACTACTCCACCCCCCCCATCCACGGCGGTGCCGTGGTAGCTGCCGTGCTGGCCAACCCTGAGCTGCGCGCCCTGTGGGAGCGCGAGCTGGGCGAGATGCGTGTGCGCATCAAGGCCATGCGCCAAAGCCTGGTGGACGGTCTCAAAGCGGCCGGTGTGAAGCAGGATATGAGCTTCATCACCAGCCAGATCGGCATGTTCAGCTACTCCGGCTTGACTAAAGACCAGATGGTGCGCCTGCGCAACGAATTCGCCGTGTACGGCACCGACACGGGCCGCATGTGCGTGGCGGCGCTGAACAGCCACAACATTGGCTATGTTTGCCAGGCCATTGCCAAAGTCATCTAAGACGCCAGGGGCGATCTAAAGCTTGTTTTATCGCCCCAAGCCGTGCCTTTTTAGGCACTTCACCTTAACTTAATCGCGCTACAACTGTTATATTGCAGTGCAGCAATTTAACAAAGGTGAATTCATCATGTGGTATCAACTTTATGAATCCCAGCGCTCAATGATGGAGCCGTTTGTCAGTCTGGCGCAGACCGCGTCCAAGGTTCTGAACAATCCCCAATCTCCCATCAGCCAGATGCCGTTTGCTCAGCGCATGTCTGCGGGCTACGCGCTCATGCACCGCTTGGGCAAAGACTACGAGAAGCCAGAGTTTGGCATCCGCACCGTGGATGTGGAAGGCGTGGAAGTCGCCGTACACGAGCGCGTCGAGATCGACAAACCGTTTTGCCAGCTGCGCCGCTTCAAGCGCTACTCGGACGACACTGCCACACTGGGAAAGCTTAAGGCGCAACCCGCCGTACTGATCGTGGCCCCGCTGTCGGGCCACTACGCTACGCTACTGCGTGACACCGCCAAAACCATGCTCAAAGACCACAAGGTGTTCATCACCGACTGGAAAAACGCGCGCACCGTGCCGCTGAGCAACGGCCAGTTTCACTTGGACGACTACGTCAACTACGTACAAGAGTTCATCCGCCACGTGCAAAAAGTGGATGGCAATTGCCACGTCATGAGCGTATGCCAACCCACAGTGCCCGTGCTGGCTGCAGTTTCTCTCATGGCCAGCCGGGGCGAAACAACGCCTTTAAGCATGACCATGATGGGCGGGCCAATTGATGCACGCAAATCCCCCACGGCCGTGAACAACCTTGCCATGAGCAAAAGCCATGAATGGTTTGAGAACAACGTGATTTTCCGCGTGCCCAACAACTTCCCTGGTGCGGGCCGCCGTGTGTATCCCGGCTTTTTGCAGCACTCGGGCTTTGTCGCCATGAACCCGAGCAGCCACGCCAAGAGCCACTATGACTTCTTTGAAGACCTGCTCAAGGGCGACGACGCCAGCACCGAAGCGCACCGCAAGTTTTACGACGAATACAACGCTGTGCTCGACATGGATGCAGACTACTACCTGGAAACCATCAAAGTGGTCTTCCAAGAGTTTAGCCTGCTCCAAGGCACTTGGGAGGTCAAGGGCGTTAACGGCAAGATGGAGTTAGTCAAACCGCAAGACATCAAAACAACAGCTTTGTTCTCCGTCGAAGGCGAGTTGGACGACATCTCGGGTTCGGGCCAAACCGAGGCCGTGCATGCCATTTGCAGTGGTGTGCCATCGCGTTTACAAAAACACTTTGAAGCCAAAGGCGCTGGGCACTACGGTATTTTCTCGGGCAAGCGCTGGCGCGAACTGGTCTACCCAGAGGTGAAGTCCTTCATCCTGGCACATCAGCCCAAGGTCGCACCGGCGCCGGCCCCCGCTCCCGTCATTGCGGCTCCCGTGGCTGTTCGCGTGCCAGCCCCCGTCGCCCCAAGTGCGGCTGAGGCACCAATCACGACATGGGTTACTGGCCCTAAAACAGCGCCTGTCGTGGCTAAAAAAGTAGCTAAAACAGCGACTAAAACGACGATCAAAGCGGTCGTCAAAACCGTTGCTAAAAAACCGGCTGCCAAGAAGTAGCGAAATGCCGTGCGTACTGACTGAGCAGCTTCTCGCCGTCCTGCCCCAGACCCAGTGCACCCGCTGTGGCTACCCGGACTGTGCGGGTTACGCGCAGGCAGTGGCCAGCGGCCAGGCCCCCATCAATCAATGCCCACCCGGCGGAGCGCAAGGCATCCAAAGGCTGTCCCATATCACGGGGCAGCCC
>JANXSU010000023.1 GCA_025356545.1 Comamonadaceae bacterium
GGTTTTCATGAGCGTAAAAGCCGCTATGTGGCGGACATGAAAGTGTGTCCGGTGCTGCCCCCCCATGTGAGCGCGATGTTGCTGCCTTTGCGCGCACTGATTGCATCGATGGAGGCCATTGAGACCCTGCCGCAGATTGAACTGGCTTGCGGCGATGACGTCACCGCGCTGGTGTTGCGCCATCTGGAGCCCTTGAGCGCAGGCGACCTGGATAAATTGCGGGTGTTTGCGCACGAGCAACCTGGCGTGCAGTGGTGGCTTCAGTCCAAGGGGCCAGAGACGGTGCGCTTACTGGATGAACCGGGAACGGGCCCTGAGCGAACGCATCAGCTGGCCTATGCCTTGCCCGCGTTTGGCATCACTATGCCGTTCAAGCCGACCGACTTCACCCAGGTCAACCCCTATATCAATCGGGTGCTGGTGTCGCGCGCACTGCGATTGTTGGACGTGCAAAAAACCGAACGCGTGATCGATTGGTTTTGTGGTTTAGGTAACTTTACCTTGCCCCTGGCCACGCTGGCGCGCGAGGTGCTGGGCATTGAGGGTAGCGAGGCCTTGGTTGCGAGGTCACGTGAAAATTACATCCTAAATCAGTCGAAAACCTCCAAAGGACGAGCACTGGCAGCTACTGAATTTGTAGCAAGAAATTTATTTGAAATGATGCCTGAGAGTCTGATTAAGGATGGGGTGTCCGACAAGTGGCTGGTTGACCCACCGCGCGAAGGGGCTTTTAGCCTGGTCAAAGCACTGGCCGAACTCCATCAGCAAAAGCTTGATTCCTCGGGTCACCCGCTCACTCCCGGTGCGGTGGATTGGGCGCCGCCGCGACGTATTGTTTACGTTAGCTGTAACCCGGCGACCTTGGCGCGCGATGCCGAGCTGTTGGTGCATCAGGCGGGTTACCGCTGCAGCGCTGCGGGCGTGGTGAATATGTTTGCGCACACAGCCCATGTGGAGAGCATGGCGGTGTTTGACTTGGTGGATTAGGGCGCTGACCGTTTCAAGAGCACTCACTTTGCCAGGAAAGACTCTGGCAACGGGTGGTTTAGTGCTTGTCGCTGCGCGCCAATTTTTCAGTAGTTTTTTTGCTGGGCGTGCTCGATTCGGGCTCCTGCTTTTCTACTTTCACAACTGTGGGGGCTTGGCCCTCCAGTTTGTTGTCTCGCATGTACTGGTCCATCTCTCTCCAACCGTCAAAAACGGCAGTTTTCAGTGCCTTTTCGTTCATTTGATAGCAGTCCTCGATCCCGCGCAAAGCGTGACGACAGGCACCACCGATGGCTTTGCCATCCGCTTCGCGCAGCGCGATGCGGGGGTCTGGACCCAGGCCCGGGATGTCGCACCCGGCCAGCAACAGGGTTAGGGTGCAGAGGAGTAGGCGGGTGTTCATGGTGTGAAGATGTCGGACGTAACGAATAAGGGTCTGTTTAGAACTTTATCGGTCTATTTCAGCGGGGCTTGAGTGCCTATTGATTCATCGTGAAAAACAAAAAAGGCCCTTGCGGGCCTTTTTTCAGGGGGTAGGGTGAGGTTACTCGCGCTCTCCGCCCACAATACCCAACAGGGCCAGCAGGCTCTGGAACACGTTGATGATGTCCAGGTACAGGGCCAGCGTAGCGCTGATGTAGTTGGTCTCGCCGCCGTCGATGATCTGCTTAATGTCGTACAGCATGTAGGCGCTGAAGATGCCAATGGCCGCGACCGAAATCGCCATCATCCCGGCGCTGGAGCCGACAAAAGCGTTGATGATGCCGCCCACCATCAGCACAATCGCGCCGACGAACAGCCACTTGCCCATGCCGGAGAGGTCACGCTTGATGACGCTGGACAAGCTGGCCATGGCAAAAAATACACCCGCCGTGCCACCAAACGCCGTCATGATCAGGTCGGGGCCATTTTTGAAGCCCAGCACCATGGCAATCATGCGCGAGAGCATCAAACCCATGAAGAAGGTAAAGCCGAGCAGAACGGGCACACCCGCTGCCGAGTTTTTGGTTTTCTCAATGGCGTACATGAAGCCGAAGGCCCCCGCCAGAAAGACGACCATGCCCATGATGCCCCCCATGGAGCGGGTGATGCCGGTGGCCACGCCCAGCCAAGCGCCGAGCACGGTGGGCACTAGGCTCAGGGCCAGCAGCCAGTAGGTATTGCGCAACACCTTGTTGCGTTCAGCAGGTGAAGTGACATAACCGAAGGCATTCGATGGGTCAATGGTTTGGACTTGCTCGTTCATGGTGAAGGGGCTCCTTGTAAAACGATGGGATACAGGTGAAGTCATTCTAGAGGGTTTCAAGAGGCGCTATGCTCTGGGCTCAATTTTTAACCTTTCACTGAATACGCCATGCAAAGCAAACCTTTTCTCGAACTCGCCGACCTCAAACGCATCGCCGCAGCAGCCGAAGCTGAAGCCTTGTCCAACAAGTGGGCGGTGAGCATTTCCATCGTGGACGACGGTGGTCACCTGCTGTGGTTGCAGCGGCTGGACGGCGCAGCGCCTATCTCGGCGCAGATTGCCCCGGCCAAGGCCCGCACCGCTGCCCTGGGTCGCCGTGAAAGCCGGATTTATGAGGAGATGATCAACGCAGGCCGCGTTTCTTTTTTGAGCGCTCCAGGGATGGAGGGCTTACTGGAAGGCGCGGTGCCCATTATTAAAGACGGCCAGTGCCTGGGCGCGGTGGGTGTGAGCGGCGTGAAATCTACTGAAGACGTGCAAATTGCCCGCGCAGGGATTGCTGCTCTGGGGCTTTGATGCCCTTGCTTACATAAGGCATCACGCTGATTCAAATGTCAGTAGATTAGCCTTTCTGGGCGAATCTCTTGCAGAATAGTGGTGGCAATTTCCTCGATAGACTTGGTAGTGGTGGAGAGCCAGCGGATGCCGGACCGTCGCATCATGGCTTCCGCCTCAGCCACTTCCTCGCGGCAGTTCGCTAGGGAGGCGTATTTGGAATTGGGTCGCCGTTCGTTGCGGATTTCGCTCAGTCGTTCCGGATTAATGGTTAGGCCAAATATCTTGTTGATATGCGGTGTCAGCGCCGGGGGTAAATGACGGCGGTCAAAGTCTTCGGGGATGAGTGGGTAGTTAGATGCCTTCAGACCATACTGCATCGCCAAGTAGAGTGAAGTTGGTGTTTTGCCGCTGCGACTGACACCGACCAGAATGATGTCAGAGCCTGCAAGATCGCGGTTGGACTGCCCATCATCGTGTGCCAGGGAAAAATTGATGGCTTCAATTCGGTCTTGATAGGCCTGACTCTTGCTGGCGTCGCTGAAGCGGCCAATACGATGGTTTGATTTGATTTGGAGTTCATTTTCAATCGGGGTCACAAAAGTTCCAAACATGTCTAGCAGCATGCCTTGGCAGCTCTCGGTAATGACTTTGAGGACTTCTTCATTCACTAGGGTGATGAAAACAATTGGCTTCTTCCCCTCTGCGATGGCCGTTTGGTTAACTTGCTGAACTGCTTGATATGCCTTGTCTACGGTATCGGTGAAGGGTAGGCGGACATGCCTAGCTTTCATTTCGAACTGAGCCAAGATAGCGTTGCCAAAGGTTTCGGCCGTAATGCCGGTGCCATCAGAGATGAAGAAGACAGTGCGATTGGGCATAAATCTAGGGTTGTGAGGTAATGAATAATTAGTAGGGATTTCGTGAAAACTTGAAGCCAGCATTTCCCCGCCTCAAGCTTACAATAATCTTCATTACATTGAATTTCCCCATGCGCAGCACAGATCGACCCGGACAAAGATCAAAACAACAGCCGGATTGTGTTGTCTACATGGATACTGCCAGTTTCTCGCTAAAGATAGACTGATGGGATAACCGTTTTTAACTTCTGGAGCTTTCCCATGTCTGCACTTTTCAGCCCTACCGCCTTGGTCGTCCCGTTTGAAAATCTGAGAATGACTGACGTTGAGGCCGTGGGCGGTAAAAACGCCAGTCTCGGCGAAATGATCTCGCAACTGCCGCAGGGCGTGCGCGTGCCGACAGGCTTTGCCACGACGGCTCATGCCTTTCGCGAATTTCTCAAGCACGAGGGGCTGGATGCTCGCATCAACGCCAAACTTGACGCGCTCGATACCGAAGACGTGCGAGCACTCGCTTCAGTAGGCGCTGAAATCCGCGCGTTGGTTGAGGCGCAGCCTTTCCCTTCGGACTTGGAACAAGCCATCCGCGAAGCCTTTGCCACCTTCAGTGCCAACAACCCGCAAGCCTCCTTCGCCGTGCGCTCTTCGGCCACTGCCGAAGACCTGCCTGACGCATCGTTTGCCGGTCAGCAAGAGACCTTTTTGAACGTGGTGGGCATCGAAGAAGTACTGCACAAAATGAAAGAGGTGTTTGCCTCTTTGTACAACGACCGCGCCATCAGCTACCGCGTGCACCAGGGCTTTGCCCATGCTGACGTGGCCTTGTCCGCAGGCGTGCAGCGCATGGTGCGCTCTGACCTGGGCGCGGCGGGTGTGATGTTCACCATCGACACCGAATCCGGGTTTGAAGACGTGGTCTTCATCACCTCCAGCTACGGTTTGGGTGAGACGGTGGTGCAGGGTGCGGTGAATCCGGATGAGTTCTATGTGCACAAGCCTATTCTCAAGCTAGGCAAGCGTGCGGTCATTCGCCGTAACCTGGGCTCCAAGCTGATTCAGATGGTGTTCACGTCCGCCGAAGAAAAAGCGGCAGCCGGTGCGCACAAAGGCAAGCTCGTCAAGACGGTGGATGTGCCGACCGAGCAGCGCAATCGCTACTCGCTGACCGATGCCGACGTGGAGCAATTGGCTCACTACGCGCTGGTCATTGAAGCGCATTACGGCCGCCCGATGGACATCGAGTGGGGTAAAGACGGCACCGATGGTCTGCTGTACATCCTGCAAGCCCGTCCTGAGACGGTCAAGAGCCAAAACAAGGGCGCGGAGCTGCGCTACAAACTCAAAGGCCACAGTGCCAAGCTGGCCGAGGGCCGCGCGATTGGTCAGAAGATTGGCACGGGCCGGGTGCGCTTGGTGCACAGCATCAGCCAAATGGATCAGGTGCAAGCCGGTGATGTGCTGGTGACCGACATGACCGATCCGAACTGGGAGCCGGTCATGAAGCGCGCCTCTGCCATCGTCACCAACCGGGGCGGTCGCACCTGCCACGCCGCCATCATTGCGCGCGAGTTGGGCATTCCTGCGGTCGTAGGTTGTGGAGATGCCACTGAAACTCTCAAGGATGGAACCTTGGTCACCGTCAGTTGCGCCGAAGGCGATACCGGTTTCATCTACGACGGCCTGCTGGAGACAGAAATCACCGAAGTCCAGCGTGGTGAAATGCCCGAGATTCCGGTCAAGATCACGATGAACATCGGCAACCCGCAGCTGGCATTTGACTTTGCCCAGTTGCCCAATGCGGGTGTCGGCTTGGCCCGCTTGGAGTTCATCATTAACAACAACATCGGCGTGCATCCCAAAGCCATTTTGGACTATCCCAACATTGATGCTGATTTGAAGAAGGCTGTGGAGTCAGTCGCCCGTGGTCATGCTTCCCCGCGTGCTTTTTATGTCGACAAAGTGACTGAAGGTGTCGCTACGATTGGCGCAGCTTTTTGGCCCAAGCCTGTAATTGTTCGTCTATCAGACTTCAAGAGCAATGAGTACCGCAAACTGATTGGTGGAAGCCGCTACGAGCCGGAAGAGGAAAATCCGATGTTGGGCTTTCGTGGTGCGGCACGTTACGTCAGCAAAGAGTTTGGCGAAGCCTTTGCCATGGAATGTGAGGCCATGCTTCGAGTCCGCAATGAAATGGGTCTGACTAACGTCGAGTTGATGGTGCCGTTCGTTCGCACGCTGGGTCAAGCTAAAAAGGTCACCGAGTTATTGGCGGCCCAGGGTCTCAAACGCGGTGTCGACGGCTTGAAGATCGTCATGATGTGCGAAGTACCCAGCAACGCTATTTTGGCTGATGAGTTTCTGGAGTATTTTGATGGATTCTCTATCGGCTCCAATGACTTGACCCAGCTTACTCTCGGGCTGGATCGGGATTCGGGTCTCGAATTGTTGGCGGCTGACTTTGATGAGCGCGACCCAGCGGTTCTGGCCATGATCAGCATGGCCATTACAGCTTGCCGCAAGCAAAACAAATACGTGGGGATTTGTGGTCAGGGTCCTAGCGATCATCCTGATTTTGCGCGTTGGCTGGTTGAGCAAGGCATCACGTCCATCTCACTCAACCCGGACTCTGTGGCTGCAACCTGGCGTCAGATTGCAGCAATGTAAGTTGCTTCCTGTTCTATGACAGAACTGATTGCCACGGAGATACCTTGTTAACCCAGGGGCGGTGGCCTGTGCGCAGACTGCTCCTGTTGGTTTGGTTTGCGACGGCCTTTGGTGGCGTCTTCTTTGCTCGCGATCTGCAGTTTGTGGTAGCTGGATGGCCCTTCGGATTTTGGTTTGCAGCGCAGGGTTCAATGCTGGTTTTTATTGCTATCGTCGCTTTCTTTGCATGGGTTAAAAATCGGCAAAGTGGCAATGATGAAATGGGATTTGATCTCATTGCTTATGCAATCTACAAGCGACGATTGCACCGCACCTTTGTCACTTACCTTGCCTATCTATTGGTGTTTTTGCTGACCTTGACTTGGGCCGAGCAGCTCGGTTTGTCAAAGCAATGGGTTGGTAGTATCTTTTTATTTGCCACGGTTGTCCTATATGCCGTAATCGGCATATACAACCGAACTTCAGATGCCGAAGAATATTACGTAGCTGGTCGTCGAATTCCCGCCATTTATAACGGCATGGCGACAGCGGCTGACTGGATGAGCGCAGCTTCGTTCATCAGTTTGGCCGGGGGGCTCTATCTGCAAGGTTTCTCTGGCGCAGGTTCACAGCCTGGCGGATTGGCTTATGTACTGGGTTGGACCGGCGGGTTTTGCCTGGTGGCTTTGTTAGTTGCCCCGCGTCTACGAGAACTTGGGCTCTATACCATCCCTGACTTTTTTGCCAACAGATTTGGTGGATTCTGGCCTAGACGCATTGCCGCTTTGGCGACCGTCCTATGCTCATTCACCTACGTCGTGGCGCAAATTTACGGCGTCGGCCTAATTACTTCGCGGCTCACTGGGGTGCATTTTGAAATCGGCATCTTGTTGGGTTTGGGTGGCGTTCTGGTGTGTTCATTCCTGGGAGGCATGCGGGCCGTGACCTGGACCCAGGTGACTCAATACGTTGTGTTGATTCTTGCTTTTTTAATTCCGGTTTCGTGGTTGGCCTATAAACAGTTAGGCAATCCCCTTGCCCCTTTGGTGTATGGGCAGCAGCTTGAGCGCCTCACCCAGTTGGAAAAGCAGCTTATGAATTCTCCTGCGGAGCAGCAGGTTATTCAGGAATATGCGCGCCGCGCCCATGAGTATGAAATGAAACTGCTCAATGTTGAAGCTTCACTGAAAGAGGATCGGACTCGACTTCAAGATCGGTTGCGCCTGCTCAATGCGGAGCGTGCGGATACAGAGGAAATCTTTGCCGCAAAGCGTGAGCTGATTCGATTGCCTAAGGATGAGGTAGCTGCACGTGAGAGTTGGACGCACGCCATGCAGGAAAACCTTAACCGAGCCAAACCTTTGGGGGGAATGCCCTCTCATTCCCAGCCTTTTGCAGGAGACCCAAATGGGACATCCGAGGAGCAAGAGGCCTTTGACCTGTCGCGGCGTAATTTTTTGGCCCTGATGTTTTGTCTCATGGTGGGAACGGCAGGCATGCCGCATCTTTTAACGCGTTTCTACACTACCCCTACGGTCTCCGAAGCACGAACTTCGGTGGCTTGGTCCTTGTTTTTTATTGCGCTGCTTTATCTGGCTGCACCTGCTTTAGCGGTACTGGTTAAGTTTGAAGTCATGAGCCACCTAGTCGGTCAAAACATTGAAACTCTGCCTACATGGTTGGCGCAGTGGGCTCGTGTAGATGGATCGCTTTTGTCCATAAATGATGTCAATGGTGATCATGTGTTGCAGTTTTCGGAGCTTAAGTTAGGTGCAGACCTCGTGATGCTTGCTACCCCCGAATTGGGCGGTCTACCTTATGTGGTGTCTGGCCTAGTTGCGGCAGGTGGATTGGCCGCCGCCTTGTCAACAGCGGACGGTTTGTTGTTGACTATCGGCAATGCGCTGGCGCGTGATCTATACGTACTAGCCAAAAAAGACAATAGGGCCAGTGCCATGCGCCAGGTGATGCTGTCCAAATTTGCCTTGTTGGTGGTCGCCTTGATTGCCGCTTATGTTGCAGCGCAAAAGTCAGCTGACATCCTCTATCTGGTTACTTCCTCCTTTTCATTAGCTGGTTCTGCCTTTGTTCCGGTCATGGTCTTGGGTATTTTTTGGTCCAAAACATCTCGTGTTGGTGCTGTGGCCGGGATGCTGACTGGTGTCGGTGTGACGGTTTATTACATGCTTGCTAACTCTGGCTCTGTGCGCTCGGCAATGGGCGTTGAAGGCAGTGGACTTTGGTTCGGTATCCAGCCTGTTTCGGCAGGCGTTTTTGGAATTGCCGCGGGCTTTGTCATGACTGTGCTTTTGAGCCTGGTCACGCTGTCTGGCCGACAGGAAAAAGAAGAACGTCAAAGTCACCTATAATCATAGGCTTCGCCTTGCTACACCCCTTTTAGACGCTGGGGGTAGCTTTTCGTCCCGCCAAGTGCGGGTTATCCATAAGGAGTATCAATGCGTCATTACGAAATCATTTTAATGATCCATCCGGATCAGAGCGAGCAGGTTCCTGCCATGCTCGAACGTTACAAGGGCATGATCACCGCTGGCGGTGGCAAGGTGCACCGCGTTGAAGACTGGGGTCGCCGCCAGTTGGTCTACATGATCAACAAGTTAGCCAAAGCCCACTACCTGTGCATCAACATCGAAGCCGACACACCTGTGCTGGCTGAGCTGGAGCATGCGTTCAAGTTCAATGATGCCGTGCTGCGTCATTTGACGGTTCAGCGAAAAAAAGCCGACACTGGCCCTTCGTCCATGATGAAGACCGTCGAGCGTGAAGACGCCCGCAAAGCCCAACAGGCGGAATACCAAGCCTAATTCCCGTCTTTGAGGAGTGAGCCCTAGCGCCAACCAGCTTGATCTTACGGCCTGTATTGCAGAAGTAGCCCCCATGCGATACACCCCGGCAGGTTTACCCGCCCTGAATTTGCGACTTGAACACGAGTCAAGCGTTTTAGAAGCAGGTCAACCCAGGCAGGTGAAAGCCGACGTGAAAGCCGTCGCTTTTGGCGTTAACGCTGAACGCCTTGCCAAGCAAGCCATAGGCACTGCCTGGCGGTTTAGCGGGTTTGTTGCCACTCCACTTCGCGGAAAAAGCTTGGTGTTTCATATTCAAGAATTTAGACAAGATTAATTTTTTTGGAGGCTTTCATGCCCGCATTTAAAAAATTCAACAAAGACAAGCGCCCCAAGCGCCCAGCACAAAATCTGCTGTTCAAGCGCAAGCGCTTTTGCCGCTTCACGGTGACCGGTGTCGAAGAGATCGACTACAAAGACATCGACACACTGCGTGACTTCATTGCTGAAAACGGCAAGATCATTCCCGCACGCTTGACCGGTACCCGCGCTATTTTCCAGCGTCAACTCAACACCGCTATCAAGCGCGCGCGTTTCCTCGCGATGCTGCCGTACAGCGACCAGCACAAGATCTAAGGAGTAGTCTCATGCAAATCATTCTGCTCGACAAGGTTATTAATCTCGGCAATCTGGGCGAGATCGTCAGGGTCAAAGACGGCTATGCCCGTAACTTCCTGATTCCCTCTGGCCGCGCCCGTCGCGCCACGGAGGCCGCCAAGAAAGAATTTGAAGTCAAACGCGCTGAACTTGAAAAAGTCGCCGCGGCCAAACTGGCTGAGTCGCAAGCCCTGGGCGAAAAGCTCGCTGGCACCACGGTCAAATTGACGCAAAAAGCCGGTGTGGATGGTCGTTTGTTTGGCTCCGTCACCAATGCGGACATTGCCGAAGAACTGAACAAGACCGGCTACAAAGTCGTGAAATCCCAAGTCCGTATGCCCAACGGACCGCTCAAAGTGGTCGGTGACAGCACGGTCAGCGTGGCACTGCACACGGACGTGGTGGTTGAAGTGACAGTTTCTGTCTACGGCGAAACAGCTTAATACCTCGTTTCTCTTTAAAGCCGCCTGGGTAAACCCTGGCGGCTTTTTCTTTTGGGCTGTGGCTCGTACATACATTCACACAGATTACCCACAGCAAATCAAGGGCTTGTCCACAGCATTTCACTCGACGTTTTCGTCTGTCCAACGTAGCATCAGAGACTTGAAATGCGACGTGTCAGCTTGGCGCGAAGCACTGTCCCCCACCGTTAGGAAAACACCATGTCCGCCGTATTGAATGCCCTAGATCAGGTCTATGGCGAAGACCGACAAATCGCACAATTGCGCATTCCACCGCATTCGATTGAGGCTGAGTCCAGCGTGATTGGCGGCCTGTTACTGGACAACGGAGCCTGGGATCGCGTGAGTGATTTGTTGAGCGAGGGGGACTTTTATCGTTATGAGCACCGCTTGGTCTATGCGGCCTTAGGGGTGCTCATCAATGCCAGCAAACCGGCCGACGTGATCACGGTGTTTGAGCAACTCCAGGGGCAGGGCAAGGCCGAAGGCATTGGTGGTTTGGCTTACCTCAATTCGTTAGCGCAGTACGTGCCCAGCGCGAGCAATATCCGTCGCTATGCAGAGATCGTGCGTGAGCGTGCCATTTTGCGAAAACTGGTGAGCGCCAGCGACGAAATCGCCACCAATGCCTTCAACCCGAAAGGTCGCTTGGTGGCCTCCATTCTGGATGAGGCCGAGCAAAAGATTTTCAATATCGGCGAAGAGGGCTCACGCATGAAGCGTGGTTTTCAGACCATGGACACCCTTGTGGTGGACTTGCTCGACCGGGTGCAGGAGATGGCAGACAACCCCAATGATGTCACGGGGGTGCCCACCGGTTTTTATGATCTGGACCGCATGACTTCTGGCTTACAAGCGGGTGACTTGATTGTTTTGGCCGCGCGTCCTTCCATGGGAAAAACCGCCTTTGCTATCAATATTGCCGAGCATGTGGCGCTGAAGGAGGGGCTGCCTGTGGCCGTGTTTTCCATGGAGATGGGCGCTGCTCAGTTGGCCGTGCGTATCGTGGGCTCTATTGGTCGTATCGACCAGGGCCACTTGCGAACAGGCAAGCTGACGGATGAGGAGTGGCCGCGTCTGACAGAAGCGATTGAAAAGCTGCGCAACATTTCACTGCACATTGATGAAACTGCGGGTTTGACGGCCAGTGAGCTGCGCGCCAATGCTCGTCGCTTGGCGCGTCAGTGTGGCAAGCTCGGTTTGATTGTGGTGGACTATTTGCAGCTCATGAGCGGCTCCAGCGGCGACAACGAGAACCGTGCGACCGAGCTGGGGGAGATCTCCCGGGGTCTGAAAATGCTGGCCAAGGAACTACAGTGCCCGGTCATTGCGCTCTCGCAGCTCAACCGCAGCGTGGAAACCCGCCCGGACAAACGCCCGATGATGAGCGACTTGCGCGAATCGGGTGCGATTGAGCAGGACGCCGACATCATCATGTTCATCTACCGTGATGAGTACTACACCAAGGACGCCTGCAAAGAGCCAGGCGTGGCCGAGATCATCATTGCCAAGCAGCGAAACGGCCCCACCGGCGTCTGCAAACTGGCCTTTATCAGACAGCTAACCCGATTCGAGAGCCTGGCCAGTGGTGGCAGCGGGGACTTTTGAGATACTGCGGGACAGGCCGCAGTGACGCGAAGCGCACCAGCTCTGTCTTCAACTGATCAAGCGTGTTTACAGCACTTCACTGGCAAAGTCCGCCAAACGCGAGCGTTCACCCCGCGCCAGCGTGATATGCCCACCATGCGGCCAGCCTTTGAATTTGTCCACAGCAAACGTCAGGCCGGATGAGCCCTCGGTCAGATAAGGCGTGTCGATCTGCGCCAAGTTGCCCATGCAAATGATTTTGGTGCCCGGGCCCGCACGGGTGATGAGCGTCTTCATCTGTTTGGGTGTCAGGTTCTGGGCCTCGTCGATGATGACGTATTTGTTCAAAAATGTTCGCCCGCGCATGAAGTTCATGCTCTTGATCTTGATGCGGCTGCGGATCAGCTCGGTGGTGGCAGCGCGGCCCCACTCGCCTGCATTGGTTTCGTTTTTGCTCAAGGCTTCCAGGTTGTCGTCCAGCGCACCCATCCATGGGCCCATCTTTTCTTCTTCAGTGCCAGGCAGAAAACCAATGTCTTCACCGACGCTCACGGTGGCGCGGGTGACGATGATCTCGGTGTAGCGACGGTCATCCAACACCTGCGTCAAACCCGCTGCCAGCGCCATCAAAGTTTTGCCAGTGCCTGCAGTGCCGGTCAGGGTGACGAAATCGACCTCCGGGTCCATCAATAAATTCATCGCGAAATTTTGCTCGCGGTTGCGCGTGGTGATGCCCCAAACGGCGTTCTTTAAGTGGTTGTAGTCCTTCAAGGTCTTCAGCACGGCCGAGTTGCCGCGAATCTCTGTGACACGGGCATACAGACTGGGTTCACCCGGCGCTTCGAAGTAGATGAATTGGTTGATCATCAAACTCGGCACCACCGGCCCGGTGATTCGGTAGAACGTGTGCGGGCCTTGTTGCCAGCTTTCCACGGTTTGGCCATGTGTGCTCCAGAAATCGACAGGCAAAGCAAGCGCACCGGAGTACAGCAGGTCGCCGTCTTCCAGCACCTTGTCATTTTGGTAGTCATCGGTGGCCAGGCCCAAGGCACGGGCCTTGACCCGCATGTTGATGTCTTTGGATACCAGCACGACTTCACGCGGTGCGAATTGCTGGCGCAGCGCCTCGACGACTCCTAGGATCTGGTTGTCGGCTTTGCCTTGGGGCAAACTAGCGGGCAGGGTGTAGTTCAGCGTTTGGGTTTGAAAAAAGAGCTTGCCATTGGCCTCGCGGTGGCCGGTGCTGCCCAGCTCCAATCCAGCCGCCATGTCGGCACCGGCAATGCCAGCCAAGGCGTCCAACGTGCGGCTGGTTTG
>JANXSU010000032.1 GCA_025356545.1 Comamonadaceae bacterium
GAGCTGAGTGCGGCGCCGACCTGATCCCGCGAGATCTTTCCAGCGCAAGGCTTAATAAGTCTCCAAATGCAAACGCCCTTCGCGCTTGAGCGCTGCACCCACCGTCGCCCAATCCAGCCCCGCCTGCTGCGCCACATCACGCAAGGCCAGCACCACACCCTCTTCCATGCTCTTGAGACCACACACGTAAAAGTGGCTGTTGCCATCTTTGAGCAAAGCCACCAAATCAGCCGCGCGCTCGCGCATTGCGTCCTGCACGTAGCGCTTGGGTTGACCAGGTGTGCGGGAGAAGGCGAAATGAATGTCGATGAAGTCTCTGGGCAGGTTTTGCAAGGGGCCGAAATAGGGCAGTTCGGCTTGGGTGCGCGCGCCGAAAAACAACATCAACTTGCCGCCTTCAAACTTACTTGAACTCACATCATTTTTTGCCCGCAGACGACGCCGCCACTCGGTCATGGCGCGCATGGGCGCGCTGCCGGTGCCAGTGCAGATCATCACAATGTTGGACTTCGGGTGATTGGGCATCAAGAAAGAGCTGCCGAAGGGGCCGATCACTTGCACTGTGTCACCCACCTTCAGGTCACACATGTAGTTGGAGCCCACGCCGCGCACGGGCTTGCCCTGGTGGTCTTCCAGCACCCGTTTGATGGTGAGCGAGACATTGTTGTAACCGGGGCGCTCGCCATTGCGTGGGCTGGCAATCGAGTACTGGCGGGCAAAGTGCGGCTTGCCTTTGTCGTCCACACCGGATGGCAGGATGCCGATGGACTGGCCCTCCAGCACGGGGAAGGGCATGGCGCCAAAGTCCAGCACGACGTGGTGGGTGTCGTAGTCGCTGCCCGCCGTCTGGCCGACCTCCGTCACGCGGAAGTTGCCAGTCACGGTGGCTGTGCTTGGCCCCGTCTTGGGGCCATAAAGATTGGTGTAAGCGTGTGCTGCCGACCAGGGCGGCAATGTGGCGCCCCAGGCCGAAGAGACAAAGGCGGTCTCGCCCGATTCGAGCTGGGTTTGCGGCACGACTTGCGACGTGGTTTGCGCTTGCGCAGCGGTCACAACTGCGTCCGCATCCACCCCCTCGGGTAGTGGCACTTCAGCAGGCAACTCATCCCAGCCCAATTGCTCAGTCGGCGTGTAGGCCTTGGCCTTGAGCACCATGCGCCAGTTGTCAATCGAGCCAGTCGGACAAGGCGAAACGCAGTCCATACAGAGATTGCATTTGTCCGCATCCACCACGTAGTTACGAGAATCATGGGTGATTGCCTGCACTGGGCAGATGGCCTCGCAGGTATTGCAGCGGATGCAAATCTCGGGGTCGATCAGGTGCTGCTTGATCACTTGGGTTTCACTGATGTCCATGGTTCTCTCCAAAACAGTTTGCTCTATTGAAACAGGGGGCTACGTGGGCCCCCTGCATTGTCTCTCTCAAACCTCAGTGATCAGGCAAAGCGAACGTAGTCAAAATCCACCGACTGGCGGTTAATGCCCATGACCGGCGGCGCGATCCAGTTGGCAAACTTGCCGGGCTCGACGACGCGGCCCATCAAGCTGGCGACATAGGCGCGGTCTTCGGCGCTGGGCAGCCACTTGGCTTCGTTGGCCTGCCATTCCACCGCACTCACCACGCGGCCATCGGGGGAGACCTTGACGCCAGAGAGCGCGCCGATGTTACGGTGAAACGCCTTGTGCGGCACCGTCAGGCGCTGTGGCAAACCGGCTTTTTCAATCACACGGTTCCAGCGGCCCACACCGGCCACAGAGTCTTTGATGAAGTCGTCCCGCAGCACCTCGTTCAAGGCGTTGAGCAGGGGCACTTCTTTCTCAACCAATTGACCATCACGGGCTTCCAGAATGCGGTAGCTCTGGCCTTTGAGCACATGATCGTCGTCGCGTTTGCCTTCTTCAAAGCGGCCCTTGATGCCGGTGGAATAGAAGGTGGCGGCGTTGCTGGACTCGTCCGCGCCAAACAGGTCAATGGTCACGCTGTAATGGAAGTTGAGGTAGCGCTGCAAGGTGGGTAAATCGATCACACCGGCTGCGCGCAGCTTGGCCACATCGTCGGTCTGTAGCTCATTCATGACGGCCACGGTGCGTGCGATCACGCGCGATATGCCCGACTCGCCCACAAACATGTGGTGCGCTTCCTCGGTCAGCATGAATTTGGTGGTGCGCGCCAGCGGGTCAAACGCGCTCTCCGCCAGCGCGCAAAGCTGGAACTTGCCGTCGCGGTCGGTGAAGTAGGTGAACATGAAGAAGGCCAGCCAATCCGGCGTGGCCTCGTTGAAAGCCCCCAGGATGCGCGGGTTGTTGGCGTCACCGCTGCGGCGCTCAAGCAGCGCCTCGGCTTCTTCACGGCCATCGCGACCAAAGTGTTTGTGCAGCAAATAAACCATGGCCCACAGGTGGCGGCCTTCTTCGACGTTGATCTGGTAGAGGTTGCGCAGGTCGTACATGCTGGGCGCGGTCAAGCCCAGGTGGCGCTGCTGCTCCACCGACGCGGGCTCGGTGTCACCTTGGGTCACGATGATGCGGCGCAGGTTGGCGCGGTGTTCGCCGGGCACGTCTTGCCAGGCTTTCTCGCCCTTGTGATCGCCAAAGTGAATGGTGCGTTCTGAGTCACCCGGGTTCATGAAAATGCCCCAGCGGTAGTCCTTCATTTTGGTGTGGCCAAACTGGGCCCAACCATGGGGATCAACACTGACGGCGGTGCGCAAATACACCTCGCTGTCCACTGAACCTTCGGGGCCGACATCACCCCACCAGTTAATGAAGTTTGGCTGCCACTGCTCCAGCGCGCGTTGCAGCGTTCGGTCGTCGCTCAGGTTGACGTTGTTGGGGATTTTCTGGCTGTAGTCGATGCTGCTCATGGGGTTCTCCTAATGTTGCTTGTTAAACGCGATTCCAGTCAAAGGCCGATTTCTCGCCTTTGCCATAAACTTTGAGTGCGCCTTTTTCGCCCACGGCATTGGGGCGCTGGAAGATCCAGTTCTGCCACGCAGTCAAGCGGCCAAAGACGCGGGTGAACATGTTCTCGGGGCCGTTGAAGCGCAGGTTGGCTTCCATGCCAGTCAACGCGTCGGGGCTCATCGCGACACGCTCTTCGATGGCAATGCGCACTTCATCCGTCCAGTCGATGTCGTCCGGGTTGCTGGTGACCATGCCGATGGCAAAAGCTGCATCGGCGTCCAAGGCCTGGCCCGCCTTCGCGCGCACCGCTTCGAGTGCGGGCGCTTCGTCATAGAAGCGACGCTGCAAACGACTTTGTCCGGTGACCATGGGATACAGGCCGAAGTTGGTGTCTGACACGGAAATTTTCGGGGTCTTGGCTTCATCATCAGGCAGGGCCAACATGTAGCTGCGGTCGCAGGTCAAAGCCAATTCAAGGAAGGTGCCTGCAAAGCAAGAGCCCGACTCGATCAATGCAAATAAGCTACGCGAGGACACGTCCAGGCGGCTGAAGGTGCGGCGCAACAAACCAATGGTTTCACGCACCAGCCAATGGTCTTTGTGCGCCAGCAGTGTGGCGTCCATCGCCAAAACGCCAGCTGCGTCGCCCTCGGTCTTGATCAGCCACAGACCGATGTCGTTCTCATTGGTGCGCATCTGAAGGATGGCATCTTCCAGTTCACGTCCCATAGCCAGTGGATACCAAGCCGCACCCGCCGCTTCAATACCAACAATGTCGCTAGGCTGTGCACCCACCGGGGCTTTCACGGTGAAGGTTGCGGTGCGCTTGGCGCGGTCAATCTCGACCGTGACGTTGGGGTAACGCAAAGCATCGGCCTCTAGCGTGCAAGCCACGGGCGGCAGGGCCACACCCTTGCCGTTGGCGGGGCGGTCGCTCTGCGCGGCCAGTTCCAGCGCACGCGCATGCACCTTGGCGGCAAACACCTGGGGCTTGGCAATGTCGTCCACCAAACGCCAGTCCTTGGCCTTCTGCCCACGCACGCCTTCCACGCTGGTGCAAAACAGATCGGCCAAATCATGGCGCACATGCTTCTTATCAGTCACACGGGTCAGGCCACCGGTGCCCGGCAACACGCCCAACAACGGCACTTCGGGCAGGCTGACGGCCGAGGCACGGTCGTCCACCAAAATGATCTCGTCACACGCCAGTGCCAACTCATAACCGCCCCCGGCGCAAGCACCATTCACAGCCGCCAGAAACTTCAGACCACTGTGGGTGGATGAATCTTCCAGGCCGTTGCGTGTCTCGTTGGTGAACTTGCAGAAGTTCACTTTCCAGGCGTGGCTGCTGACGCCCAACATGAAGATATTGGCCCCGGAGCAAAACACCTTGTCCTTGGCGCTGGTGACGACCACGGTACGCACCTCGGGGTGCTCGAAGCGGACGCGGTTGATGGCATCGTTGAGTTCAATGTCCACGCCCAGGTCATAGCTGTTGAGCTTGAGCTTGTAGCCGGGGCGCAGGCCTGCGTTTTCGTCAAAGTCGGCCTTGAGGGTGGCCACAGCCCCGTCAAAGCTGAGCTTCCAGTGCTTGTACTGGGATGGGTCGGTCTGGTAATTGACGCGGGGGCTTGAACTCATGGGGCGGTCTCCTGTGGGTGAGGGAAATGGTTTAACTTGTGAATTATGTATATGCATCATATTGCATGAAATTAAATTCAGTCAAGCATTTTTATGCATAAATTTGAAAAATATTCATTCAGGCAGTTCAAGCGCCTGCCGAACCAGGCTGCGCAAGGCCAAAAACGTCGCGTCCAGGGGCTGCGCACTGGTGTTGAGTTTGAGTTGCGCCTTGGAATAAAAAGCCGCCCGTCCCGCCAGAATGCCTTTGAGGTCTTCCATCGCCTCCTTGCTGGCGGCCATGGGGCGCAGGTCACCCTGGGCGCGTACCCGCGCCATGTGGTCTTCAGCATCCGCTTGGAGCCATACCGTGGTGCAGTGCCCCAGCAGTTGGTTGAAGGTGGCCGGGTCAGACACCAAGCCACCCGGCGTTGCGATCACCGCTTCGGGGTAGATCTGGATCGCCTCTTCCAGCGCCCGTCGCTCGTAACGGCGGTAGGCATTCTGCCCGTACAAGCCCTGAATTTCAGAGACGCTGCACCCGGCAAATTTTTCAATTTCCCGGCTCAACTCCACAAAAGGAAAGCCCAGGTCGTCGGCCAGCATCTGGCCCAGCGTCGTCTTGCCCGCCCCGCGCAGACCCACCAGCGCCACACGCGGGCTAGGTGTGGCCTGTGCGCCGCCCTGCGCGGCCCCGGTGCCCAGCAGCTCACCCACGGCCGTGCGCACGCGCCGCAGCGCCGTTTCATCTTGGTGCTCCAGCAGCTCACGGATCATCAGCCACTCGGGCGAGCTCGTGGTGACGTCGCCGAGCAACTCCGCCAGCGTGCAGTGCAACGCCCCCGCCACTTGCAGCAGCACCAGGATGGACGCATTGCCCTCTCCATATTCCAGATTGGCCAAGTGCCGCTCAGACACCCCGGCCGCCAGCGAGACCGCTTTGCGCGTCATGCCGCGACGAGAGCGCAGCGCACGCGCACGCTCCCCCAGCGCCACCAGGAACGGGTTTTTTTGGCCCGCAGGCACTGGGGTTAATGGGGTTAACCCGGATAACTGCAATATATTGCTTGACATCGGTATTTTCGTGCTTTATCGTACAGACACGCACAATAATTCATATTTCATGGATTGGCAAGTTGAACTTGAACGCAGGACAGAGATACACCCATGTCACCCACTGAATTCCGCGATCAAATCGCACAACTGACGGCCCAGTTGGCCGGTCGCCCGCTGGACGCTGCGCTAGACACTTGGCTCAATGCTGAGCACGGCGTGGGCAGCGCCCTGGTGCTCTACCTTTTGCCCAAGGGCGAAATCACCTTCACACCCAGGGCCGCAGCATGACGCCACTTCTCTCCAATTTCATCAGCGGTCGCTGGCAAAACGGCACCGACCCAGGCGTCGCCCTGATGGACCCCGTGCTCGGTACCGAGCTGGCCCGCGTCGATGCCACCGGGCTCGATCTGCCCGCCGGTTTCGCCTTTGCCCGCGAACAAGGCGGTGCCGCTTTGCGCGCCATGACCTATACCGAGCGCGCCGCACTGTTGGGCGCAGCCGTCAAGGTGCTGCAAGCCAACCGCGACGCTTACTACGAGATCGCCACGGCCAACAGCGGTACGGTCAAAAACGATTCGGCGGTCGATATTGACGGCGGCATCTTCACGCTCGGCAATTACGCCAAGCTGGGTGAAGCCCTGGGCCCGCGCCGCTTCATGCTGGATGGCGAGGCCGCACGCCTGGGCAAAGACCCCTTGTTTCAATCGCAGCACATTCTCACCCCCACACGCGGCGTGGCGCTGTTCATCAACGCCTTCAACTTCCCGAGCTGGGGCTTGTGGGAAAAAGCGGCCCCCGCACTGCTCTCTGGCGTGCCGGTCATCATCAAACCCGCCACGGCCACAGCCTGGCTGACCCAGCGCATGGTCAAAGACGTGGTCGATGCTGGCATCTTTCCGGCAGGCGCTTTATCGGTGGTGTGCGGCAGCTCAGTGGGGCTGATGGACGCCTTGGAGCCCTTTGATGTGGTCTCGTTCACCGGCTCGGCCGAAACAGCTGCCGTAATTCGCTCCCACCCCGCTGTGACGCAAAACTCCGTGCGCGTGAACATCGAAGCCGACAGCCTCAACTCGGCCCTGCTTTTGCCCGATGCGGCCCCAGGCAGCGAGGCTTTTGAGCTGCTGGTCAAGGAAGCAGTGCGCGAGATGACAGTCAAGTCGGGCCAGAAGTGCACAGCCATCCGCCGTATCTTCGTGCCCGAGGCCTTGTACGGCGCAGTAGCCGCCGCCATGGGCACGCGCCTGGCCAAGACCACGGTGGGCAACCCACGCAATGAGACTGTGCGCATGGGCGCTTTGGTCAACCGCGAACAACTGGCCAGCGTGCACCAAGGCCTGGCGCATTTGAAGGCCCAAACCGAAACCCTGTTTGACGGCAGCACCGTGCCCCTGGTGGACGCTGATGCGGCCATCGCCTGTTGCGTCGGCCCCACTTTGCTGGGCACGCGCAACGTGCAGGGCAGCGACAGCGCCGACCGGGTTCACGACACTGAAGTGTTTGGCCCGGTGGCCACCTTGCTGCCCTACCGTGACCTGGCCCACGCGCTAGCGCTGGTACGGCGCGGTCAGGGCTCCCTGGTGACGTCCCTCTACGGCAGTGACCCTGCTTCGCTGGGTGCCGTTGCGCTGGAGCTGACCGACAGCCATGGCCGCGTGCATGTGATTTCACCCGACGTAGCGGCCCTGCACACCGGCCACGGCAACGTGATGCCGCAGTCGCTGCACGGCGGGCCGGGTCGCGCGGGTGGGGGCGAAGAACTGGGTGGCCTGCGGGCACTCAACTTCTACCACCGCCGCAGTGCTATCCAAGCCAGTACGGTTGTGTTGGCGACGCTGTCCTCCTCACCTACTTAGCGCTGTTTCCCCCATGAAGACTTTCGGTCACTCGCTGTGTCTGGCTTCTGCTTCGCGGGATCAGGCCGATGCCGCACTCTGCTCCGCGAATGTCCCCCGCCCTGCGGGCTCCTCTTTGATTTCGCTGCGCAGAGCGCGTCACCGACCTGATCTTGCGAACACCCTTCGTCATTCCCGCAAAGACGGGAATCCAGTCTTGTGGCATACCCACCATGCGCGCCGCCTCGGCGCTTGGGGTAAGTGGCGGAGCGAAATCAAGGGGGAGCCCGCAGGGCGGAGGACATTCGCGGAGCCACTTACCCCAAGTGCCGGGGCGTACAAGAGCACAAAACCACATCACCCGAAAACCAGGAGTTTCCGATGAGCGTTTCACCAGCCGTTGCCACACCCGGCACGCACTTCAATTTCGCACAGCACTTGATTGCGCGCAACGCGCAGCGTCCCAACAAGATCGCCTACATCGACGACGATGGACAACTGAGCTACGGCGCCTTGGCCGAGCGCATCCAACGCATGGCTGCCGCCTTGCAGGCCAGCGGCGTGCGGCGCGAAGAGCGGGTGCTGCTGTTGATGCACGATTGCAGCGACTGGCCGGTAAGCTTTTTAGGTGCCATGTTCGCTGGCATCGTGCCGGTGGCTGTGAACACACTGCTGACCGCAGACGACTACGCCTACATGCTGCAACACAGCCGTGCGCAAGCCGTGTTGGTGTCCCACGCGCTTTTACCTACGCTGCAAGCGGCCATGAACAATGCCAGTAGCACCGGTGGTCATGAAGTCAAACGCGTCATCGTCTCACGTGCCAAAGAAGCCATGCCCGAAGGCATGGTCGGGCTGGACGCGCTGCTGACCCAACACTCACCCTTGGCCCAAGCCGCTGACACCAGCGCAGACGACCCCGGCTTTTGGCTTTACTCCTCCGGCTCCACCGGCAAGCCCAAAGGCACGCTGCACAGCCACGCCAACCCCTACTGGACGGCTGAGCTCTACGGAACACCCGTGCTGGGGCTGACCGAGCAAGACGTGTGCTTCTCTGCCGCCAAGTTGTTCTTTGCCTACGGTCTGGGCAATGGTTTGAGCTTTCCCTTGAGCGTGGGAGCGACCACAATTTTGATGGCCGAGCGCCCCACGCCGGACGCCACCTTCAAACGCTGGCTGGGTGCGACCGACACGCTGGCTGGCGTCAAACCCAACGTGTTTTTTGGCGCACCTACCGGCTTTGCAGGCATGTTGGCCTCTCCCGCATTGCCCACCAAAACGGACGTGGCCTTGCGCCTGTGTTCGTCCGCCGGTGAGGCCCTGCCCGCCGAGTTAGGCGAGCGATTCACACAACACTTTGGTGTGGAGATCGTGGACGGCATCGGCTCCACCGAGATGCTGCACATCTACCTCTCCAACCTCCCCGGCCAGGTGCGCTACGGCACCACCGGCTGGCCCGTGCCGGGCTACGCGATTGAGTTGCGCGACGACGACGGCCACCCCGTGCCCGATGGCGAAACCGGCGACCTCTACATCCGGGGCCCCTCAGCCGCGCTGATGTACTGGGGGAACCGCGAAAAATCACGCGACACCTTTCAGGGTGTGTGGACCAAAAGCGGCGACAAATACGTGCGCAACGCCGACGGCACCTACACCTACTCGGGTCGCAGCGACGACATGCTCAAAGTCAGCGGTATCTATGTCTCGCCGTTTGAGGTCGAGTCCACGCTGGTGCAACACCCCGCCGTTTTGGAAGCCGCCGTGATCGGCGTCAATGACGAACAGGGACTGACAAAAACCAAAGCCTTCGTCGTGCTCAAGGCCGGTCAAACCGCCAGTGCCGACGAACTTAAAGCCTTCACCAAAGAGCGCCTCGCTGCATACAAATACCCGCGCAGCATCGAGTTCATTGCCGAGTTGCCCAAAACAGCCACCGGCAAAATTCAGCGCTTCAAACTGCGCGACAAAGAGGCTGCGGCCAAGTGAACCAGCCTGTAGAGTGGGTTGACATCGACTGGGCTGGGCGCTCGGTGCGCATCGAGCATCAGTGGCTTAAGCCCACTTCCGTTCGAGCTGAGCCTGTCGAAGCCCCGCTGATGGTCTTTCTGCACGAAGGTTTGGGCTCGCTGGCGATGTGGAAGGACTTTCCGAAAACGCTGTGCGACGCCCTGGGTTGCCGCGGTCTGGTTTACTCGCGCCCCGGCTATGGCCAGTCCACGCCGCGCGCCGCTGAGGAGGTTTGGGGCCCAGACTTCATGCATCGCCAAGCGCTGGAGGTCTTGCCCGCCTTGCTCGATGCGCTGGGCATCGACACACACAAACAATCCCTCTGGCTGTTCGGCCACAGTGACGGAGCCTCCATCGCACTGCTCTACGCCGCGCACTTCCCTGCGCACGTCAAAGGCACCGTGGTGCTCGCCCCGCACATCAACGTCGAAGACATCGCCGTGCAAAGCATCACACAAACCCGCGCGGCCTACCTCACCACCGATTTACGCCAACGCTTGTCCAAGTACCACGCCGACCCCGACTCGGCCTTCTGGGGCTGGAACCGCATCTGGCTAGCCCCAGCTTTCAAGTCGTGGTCAATTGAAGCCGACTTGAGCCGCATCACCTGCCCTGTACTGGCCGTGCAGGGGCGGGAAGATGAGTACGGCACAATGCAACAGCTCTATGGTCTCAAGCACGCTGTGCCGCAGGCCGAGCTACTGGAGTTGCCCGCCTGTGGCCACTCACCGCAGCGCGACCAAACCGCTCTTTTGATTGCCAGCGTTAGCGAATTTTTCAGTCAACTTGTTAGCCCATTTTCCCGTTAATTTTTTTCAACAACAGCCCCCCTGGAGACCCGTCATGAACCTGCTTCGTACCACCCTCATCGCCAGCGCCATCGCAGCGACCTTCAGCGCTCCTCTGGCCCTGGCCCAAACCACATCCGCCGCCGCACCCAAGCTCAAAGTTGGTCTGATGCTGCCCTACACCGGCACGTTTGCCGCACTGGGCAACGCGATTGAAAACGGTTTTCGCCTGCATGTTGCCGAGCAGGGCGGCAAGCTGGGTGGGCGCGAGATCGAATTTGTCAAAGTGGACGACGAGTCCGACCCATCCAAAGCCACCGACAACGTGAACAAACTCATCAAGCGTGACAACGTGGATGTGCTGGTGGGCACGGTGCACTCCGGCGTGGCCATGGGCATGGCCAAGGTGGCTAAAGACACCGGTACGCTGCTGATCGTGCCCAACGCAGGCGCAGACATCGTGACCGGTGCCATGTGCGCACCCAACATATTCCGCAGCTCTTTCTCCAACTGGCAGCCCGGCTACGCCATGGGCGAAGTGATGGCGAAAAAAGGACTCAAGAAAGTCGTGACCATCACCTGGAAATACGCCGCCGGTGACGAGTCGGTCAAGGGCTTCAAGGAGTCGTTTGAGAAAAGCGGCGGCAAGGTCGTCAAAGAACTGAGCCTGCCTTTCCCTGGCGTTGAATTTCAAGCGCTGCTGACCGAAATTGCGGCCACCAAACCCGACGCCGTCTTTACCTTCTTTGCCGGTGGCGGTGCCGTCAAGTTCGTCAAGGACTACGCCGCCGCGGGTCTGAAGAAAACCATTCCCCTTTACGGCTCTGGCTTTCTCACCGACGGCACGCTGGAAGCCCAAGGCGCGGATGCCGATGGCCTGATGACGGCGCTGCACTATGCCGACAGCCTGAACACCCCGCGCGACAACGCTTTCCGCCTGGCCTATGCCAAAGCCTACAAACTGCAGCCTGATGTGTATGCCGTTCAGGGTTATGACGCGGCGCAAATGTTGGCCGCAGGTCTGAGCGCCGTTAAAGGTGATATGAGCAAAAAAGCAGAACTCAGCGCTGCCATTGAGAACGCCAAGATCAACAGCCCACGTGGCCCCTTCACCCTGTCCAAAGCCCACAACCCGGTGCAAGACATCTACTTGCGTCAGGTGTCAGGCAAAGAGAACAAGGTGATCGGCATCGCCAGCAAAGGGCTGGTCGATCCGGCACGCGGCTGCAAGTCCTAAATCTCATCGACCTGCTTTAGATCCATCTCCGTTCGGGTTGAGCTTGTCGAAGCCACTGAGTCCTTCGACAAGCTCAGGACGAACGGATTTAGTGAGCCAGCGCACCCCCCCAAACTAATTCAAGTCAATGGACTTATCCACCTTCCTCATTCAATGCCTCAACGCCCTGCAATACGGGCTGTTGCTGTTCCTCGTGGCCTCGGGGCTGACGCTGATCTTCGGCATCATGGGCGTCATCAATCTGGCGCACGGCAGCTTCTACATGGTGGGGGCTTACATGGCCTTCGCGCTGGCCCCGCTGGTCGCAGCCACGATCGGCGGGGGCTTCTTTGCCACGCTCATCGTGGGTGTCGTGTTGGCCGTGTTGCTAGGCTATGTTCTGGAGTGGGCTTTCTACAGTTTTCTGTACGAGCGAGAGCACCTGCAACAGGTCTTGATGACCTATGGGCTGATTTTGGTGTTTGAAGAAGTGCGAAGTTTGTTGTTGGGTGACGACGTGCACGGTGTGCCGCCACCCGACATCCTCTCGGGCACGTTTGCGCTGGGCGAGTTGATGACTTACCCTGTTTATCGGTTGTTCGTCTCTGGTGTGTGTCTGGCCCTGGCGGCGGGCATGTACCTGGTGTTCACGCGCACCCGCTTGGGCATGATGATCCGCGCGGGCAGCACCAACCGCGAGATGGTGCAGTCCCTGGGCATTGACATCAAGTTCCTCTACCGCGTGGTGTTTGCCGCCGGTGTGGCGGTGGCGGTGCTGGCCGGCATGGTGGCCGCGCCGATTTCTTCGGTCTATCCGGGCATGGGCAGTTCGGTGCTCATCATCTGCTTTGTGGTGGTGGTGATTGGCGGCATTGGCTCGATTCGCGGCGCGCTGCTGGCGTCCCTGCTGATTGGCGTGGTCGATACCTTTGGCAAAGTGCTGTTGCCGCAAGTGGCGGGCATGCTGGTGTATGTGCTGATGGCTTTGATCCTGCTCTGGAAGCCGGATGGTTTATTCAAGGCGGGTTGAATTCATGCGCCATTCCAAAACTCTTTTTGTGGTGCTCGCATTTGCCACGCTGGCCCTGTTGCCTTTTGTGACCGGGGCTTATGCGCTGGATTTCGTCACCAAGATCATGATTTACGCCGTGCTGGCCCTCAGCCTGGAGTTGCTGGTGGGCAGCACCGGGCTGGTGTGCTTTGGCCAGGCCGCGTTCTTTGGCGTGGGGGCCTACGCTGCGGTGTTGTTGACGCCGCAAGACGGTGCCGCCTCGGTGCTGTGGTTGCTGCCCCTGTGTGTGCTGGCCGCCGCCGCTTATGCGCTGGTGGTTGGGGCTTTGTCGCTGCGCACCAAGGGTGTGTACTTCATCATGGTAACACTGGCGTTTGCACAAATGGCCTATTACGTGGTGCACGACACGCCTCTGGGCGGTGGCACCGACGGCATTTACCTGCTCTTCAAACCCGTGCTGGGCACGCTGCTGGACCTGGACAAGCCGCTCACCATTTATGGTTTCACCCTGGCCTGTCTACTGGCCGTGTTCGGCTTTTTGACACTGCTGCTGCGTTCGCGCTTTGGCCGTGCGCTGGCGGGCATCAAGGTCAACGAGCAACGCATGCGCGCCACCGGGTTTTCCACCTACCCCTACAAGCTGGCGGCCTTCGTCATCTCAGGCGGCATTGCGGGATTGGCGGGTTTTCTGTTTGCGGTGAAAGATGGCTTCGTCAACCCTGAGCTGCTGAGCTGGCACCTGTCAGGCGCGGTGCTCATCATGATTATTCTGGGCGGCCTGGGCCACCTGCGCGGCGCATTGCTCGGGGCCTTTGCCTTTGCCTTGTTGCAGGAACTCTTCAAGTCCGAAGCGATCTTTGGGGCTTTCGCCAAACATTGGCAACTCGGGCTCGGCCTGTCCATCATCGCCAGTGTGGCTCTGTTGCCTCGCGGCTTGATTGGTCTGCCGCAGCAAGTGGCAGATCGACTGACGGGCGGATTGATGGGCCGAGGTGGGATCAAGGCTTTGGAGGCAGACCATGAGCCACGCTGAAGCACAAACGCACACATCCGAAGTCCTGCTGCGGGGCCGCGACATCACACGCCGCTGGGGCGGGCTGGTCGCCGTGAACGAGGTGTCCATTGAACTTGCACGCGGCCAGGTGCATGCGGTGATTGGCACCAACGGGGCGGGAAAATCTACCCTCATCAATATTTTGTCGGGCGAACTGGCCCCCAGCAGCGGTCAGATAGAACTGATGGGCCAGAACGTCACCGCCTGGACACAGCCCCGGCGTGCCCGCGCCGGTCTGGGACGCAGCTACCAGCGCAACACCATTTACCCCAGCTTCACCGTGTTCGAAAACTGCCGCCTCGCCGCACAAGCCCACTCGCCAAAGCCCTGGGCGATATGGCAAAGCGCACAAAGCTGTAGCGCAAGCACGCAGGCTGCCCATGAAGCCGCAACTCGCGCCGGTCTCACGCCGCTGCTGGACCGCAGCGCAGGTCTGCTCTCGCACGGACAAAAGCGCCAACTAGAGATCGCCATGTGTCTGGCCACCGCCCCCGATGTACTGCTGCTGGACGAGCCGCTGGCCGGCATGGGCGCCGAGGAAACCGAGCGCATGCTCGCGCTGCTGAATGAACTCAGAACCGGCCACGCGATTTTGCTGGTCGAGCACGACATGGACGCCGTATTTCGCATTGCCGACCGCATCACCGTTATGGTCAACGGATCGGTGATTGCCTCTGACACACCGATCGCCATACGCGAAAGTGCCGAGGTCAAAACCGCCTACCTGGGTGAAGGACATTGAGATGAACAAGGCCTCAGAACTCATTGTCGATGCACACGCCCTGCACGCTTGGTACGGCTCCAGCCATGTGCTGCACGGCATTGATTTGCAGATTGCACGCGGCCAGACCGTGGGCCTGCTGGGCCGCAACGGCATGGGCAAGAGCACGCTCATCCGCAGTCTGCTCGGTCATATCACGCAGCGCGAAGGCCGCATCACCTTATTTGGCCAAGACGTCTCGCACGCCAAGCCGCATGAGGTGGCCCGCCTGGGCGTGGCCTATGTGCCCGAAGGGCGCGGCGTTTTCCCCAACCTCACGGTGCGCGAGAACCTGGTCATGGCGGCTCGCCCTGGGCGCGATGGTCGAAAGGAATGGACGCTGGAGCGCGTGCTGCACACTTTCCCGCGTCTGGCTGAACGAATGGCCAACCTGGGCGCAGAACTCTCGGGCGGCGAGCAGCAAATGCTGTCCATCGGCCGCGCCTTGATGACGCACCCCGAACTCATCATCCTGGACGAAGCCACCGAGGGCCTGGCCCCGCTGATCGTGGCCGACATTTGGCGTGTGATTAGCGACATTCGGGCCAGCGGCATCGCCACCCTGATCGTGGATCGCGACTTCCGCAAGGTGCTCGCCCAATCAGACCAGGCTCTGGTGTTGCAAAAAGGCAGTGTGGTGCTGGCTGGTACGTCAGCCGAGTTGCGTGAGAACCCGGCACTGGCCGCCTACCTCGGCGTTTGACCTGCGGCGCGCGCCAAGCCTTAGTGCTCGTCGCGCGACATCAACTTATCGGTGTACGCAATTGCAATGGCACTCAGCAGAAATGTGATGTGAATCAAGGTTTGCCACATCAATACCTGCTCGGTGTAGTTGGCGGCATTGATGAAAGTTTTAAGCAGATGAATTGACGATATGCCGATGATGGCTGTTGCGAGTTTGACCTTCAAAACGCTGGCATTCACGTGGCTAAGCCACTCGGGTTGATCGGGGTGGTCTTGCAGGTTCATGCGCGAGACAAAGGTCTCATACCCTCCCACAATCACCATGATGAGCAGGTTGGAGATCATCACCACATCAATCAGCGCCAGCACCACCAGCATGATGATGGTTTCGTTCAAACTGACGACTTTGGCCTCAGATGCATAGCCTATGCCTTTGACCAGGGCATCAATATCGCCTTGGTTGCCAAAAGCCGCGCCAATTAAGTGATAAAGCTCTACGCCGAAGTGAAAGACGTACACAGCTTGCGCGGCGATAAGCCCTAGATACAAAGGCATCTGCAACCACCGGCTGGCAAAAATAAGCTTCGCCAAAGGATTGGTAGCGTTTTGATTTTTAGCGGTGTGTTTCATGGAAGAGGTACAGGTACTATGAAGGAATACTTGATATTCATTGTAATTCGAGTGCGCTCACCTCATAGCGCCTATCAACCCATTAGAAAAGTTCAATTGGCTTTATCAATAGCAAATACCTACCATTGCGTCTGTTCTGATTGATTTCAGCAATTCATAACCACCAAGGAACCCACGATGACAACCGCTCAACGCCCCGAAATCAAAACCCTGGCTAATCTCGAATCCGCCTTTGCGGGCGAGTCCATGGCCCACATTAAGTACCGCTACTTCGCCAAACTGGCGCGTGCCATGGGCGACGAAGACACCGCTCGCACCTTTGAAGAAACCGCTGACCAGGAAGTCATGCACGCCTTTGGTCACCTGGACTTGCTCTACCCAAAAGCTAGCATGACGTCCGCCAAGGCCTTGCAAATCGCCATTGACGGCGAAACCTACGAGTACACCGAGATGTACCCCAGCTTTCGCAAAACCGCCGAACAGGAAGGCAACGCCGCTGCAGTGGCCGAGATGGACGAGCAGATTGAAGAGTCCAAGGTGCACGCAGCGCAATTCAGGGCCACGCTGGAGAAAGCCCAAAAGCGCTTTGCCGCCCTGGCCAAGGTAGAAGAGCGCCACGCCAACCACTACAAAGCTCAACTGGCCAAAGTTGCCCAAGCCGCCTAAAGCTCAGCAAACTAAGTTGCTATTAATTTTCTAGCTGATTACGCATACATCCATTGGGCTTGTGCCCTATTTATTTAAATTTTTAAGGAGTTTTCCATGAAATCATTCATCTGCATCGTCTGCGGTTTTGTCTATGACGAGGCCGCAGGCCGCCCCGAAGACGGCATTGCCCCTGGCACCCGCTGGGCCGACGTGCCCGACACCTGGGCCTGCCCGGACTGTGGCGTGGCCAAGGCCGATTTCGAAGCCGTCGAGATCTAAAGCATGAGCCCGTCACCCCACTCAGATGCCCCCATCGTCGTCATCGGTTCGGGACTGGCGGGCTGGACTACCGTGCGTGAGCTGCGCAAGCTCGACGCCACCTGCCTCATCACCCTGATCACCGCCGACAGCGGCGACTTTTACGCCAAGCCCACGCTGTCCAACGCCCTGGCCCAAAAGCGCACCCCCGAACAGCTGGTCACCACACCGGCGGTCACCCTCGCGCAAACCTTGGGGATGACGCTGCTGGCACACACCCGCGTTGAACGCGTAGACACGGCCCACTTCACGGTGAGCGTCACTGGGCACAACGTACCCACCACGCTGCCCTACCGCGCGCTGGTGCTTGCCACCGGGGCCCATGCCATTCGCGTGCCACTGCAAGGTGACGCTGTTGACCAAGTGCTATCGGTCAATTCATTACAAGACTATTCGGTCTTTCACGCCCGTTTGACGGGCACAAGCAGCTCTCAAAACAATAGCGAACCCAAACACCCCAGCGTCCTCATCATGGGCGCGGGCTTGATAGGTTGCGAGTTTGCCAACGATCTGGCGGGTGCAGGCTACCGCGTGCGCCTAGTGGACCCCGCTACCCGCCCGCTGGCGACCCTGCTGCCCGAAGACGCCAGTGCCCAACTGCACGCGGCTCTACAAGGCCTGGGCGTGACGTTGAACTTGGGCCAAACCGTGGTGGCCATACATCAGCCTGAGTCGTCATCAGACACGGCTCTGCGAGCCACCCTGTCAGGGGGAGAGTCGGTCGATGCCGACATCGTGTTGTCCGCCATCGGCCTGCGCGCCGACACCGCACTGGCCCAGGCGGCGGGCATCGCCTGCGAGCGCGGCATCCAAGTGGACGCTCAACTGCAAACCAGCGCACCCGGTGTGTACGCGCTGGGCGACAGTGCGCAGTACCAAGCGGCAGGCAACCGCACCCTGCCCTACGTCATGCCCATCATGACTGCCGCCCGGGCACTCGCCTCCACGCTGACAGGGCAGTCCACCGAGGTCAAATTCCCCCTCATGCCCGTGGCCGTGAAAACACCCGCGCTGCCCCTGACCATCGCTCCACCGCTCCCCGGCACCTCCGGAGGCTGGCAGACCGCTAGCGATGGTGAATGGCACTGGCTGGACGATGAAGGCAAGTTGCGCGGCTTCACCTTGGCCGGTGCGGTCACGTCCAGACGGGCGAAGTTGGTGACCATGGTGACGCTTTAAGTCATGGCGCTTTAAGCGTACCTCTTTAGGCTGAGCCCCAATCCGACTCCTCAATCACGCGGTATCACAGAGCCATCAACGCCGCTTAAATTCGCGCCCACTCGATATTCCAGTTAGTGGGCTCGGCAAGCAAAGTGCCAATGGTCTTGTCGAAAAATTGATCAGAACAGAAAAAATCTGTACTATCTTTTACGCAATAAGCTTTTTATTGCGTAACAATTGTTTTATGAAAAAAATCGCAATTGGTTTGGTTCTTTTGGCTGTGACCAGCATGTCCTTCGCTGCGGGTTGCTGGCGCAATGGGAAGTACGTGAATGTTTGCGCGATTGACGCGCCGCAAGAGTCAACCGTTCAACTCTAAGCTTTCGTCTAACTCTAGGAAAATTCCAGCAGTTTCAAGCGCGCAGTACGGCGGCTTGTTAATCAGACTGGGATTTTCTTAAAAATCTTCACACACCGTTTTGCTTCTCCCGCTGGGCAATCCAGTGGTCGATTGACACCTTCCCCGGCCCATACGCAACCAAGTACAACAGCACGGCCGCCCACACACCATGCGTGGGGTATGCACTGGGGTACACCAGCAGTTGAATCACCGCCGTCATGCCAAGCAAGGCCAGGGCGGACAGGCGTGTAGCCAGACCCAGCAAGATCAACACCGGGAAGAAGTGTTCAGCAAATGCGGCCATGGGCGCGGCGATTTCGGGGGCGATGAGGGGTAGGTGGTACTCGTCTTTGAACAGCGCCACCGCGCCGCCCGCCAAGCGCGGCCAGCCTAGGCTGAATTCACCACCGATGAGGTCAATAACGAAGCCTTCGATTTTGGTTTGCCCAGATTTCCAGAACACGGCGGCGATGGAGAAGCGGGCGATAAAGGCGATGAGCGAATTCGGGATGCGTTGGCACAGGCCGATAAAGGTTTGCGTCAAGTCCGTGAGCCTAGAGAGGTGCGCTGGGGTGTGGATAGAAGGGGTCATGAGCGGGGTCTCCTTAGTGAATTTGAAGGATCAGTTGTTGGCGAATCAAGGTGGCCAAAATGGTGGGTAAATCAAAGTTGGCTTCGCTAGCGACAGCGTCTTCAATGGCTTGCGCCAGTGATACACCGACCTGAAGCTGGTGCACAAAACCATGCTGTGCGTGGGTAATGGCTTGCAGCAAAACGTCTAGGCCGTCGCGGTAAATAAAAACCGATTCGGCCTGCATCGGATCGACATTTTCCAGCGCCATAGCGCCTTGGTGCGCGGCCCATAACGAGTAGGTTGCGAAGGGCGATGCAAGCACTTGAACGCTAGGGTGTAGCACCAACATGCGTTGCTCAAGTGCAGCGGGGTCGGCCAGCGCGTGAACCAAGGTTTCGGCATCAATAGGCGCTGCATCAGCGGCGTGGTAGCTGCGCACACGCAACATTTCCAGCCGCGCCACGTCGGGCAAATAGGGCAGCGAGGCGGCAGGCTCAAAGCCTGCGATGAAGTCGGGGAAGTGCTGGCCATACCAAGTCAACACCCGTGTTTGCGGTGGGTGGTTTTGCACAAACACCTGGGCCATGGCCCGGAAAAACTCGGGACCGACGAGTTCTTGTGTGACGGCAAATGTATCAGCCAGCGCGTCCACCAAGGAGGCCATGACGTTGTTGCGATAAACCGAAAAGCGCTGGGCCACGTCGGATTGATTCCAGCTCGTCAAGCCTGATGGGCACGCTTGGGTAGGGTCGGTCAAGGCGCTGGCAAAGACCGTTTGCAGGTTCATGTTGTGGCCACCAATAAGGACTGCAATTGCCGATCTGCGATGGTGGCTTCCTGCACAAGTACATCAAGGGCAGGCACGTCGCTGTCCCGCTCAATCAGCGTGGGGATAGGCCCAGTGATCTCTAACGTGTAGGCGTACAAATCCCAAACTGCATCACTTACGGGTGAGCCGTGGTTGTCAATGAGCAAGGGAGCACCCAGGCTGTCGGTTTTTTCAGAAAATCCTGCTAGATGAATCTCACCCACTTGCGCCAGCGGCAGGGCACGCAGGTAGGCGCGTGGATCTCGCCCGTGGTTGGCGCAAGACACGTGGATGTTGTTCACGTCCAGCAACAGGCTGCATCCGGTGCGCCGAATCACCTCGGTGATGAAGCTCGCTTCGTCTATAGCGGATTCAGCAAACTCGATGTAGGTGGCCGGGTTCTCCAGCAGCATGCGGCGTTTGAGGTGCGTCTGCACTTGATCGATGTGATCGCACACACGCTGCAAGGTGGCTGCGGTGTAGGGCAAGGGCAGCAGGTCGTTTAAAAAAATGTCACCGTGCGTGGACCAAGCCAAGTGCTCGGAAAACGATTGGGGTTGGTAGCGGTCTAGCAGTTGCTTTAGCGCGTTCAAATGCGCAAGGTCCAGAGGCGCATCTGCGCCAATGGAGAGCGCCACGCCATGTACTGACAGCGAGTAGTGCTCACGAATGCGGGTGAGGTAGTGGTGAAACGGGCCACCATCCACCAGGTAGTTTTCGGCATGGATTTCAAAGAAGCCGATGTCGGGTGTTGCCTCGACAATTTCAGCAAAATGGCAAGACTTCAGCCCCACACCGGCCCGCTTGGGCAGGGTGGGTGAGCTGGACCAGTAAGACACGGTGCGACTCATTTGAAGTGCTTGTTGGTATCAGAAAAAACTCAAGCCATTTTCTCTTTAAAAGCCATAAGTTGGCCCATGCCGGTGGGCGACTTCGGTGAAGCGGTCTTCTCACACGTGCCTTTGGGCACCATCTTCCAAGCGTTGGCTTGGTGGTCTACTTTTGAGGTTCCTGCGCAGGTGGTGCCAGCACCCGCAGCGCAATCGTTTTTACCTTTGAGGGCGACGCCAAAGCATTTCTCGTTGTCTGCCATTTGTGCGGAAACGGGGGCGCTGGCCAGTGTTAGCGCTGCGCCCAGAGCGAGTGTCAAAGCGGCGGCGGATGCAAGGCGGGTCGTTGTTGAGGTCATGTCATTCTCCTGAAGAAAGTTGAGTAGAGGTTCATCACAATTCAGCATGCACTTCGTGCTTTGCTGTGATGGTGAGTCGCAGCAACTGCATTTTTCTTACAACCGAAATGAAAAAATTTCCAACACCAACAGCACAGCTCATCCTTTCGCTCACACCCCTTAAGTCCATCAAACTTAGAATATGAAGAACATTCCATCGGCACCCTTTTGTGAGAAACCTCATGCACCCTTACCGTCTGATCAGTCGCTTCTCACTGGCGTTTGGGATGCTGCCCTTGATCCTTGTACCCATCTGTTTGCAAGCACAAGAAGCCACCTGGCCGCAGCGTACTGTCAAAGTGGTGGTGCCTTACGCAGCGGGTGGCAGTTCTGACACCTTGGGTCGCTTGGCTGCGCTGGGTTTGACCGAGATCTTCAAGCAGCCCTTTGTGATTGAGAACAAAGGCGGCGCTGGGGGTGTGATTGGCTCGCAACAGGTGGCCAAGACCGCGCCCGATGGCTACAACCTGGTGGTCTCAGGCGTGGGCTCACACGTGATTGCCCCGGCCGAGAACCCCAAGGCTTTTGACCCGATGAAGGACTTCACCCACATTGCCATCCTGGGCGGCCCGCCGATTGTGTTGGCCGTCAATGCTGATTTACCCATCACCGACATCAAAAGCTTTTTGGCCTATGCCAAGCGCACGCCCAATGGCATCAGCTGGGGCTCGCCCGGCAAGGGCACGCATGGCTATTTGATTGGTGAGAGCTTTGAGTTGCTGACCAAGACCCCCATGGTGCATGTGGCCTACAAGGGCGCAGCACCTGCAGTAGCGGATTTGGTGGCGGGCCACATACCTGCCTCATTCACCACGCTGAGCACGGCTAGCACGCACATCCAGTCCGGGCGCTTGCGGGCGCTTGCCACCACGGGTTCCAAGCGCTTGCCAGATTTCCCGAATGTGCCGACCTTTGCCGAGTTGGGCTACCCCAAGCTCACCTCGGTCACCTGGTTTTCTTTGTCGGGCCCAGCCGGTATGCCACCGGCCTTGGTGAACCGCATCAACGTGGCAGTGCGCAAAGTCATGCACGCGCCGCATGCGCAAGAACAACTTGCGAAGTCGTCGATGGAAACGTTTGACTGGGATGTGGCCCGCGTCAATCAGTTCTTTGTGGAAGAGATCGCGCTGTGGACGCCCCGGGTTCGCAATATCAAGCCGGACAACTGAGCTCAGGCTTCGATGGAGATGGCACCTGCCTCTTGGAGGGTCTTGTAGGTTTTGATCGGGATCATGCACGGGGCCACAACGGCCTCACCCGTTCGGATATTGAAGGCACCGTTGTGAAAATCACACTCAACCAACTCACCGTCCACCTCACCCTCTGATAAGGAACCTGGGCCATGCGTACAAGCATCGTCCGTGACAAAAAACTCGCCGTCAATATTGAACACTGCCAGTGTCAACCCTTCTTTTTCAACCTTGATGACCTTGCCGGGTGCCACGTCAGACGCTTGGCACAAAGCGAGATATTTGCAAGGACCTGACATATAAAAACTCCTGTTGACAATAACAAGCTTGGGATGATACCCTCGTTTCCAATGAAAGAACAGTGTTCCTTTATATGGGACGAAAAAATACCACCGATGGAGAAGCCCTCATGTTGAAAAAAGAACAGAACGATTTCGTGACGCAAACCGGCCCGGGCACGCCCATGGGCGACATGTTTCGGCGCTATTGGTTGCCCGCTCTTTTGGCCGAAGAAGTGGCTGAACCCGACGGCGCACCAGTGCGGCTGGAGTTGCTTTCAGAAAAAATGCTGGCCTTTCGCGACACCGAGGGGCGTCTGGGTGTGATCGACGAATTTTGCGCGCACCGGGGCGTCTCGCTCTGGTTTGGCCGCAATGAAGAAGGCGGCATCCGCTGCCCCTACCACGGGTGGAAGTACGACATCAACGGCCAGTGCCTGGACGTGCCCTCAGAATCGGTGGAGAGCGGTTTTTGCAAGAAAATTAAGCTCAAGTCTTACCCGCTGATCGAGCGTGGCGGCGTCATCTGGATTTACATGGGCCCGCCCGAGTTGCAGCCGCCTTTGCCGGAATATGAATTCGCCACCGTGCCTGCCAATCAAAGCTACACGTCCAAGCGCTTGCAAGAATGCAACTGGCTGCAAGCCCTAGAGGGCGGCATTGACTCCAGCCACGTGTCCTGGTTGCACAGCGGCAGCTTGAACTCTGACCCGCTCTTCAAAGGGGCCAAGGGCAATCAGTACAACACCAGCGACAAGCAACCGGTGTTTGACGTGCAGGACACAGAAGGCGGCCTGTACGTGGGTGTGCGGCGCAATGCCGAAGACGACCAGTACTACTGGCGCATCACCCCTTGGCTCATGCCCTGCTTCACCATGGTTCCCCCGCGTGGCGACCACCCGATGCACGGCCACTTCTGGGTGCCCATCAACGACCACAACAACTGGGCCTGGAGCTTTGACTACCACCCCACGCGGCCTTTGAGCGATCACGAGTTGCAGGCCATGAAAGATGGCAAGGGCATTCATGTCAGCACCATCCCCGGCACCTACATCCCGATTCAAAACAAAACCAACGATTACCTGATGGACCGGGCCAAGCAAAAATCCGGCGTGAGCTACAGCGGCATCGACGGCATTGGCATGCAAGACGCGTCGTTGCAAGAGAGCATGGGCGCGATTCAAGACCGTACCAAAGAGAACCTCACCTCCACCGACAACGGCGTCATCATGATGCGCCACCGCCTGATCAAGGCCGCCAAAGCGCTGGCCGACAAGGGCATGCCCCCACCCGGCACGGATCCCGAGGTGCAGCGCGTGCGCTCGGTTGCGCTGCTTCTGCGCCGGGATTTGCCGTTTAAAGAAGCGGCCAAAGACGCTTTGCGTGCTGAGCCGGGCAAGCCGCAAGCGTCGGTCTAAAAAATGACCATCACCTTCAAAGCCGCCGTTGCCCTGCCCGGCAATACCATCGAAATTCAGACCTTCGACACCCCCGCCTCCAGCCCCACCACGGGCTTGCTCAAGGTGGCCACCACTGGCGTGTGTGGCAGCGACTGGATGTTTTTCCAAGACATCCCCAAGCTGCGTGGCCCGGCCATTCTCGGTCATGAAACCGTGGGCCATGTGGAGCAAGTGGGCGCTATCGCAGGGCCAAAATGGGGCGTGAAAGAAGGCGACCTGGTGGCGCTGGAGGAGTACCTGCCCTGCGGTCATTGCGACTTTTGCCGCAGCGGGGACTTTCGCCTGTGCAACGCGACCGATTGGCGTTTGGGTGGCCTGCGCTACGGGGCCACCGGCGTTAACGTGGGCAACGGCCTGTGGGGCGGCTACAGCCAGTACCAAGAGCTGCACCTGAACACAGTTTTTCACAAAGTACCGCAGGGGCTTGAGCCCAAGTACGCGGCGCTGGCCTTGCCCATGTCCAACGGCATTGAGTGGACGTATCTACAGGGCGGCGCTGGCCCTGGGCAAACGGTGTTGATACAGGGGCCAGGGCAACAGGGTTTGTCCTGCGTGGTGGCCGCGAAAGAAGCCGGGGCCGAAAAAATCATCGTCACAGGTTTAGCCAACCCGACCGACGCCAAGCGGCTGGCCATGGCCAAGCACCTGGGCGCGCACCACACCGTAGCTATTGGCGAACAAGACCTGCTGGAAACCGTGGCCGATCTCACCAACGGCCAGATGGCCGACCTGGTGATCGACTGCGCTTCGGGCGGGCCAAGCTCAGTCATCAGCGCGATGCAGTTGGCGCGCAAGCGCGGTCGCGTCATTCTGGGTGGCATCAAGCGCAAAAAAGTGCCCGAGTTCGACAGCGACATGATCATCGCCCGCTTCCTCACCGTCAAAGGTATGCGCGGCCACAGTTTTGAATCGGTCGAACTGGCGCTGCAACTGATCGCGGGCAACCGCCACAACGTGCGCGAGATGAGCACGCACAGCTTTGGCCTGGATCAAACCGAGTACGCCTTGCGCTCGCTGGTGGGCGAAGGGGCTGAGGATGTGGTTCACATGACGATTGATCCCTGGCGTTGAGGGACTTACTTTTGTACGGGATCAACCACGCGCAGTAAGGCCTCCAAACACTCGGCCTGACTTGCACTTAAAGGCTGGGCCACGATCACCGTCAAACCACGTTGAACCTCCGTGTCTGAAGGCAGCGTGTCAGGCGTGACTTCGGGTTGTGGCTCAAAGGGTGCGAGTTGCACCAGCCACGGCCCTTGTTCTGTCAGCACTCGGCCTTTGAGGCGCAGCAGTGCGGGGCCTAGGCTGGCTTGTAGCATTTGAATTTTCATCAATAGTGCGTGACCATTTACCACTTGGGGCAAGGGCCACCAGTGCGCCTGGGCTGAGTGCTCATGCGCTTGACCCTGAACGTGCGCATGGTCATGGTCATGCGCGTGATGCTGCGTAACATGGGACGACAACCCAGCGCTCTCTTGCAAACTTTGCAGCATCTGCGCTGCCGACAAACTGGCTTGCGCTGAGGTGATGATGGAAACTTGCGCCCCCTGGTGCACGAGTTGGTGTTCCAAGCGTTGCTTCAAACGGCTCAAGACTGCGTTGTCCACCAAATCCGTCTTGGTCAGCACCAACACATTCGCCCCGCTCAGTTGCGCACGCGCTTCGGCGTGCTGGCTCAAGACAGCATCGGCCGTGGCGGCACTCAGGCAGGTGATGACCCCCGCCAGCCGATAGCGTTCGCGCAGCAAATCACTGTCATGCAGGGCCTGCACCACCGGGGCTGGTTCGGCCAGACCCGTGGTCTCAATCACCAAACTGGGGAAGCGCGGCATGCGCCGGTGCAGTCGGGCCCAAAACAAATCTTCCATCGCCTCAGCCAAGCCCGGCAAACCGGTACAGCAGACGCAAGCGTTGGCCACCAGGGTCGCCGACTCGCTGGCCACGCTCAACAACTGGTTGTCCAGCCCCACCTCGCCCAGTTCATTGATGATGAGCGCGGCCTCGCTCAACTCAGGCTGCGCGAGCCATGCTTTGAGCAGGCTGGTCTTGCCGCTGCCCAGGTAACCGGTGAGCAGATACACTGGAATACGAGAGTCAGTGACAGGCGGCGGGACAGTGGGGTTCATACGCAATGAGCTGGAGCAATGGGCCAAGGCAGTAAAGGAATATTCGCATGGAACGTATCACCATTTCAATTGAGCCCGAGCTGGCGGCGGTGCTCGATCAATTGACCGAGAAAAACGGTTACAGCTCGCGCTCGGAAGCGCTGCGTGATCTGATTCGCGGTTGGCACTCGCAAGAGGCCCTGCGCCATGAGAAGAGCGAGCATTGTATTGCCCACATCGGCTATGTGTACAAGCACCATGACCGCACCATGGCCGAGCGCATTGCCAACATCGCGCACGAGCACCACCACCTGACGGTGTCGAGCATGCACCTGCACCTGGATCATGACAATTGCTTGGAAGTGGCTTTTTTGCGCGGTTTGACGCAAGAGGTGCGCCAGTACGCCAACCGTGTGGTGGCGCTGACGGGCGTGCGCCACGGTTCAGTCCACATCATTCCCGTGACACTGGACAACGGTGGCAAACGCCATAGCCATGGCGACGGCCTACACCACGTGCATTTGCAGCCGGCGAGTTAAAGTTTGACGCTGAAAGTGCCAGCGGCTGATGGCATACACACCCAGCAGAGTGAGCGTGATGCCTGCACCAATCCATAGGCCGTAAGCCTCCCAGGCGGCTTCTAGCGGTGCAAAGTGCGCTTTGCTGTGGCTCACCCCCACCACCATCAAAGCCAGGCCTGCAATCACCCCGCTCATGATGCGTCCGGCTTGCTGCGCCACGCGCTCACTGCGGCGCACCAGCCAGTGCATGAGCAAGCCGTTGCCGGTATCGGCCAGCATCATGCCCAGGCCAAAACAACCCGCCAGTAAAAACACCATGCCAAACCCGCCCAGTTCATGGCCTTTTGCGGCCATCAAACCGGCCTGCGCCAAAGAGTCCAGCGAAATCGCAAAGGCAAAGCCCACGCCCACGGGGTGCGCCAGCGGCCCCATAACGCGCAAGACCAGCGCGGCCCATGAGCCCGCCACGGGGCCATGTGAATGCGTGTGTGCATGAGCCCCAACACAGTGCCGTAAGTTGACCAGCGCGAGCCAGACCAGAAAAGCGCTCGACACCCACAAGCCCATCTCGTCAAGCCATGCGGGCAATTGCACACCTTGCCAGTAAAAAACGGAGGTAGCCAACAAAATCGTCAGACTATGACCACAGGCAAATTGAAACCCTGTCATGCGCGCAGCCCAGTAAGCGTGCGCGCGAAAACGCATCCGGGTCAGCCCATCAATCGCCGCGATATGGTCCGGGTCCATGCCATGGCGCACGCCCAGCGCCAGGAGAAGACCCAAGGTGGCCCAGAGGGAGGATGTGGTGGAAACCATGGTGTGATGATTTTAGTTTTCATCACACCTGTGGAAAATTCGGGTTAACCCGCTGTTTTCATCCCTGCGGCATTCGAACTTGTGGTCTTGTTATGGGCCATTGCCCTGCCTGGCAGCGGGTGCTCATGATTTAGGCGTCGGCTTAACCTCCACAAAAGACTTCACCTGCGACACACCCTCTGTATCGTTGAGAATGGCCAGCACGGTTTTGAGTTCCATTTGGTTTTGGGCTCGGCCAATCAGGTAAGTGATGTTGCGCACCGAACGCCAGCGGTAGTTAACGGATGTCACATCGACGTGTGCGATGAGTTTGGCCGAGATTTTTGTTTCAATCCAGAGGTCCCCGACCACTCGGCTTAAGCCCTCTTTGGGCGCTTCATCTGGGTACAGACTAGCGTTCACTCGTCGCGCCTGCTCGACCGTGGATACGACTTGAAGTTCGTCGTGGATTTTTTTGCTGCGCTTGTCTGCATGCGCGAGTTTGATCAGCTCCTGTTTGGTTTTAGGGTCAGAGACCGTCCCCGTGAGCAAGACGCGCAGCTCCCAAACATCGGCATTCACATCCAGCAAGAGCTTGTTATCCCGATCTGACAAGACCGACAGAAAGTTAACCCCAATTTGCGTGTCAGTAATCTGGTCATCGGTTTGACGATCTTCCCGAAGTTTCTTGGCGGTCGCAAGCACGAGGGCAGTGCAACCTGTGGTGCCCAAGGCGATACACAACATCAAACCGACAAGGGCAAGCCTTGACCTGCATAAAAATAATTTCATGCTGCACCATAGCCAGTGCAGCGCCGCTCATACGCAAGTGAACGTGAGCGTTGTCAGGACTTGTGTGCTGGAAATAACCATCACACCCTGAAGAACAGTTTCAAGCCGTATCGTTCAGAAACAAGGTTTGCAAGTCACTCAAAAAATCGAAGCCACGCTCGGTCGGCCAGACGCGCTGAAAGTCGCGCGCTATCAGGCCTTTGGCTTCAGCCTCTTGCAACCCGGCCTGGATGGCGGTGATGGCCAGGCCGGTGCGCTCTGAAAACTCGGCCAACGAAAAACCCTGACGCAGACGCAGCGCGTTGAGCATGAACTCAAACGGCAGATCTGCGCGGCCGACCTCCGTTTCTTGCGCCATGGCCTGCCCCAGAACGGCTTTTTCCATGTAGAGCCGGGGGTCGCGCAAGCGCACCTGGCGCACGATGCGGTGCGCGAAGCTGAGCTTGCTGTGCGCCCCGGCCCCAATGCCCAGATAGTCGCCAAACTGCCAGTAGTTGAGGTTGTGACGGCTGTGGTGGCCGGTGCGTGCGTAGGCCGACACCTCGTAGCGATCCAGGCCCGCCAGCTGGGTGCGCTCGGTGATGAGGTCGAGCATGGCGTAGGCCATATCTTCCTCGGGAATCACGGGCGGGTACTTCGCGAAATAGGTGTTGGGCTCAATGGTGAGGTGGTAGATGGACAGGTGGGGTGGCGCTAAGGCCAGTGCCTGATCCACGTCTTGCCGTAGCTGCTCAATGCTCTGGCCCGGCAGTGCGTACATCAGATCCAAATTGAAGGTGTCAAACGCCTGTGCAGCTTCTTCTAACGCTGCAATGGCTTGGGCGCGGTCATGTACGCGCCCTAACGCCTTCAAGTGTTCGTCATTGAAGCTTTGCACACCGACCGACAAGCGCGTGACGCCCGCGCTGCGGTAGGCTCGGAAACGGTCTTTCTCAAAGGTGCCGGGGTTGGCTTCTAGCGTGATTTCACAGCCTGCCGAGAGTTTGAGGCGAGCCCGGATGTCACTCAGCAGGCGCTCAATGGCGTGCGGCGAGAACAGACTGGGCGTGCCACCGCCAATGAAAATGGTGTGAATGGTGCGGCCCCAGATCAGCGGCAGGGCGGCCTCCAGGTCGGCCATGAGCGCATCAAGGTAACGCTGCTCGGGCAGCTCGCCGCTGCTCATTTCATGCGAGTTGAAATCGCAGTAGGGGCATTTCTTCAGACACCAGGGCAGGTGCACGTAGAGCGAAAGTGGCGGCAGGGCGGCCAGTTGCAAGGTGCCGGGGCGCAGGTAGTGCTGGATGTCAGGCATGGCCTGCTGCCCCGCCGAGACAACAGGAATGGTGAGCGGTACTTTCACAGGCAAGCTCACAACCAACGCTCACGAATCAAGTTGACCATGACCTGCGCCGCTTGACCGCGATGACTGTGCTGGTTCTTCACCTCGGTGGGCAACTGAGCAAAGGTTTGTCCGACGGCGGGGATGAACATCACCGGGTCGAAGCCAAATCCGTTCGTGCCCACGGGCTCGCGTGTGATCTCACCCACCACGCGGCCCACCGCAATCAGCGGCTCCGGGTCATCGGCCGAGCGCAGCGCCACCAGCGTGCTGACCAGAGCAGCGCGGCGGTTGCTGATGCCCTGCATCTGCTCCAGCAAGGCGCGCACGTTGTTGTCATCACCCTTGGCGTAGCCAAACTGGGTGGCGTAGAAAGCCGTGTCCACACCGGGCAGACCACCAAAAGCGTCCACGCACAAGCCCGCATCGTCGGCCAGCGCGGGCAGGCCGCTGAGAAGCGATGCATGGCGGGCCTTGGCCAGCGCATTTTCAACAAAGGTGCGGTGCGGCTCTTCGGCCTCGGGAATGTTCAACTCAGACTGGCGCACCAGTTGCAAGCCGGTGCTGCCCAACATGGCCTGCAACTCGCTCAGCTTGCCGGGGTTGTTTGATGCGAGAACGATTTTTAGATTCAAAAGTGGCTCCACCCCTTTAAATAGTAGCGAAAGTAGCTACTATTTTGATAGCGATTTAGTCTGTAGCTGGATCAGCTCGGCAATGCCTTGTTCGGCCAAGCTCAATAAACTGTCCATTTGTGTGCGGGTAAAGGCCATGCCTTCGGCGGTGCCTTGAATCTCGACAAAATGGCCCGCTCCGTTCATCACCACGTTCATGTCGGTGTCGCACGCCGAGTCTTCGCTGTAGTCCAGGTCAAGCAAGGCCATGCCTTGCTTGAGACCGACCGAGACAGCGGCTACAGAGCCGGTGATGGGTGACTCGGTCAACTTGCCTTCTTTAAGCAGCCAGCTCACTGCGTCCTGTGCAGCCACAAAAGCGCCGGTAATAGCCGCCGTGCGCGTACCGCCATCGGCCTGTAGCACATCACAATCCAGCGCAAGGGTGCGCTCACCCAGCTTACCCAGATCAAACACGGCACGCAGGGATCGGCCAATCAGGCGCTGGATTTCCTGGGTGCGACCGCTTTGTTTGCCGCGCGCGGCCTCGCGGTCGTTGCGCTTGTGCGTGGCGCGCGGCAGCATACCGTACTCGGCCGTGACCCAACCCTGGCCCGTGCCGCGCTGATGGGGTGGCACTTTTTCTTCGACCGAGGCGGTGCACAGCACCCGGGTGTTGCCAAATTCAATCAGCACCGAGCCTTCGGCGTGCAGGGTGTAGCCACGGGTGATGCGCACCGGGCGCAACTGGTTGGCGGTCCGCGCGTTGCTTCTCAAAAAATCAGTCATGAATCAGTAGTAAATAGGCAGAAAAAATGGCATAACTGGTGTCAGCCGTAAGTCTTATTTTTTCTTGACTGAAGAGCGCCGTATGGCATCGTTGATTTCTGCAATAGATCGCTCAATCTCTTCGTCGTTCAAGTCATCAGACAAATTATCGTAGCCACCGGCTTGAACAGTTGAGGCACAAACGCCTTCGTCCATGCTCTGCGTGGAGACGCTAACCCGGGTGGCCTCAAAAACATCGGGGGTTTCCCATTCAAGTGCCAAAGCCGTCACGTTATCACTGCTGTTGCCGGCCTTAATCAGGGCCCTGTCCACCAGATCACGAACCGCCTCAGCCACCGTTTTATTAGCTAATTCATACACGATTTCAATATCGCTCAAGCTGCCCCATAGACCATCGGAGCACAGCAATATCTTGTCTCCTTCCTTCAAGGCCACAGGCCCGGTGATTTCAAACACCGGCGGGGTAGGGGAGCCCAAGCAGGTGTAGAGCATGTTCCGATTGACTCCTTCACTCAACTTCTCATTGGTCGAGTTACCCTGCTTTTGTTCAACGTAGGAGTGGTCACGTGTTTTGGCCAACAGCTCACCATCACGCACCAGGTACAAACGCGAATCACCACAATGGATCCAGCTGATGCCGCCCTCTTGAATCAAGGCAGCCACCAAAGTGGTGCGCGGGGAATCAGACATCCCTTTTTCGATTGAATACCGCTGTATTTTCCGGTCTGTGATTTTAATGGCCCGCTCTAAAAAAGAGTACGCATCGTCAATCCCGGTTTTGGAATCGTTCTGGAACAAGCCCGTCATGACTTGCAGGGCCATCTGGGAAGCAACTTCTCCTTGAGGGTGTCCACCCAAACCATCAGCCACCAAAAAGAAGCTTGCATTGCGGGTGTAGGAATAACCCATACGGTCTTGGTTGACCTCTCGCCCGCCGATACGACTGAGCTGAAATACAGAAAATTTCATTTTTTCTTTCCGCCGGCGTCAGCGGCACCTCTGACGCTTTTTTTGCTGTCAGTCAACATGCTGTCAAACTGCATACGCACCTTTTCACCCATGGTCAATTTCGTATAGCGACGCTCCCCCTCGCGATTGATTTCCTTTTGCAAGGCGAACACCGACTGGGGCCGAGCGAGCGGGTCCAGTGCCATGCACCACTCAACTACTTCAATCAAATTGTCTGAGTAAATGCCGCGTAACCGGGAGAGCGCGGTAGCAAAGCGGTCTTTCTCCTTTCGCTGTGGTGCTTCGTTAGGCGGGTAGCCTTGCATGCAGGAATAAATGCAGGCGCCAATGGCATAAATGTCAGTCCAAGGGCCCATGGGGGTGTCACGACGGTACATCTCGGGGGCCGCAAAGCCCGGTGTGTACATAGGTCGAATGAAGTTTCCCTCTTTGCTAAGTACCTCGCGTGCGGCGCCAAAATCAATCAGAACTGAGCGGTTGTCATCCGTGACGAAAATATTCGCAGGCTTGATGTCCAAATGCAACATCTTGTGCTGATGAACGATGCGCAAACCGCGCAGAATCTCATCGAACAAAGAGAGAATTGTGGACTCACGAAATACTTTTTGATTCTTGAGGTCCTTGGCGGTAATGATGAAGTCTTGGAGGGATGCGCCTTCCAGGTAATTCATCACCATGTAAACCGTTTCGTTTTCACGGAAGAAATTCAGCACGCTCACCACCGAGGGGTGAGATATCTGGGCCAAGGAGCGTCCTTCTTCAAAAAAACTCTTCAAGCCCAGACGGTACAAGGAGAGTTTTTCCGGCTGCACTCGAGGCGTCAACTCACCCGGCTCCCGGGTCGCAAGCGACGCGGGTAGATACTCTTTAATTGCGACCTGCAGTCCTTCTGTATCCAGCGCCAGATAAACCACACCAAACCCACCCGCTGCAACTTTGCGAACGATCTTGTAACCGCCAATGACGGTGTCTGGTGCGAGAGGGGCGGGTTTGACCTTTGACATATTTTCTGACCCGGTACTAAGTTGATCCGGCGCAACCCGGTTATTCTTGGGCCTACTCAACTGACCCTTAAATTGCCATGCCAGTTTACAGCATGACTGGCTATGCCAGCCTCCAGAACACCACTGCGAGCCCCTCTACAGCGCCGGATGCTAAGGGGGCTACAAGTGGTCACCTCGGTCTTGAAATCCGCTCTGTCAACAGCCGATTCCTGGACTTATCATTTCGACTACCTGAGGAATTGCGGCAACATGAGCCCGCCCTGCGCGAACTACTGACGGGTAAGCTGAAGCGAGGCAAAGTAGAGGTTCGAATTGCTGTAGAAAGCGGGTCAGCCAACACAATTCCAGACCCAACTCCGGCCTTGTTACAACGACTCAACACCGTCCAGGACAACGTCCTGGCATGGCTGCCCAAGGCCAATGCCTTGAGCGTGTCCGACATCCTTAAGCTGGCCTCCAGCACACAGGGAGCCGCCCGCGACTGGGATGAGGCTGTTCTGCCCTTAGCTGAAAAGACCCTGAAAGATTTGCTCTCGGCCCGACAACGCGAAGGGGGTCGACTCGCCAGCATGCTGCTAGAACGCATCGGACAACTGCGACTGCTAGCGCAGCAAGCTTTGCCCCTGGTGCCGCAACTCGTGACCCAGCAGCGACAGCGCTTTCTGGAGCGCTGGAAGGAGGCCATGGCCTTGACCGAAGGCAGCGCCACACCCGAATCGGCCCAGGACCGAGCACTGACTGAGGCGACGGCTTTTGCTATTCGCATCGACGTGAACGAAGAAATCACCCGCCTCAACTCCCATCTGGATGAGGTGGAGCGGCTAATAACCAAAGGCGGAGAAGTTGGCAAGCGGCTTGATTTTTTGATCCAGGAAATGCACCGTGAGGCCAACACCATGGGTTCCAAGTCAGCTGCGCTGGAGTTGACTCATATTTCCGTAGACATGAAGGTCCTGATTGAGCAGATGCGCGAACAGGTCCAAAACATAGAATAGTTTGATCGTCACCGCCCTTGCTCTTTGAGATTCACCTATGGACTACCCCGGAAACCTGTATGTCATCGCGGCCCCTAGCGGGGCGGGCAAGTCGAGCCTGGTCAAAGCCTTGATGGAGTTGGACTCGCATCTACAACTCTCCATCTCGCACACTACGCGCGCGCCCCGAGGTCAGGAAAAGCAGGGGCGCGAGTACTTTTTTGTCTTACCGTCCGAGTTTGACGCCATGGTGAAAGCAGAGGCCTTTGTAGAGTGGGCCCATGTCCACAGCCAACGCTATGGCACATCCAAAAAAGCCATCGAAGATCGCATGGCTCAAGGGGGTGACGTCATTTTGGAAATCGACTTTCAAGGTGCCATTCAAATCAAGAAAACCTTCGCCAATGCCATCTGTATTTTCATCTTGCCCCCCAGTTGGGAAGAGTTGCGTTCGCGGCTAGAGCGTCGCGGAGAAGACGCCCTCGATGTGATTGAACTGCGCTTGAAAAATGCCGCCATTGAAGTAGCTCAAGCCCATAAATTCGACTTCGTTATAATCAACGAGCTGTTTGACCGAGCGCTTTTTGACCTGAAAGCGATTGTTCACTCCCAACGACTCAAGTATTCTGCGCAACGTCGCGCCAGAGCTGATACGTTCAAAGCGTTAAATATTCCCTAGCCTTCTGGAGCATCTCATGGCCCGTATTACCGTCGAAGACTGCCTTACGCAGATCCCCAATCGTTTCCAGCTGGTGCTGGCTGCTACCTATCGCGCACGCATGCTTAGCCAAGGCCATGCGCCAAAAATTGAGAGCAAGAACAAGCCCTGCGTAACTGCCCTGCGCGAAATTGCAGAAGGCAAAGTCGGCATTGAAATGCTGAAAAAAGTGCCGCTGTAAGCCTGCACTCTCCCCATGAAAAAAGCACCGTTATCGGTGCTTTTTTCATGGGGAGTTCTGCCATTCACAGATCAGCAGGCTACATTTAAGGCATGGGTACAGGATCAAACACCGCTTCAACTAAAGTAGACCGCCTTAATGTAGCCAAAGGCGTTGCCGTCTCCAACCTGGCTGCAGCCAATGCCGCCGCCGCCAGCTTTGCGGGTCTCATCGCCAAACTTGACTATCTGTCTCCTTCCGATCTGGAGCAGGTCCGCCAAGCCTACCGTTTTGCCGACGAGGCCCATCTGGGCCAGTTACGCAATAGTGGTGAGCCCTACATCACCCACCCGATTGCAGTCACAGCTCAGTGCGCAGAATGGAAGCTGGACGCGCAGGCCCTCATGGCAGCGCTGCTGCACGACGCATTGGAAGACTGCGGCGTTACCAAAGCCGAACTGATTGAACGCTTTGGTTCACCCGTGGCTGAAATGGTCGATGGCCTGACCAAACTGGAGAAATTGCACTTTTCGACCCGTGAAGAAAACCAGGCTGAATCTTTCCGCAAGATGCTACTTGCTATGGCTCGCGATGTACGCGTCATCTTGATCAAGCTGGCTGATCGAACCCACAATATGCGCACATTGTCCGATGCCCCACGTGACAAATGGGCACGCATCTCATCTGAAACACTCGACATCTATGCGCCCATTTCCCACCGTCTTGGTCTGAACCAGACTTACCAGGAGCTTCAAGACCTGGCCTTTCGCCACCTCTTCCCTTGGCGCCACGCCACGCTGGCCAAAGCCGTTGCGAAGGCGCGCGGACGTCGTCGCGACCTGTTTCAAAAAGTTCAACGCGAAGTTGAAGCATCGTTCAAAGAACCCGGCATGGCCGTGCGAGTCACCGGTCGAGAAAAAACGCTGTATTCCATTTATAAAAAAATGGACGAGAAACACCTGTCGTTTGCCCAAATTACAGATATTTACGGATTTCGTGTGTTGGTCCCCAACTTGAGCGACTGTTACACCGCCTTGGGAGTTCTGCACCAACTCTACAAGCCTGTGCCGGGGAAATTTAAGGACTATATTGCCATTGCCAAGCCAAATGGCTACCAATCACTGCACACCACTTTAGTGGGTCCATCGGGTGTTAATGTGGAATTTCAGATTCGTACAGAAGCCATGAATATCGTTGCAGACTCTGGCGTAGCGGCGCATTGGCTTTACAAGACCTCCGAGTCCGACAGCGCCACGACAGATCGACTTGGGGCAAAGTGGTTACAGTCTTTGCTCGACATACAACTTGAAACTCGCGACGCTACCGAGTTTTGGGACCACGTCAAGGTCGATCTTTTCCCCGATGCAGTTTATGTCTTCACCCCCAAGAGCCGCATCATGGCTCTGCCCCGGGGAGCAACGGTGGTGGACTTTGCCTACGCCATTCACAGCAATGTGGGTGATCATGCCGTCGCTGCGAAAATAAATGGCGATCAAGCACCTCTGCGCACCCAGCTTAAAAGTGGTGATGTCGTGGAGGTAAGTACATCTTCCGACGCCACGCCCAACCCGGCCTGGTTGAGCTTTGTGCGCACAGCACGCGCGCGATCCAAAATCCGGCATCACCTGAAAACTATGGCGCAGAACGAGTCCGAATTACTCGGCCAAAAATTATTGGCACAGGCCCTGCGCGCAGAGGGCATCGAAAAACTACCTGAGGAAGATGTAGCGTCCCAAGGTCTATGGGACAAACTGCTTCGATTCACAGGTAACAAGAGTCGCTCAGAACTGCTAACCGATATTGGGCTGGGTAAACGCATTGCCACCATCGTGGCTAAACGTCTGTTGAAGCTCTTGATGGAAAGCGGTCAAAAACCCAATGCGTTGCTGCTAACGCTAGAGCGCTTTGCCCCTCACGAATCCCAAACGCAAGGTGCAGTCACCATTGATGGCAGTGAAAACGCTTCTGTCCAGTTTTCCACGTGCTGTCGCCCCCTCCCAGGGGACCGCATATTGGGTTATCTGGGTCGGGGTGAAGGCTTGGCCCTGCACACGGATGACTGCAGCGTTGCCAAAAAACTTCAGCACAGAGACAGTGACCGCTTTATCAGCGTTGAATGGTCAGATGAGCCCGCAAGAGCCTTCGAAGCTGGCATTCTCGTCACTGTGACCAATGGTAAGGGCGTGTTGGCCCGGGTTGCCTCCGCATTGGCCTCCGCAGAGGCCGACATTGCCCACATTGACATGGGCGAGGAGTCGGCACAGGACACGACTGATTTGCGTTTTGTCATTGCGGTGAGAGACGCCGCTCATCTGGAAATCGTCTTACGCAACCTCAAACGCGCACCCTCGGTGTTGCACGCTAGCCGCATCAAGGGCCATTCCTGATTAAGACACCTGAGGTTCGGGATAGTGCACGGCCAGTACCTCAAGCTCTTCAACCCCTGTTGGAGTGATCAATCGGACCACATCACCTGTGTGCGCCTTAATCAAAGTTCGTGCAATAGGTGACACCCAGCTCACCTGAGCCTGTGCACTGTCGGCCTCATCAATACCCAAAATCGTGATGGTTCGCTCCTGCCCTGCTGCGTCGACATAGGTCACCGTGGCCCCAAAAAATATCTGATCGTTGCCATGGTGCAGGCTGGGGTCAGTCACCTCCGCCATTTCTAGACGTTGAGTCAAAAATCGGATATGCCGGTCAATCTCACGAAGACGTTTTTTTCCGTAGATATAGTCGCCATTTTCTGAACGATCACCATTGCTGGCCGCCCAGTAAACGACCTCGACGATCTTTGGACGCTCGTTATCAATGAGTTCCAACAACTCGGTGCGCAGATGGGCGTAGCCTTGCGGTGTGATGTAGTTTTTGCCCCCCGCTGGCAGGGGGGGGAGTTGCAGATCTTCATCATCTGCGGCATCGCTTTCTTTGGTAAATGCCTTGCTCATGTCGAACATCCCTTCAGACTGCTCTCTGGACAGTTTACGACCAAGAAAAAAGCCTGCAACTTTTGAGTTGCAGGCTTTATCTTTTTGGTGCGGCTGGCAGGAATTGAACCCACTATCCCTTGGTTCGTAGTCGATACAAAATTCGTTCCATAAAAAACAACTGCATCCGTAATTTTTACTTTACTCATTATAAATCAACGACTTAGGAAATATTAGCGTCTAAATTCGTAACTACTCAGCCCTGTTTAGGCAGATGTTCTGAATTCAGCTGAAGCTGGGTTGTGGGGGTGCACCCTTGAATGCTGCAACGAGGGACTCGAAGATGTTGGCCCCTTGCTTGTGCATAGTCGCACAATAGGATCGGATGGCGCAGTAGTTCTGCGCTCCTTGCGATGTTCGAAAGCAGTCCGATACTTTTTGCTTGACCTTGGGCATGCGTACTGCCTGTTCTGCAAGATTGTTGGTGAACGGAACATCGAAGTCGACGAGGAAGCGCAAGGTCTCGGCCTTGAAGTCGCGTAGCCGGACCAGCAAATTATGGCCGGTTCGTTTGGCCGTTTTACCGCGTGCGCCGGGTTTTCGCGCGAGCGGGGCCTGGCCTTCGTGGGCGGCGATGCCACGCCGGATGATCTGGTCATAAAGTGTATTGATACGCTGAGTGAGGCCCTCGGCCACGGATTTTTGCCCGTTTGCCACCGCGTGCCGAACAAAATTGGCTGCCCCCACCAGCAAGCGCGCCATCTTATTGGCCCACGGTTCGCGGTCATACTCGACCACCGCCTTCAACTCGCGCAAATGATGCGCGTTGCACAAGGCGTGGCCAATCTCTTTCAGGGTAAAATACGGCTTGAAGTGATCATGCACGACAATCCCACCGGTGAGCATCCGCGGAACCGCGCCGCGCTTGGCCGAGACCCGATAATGGGTCAGCCAAGACGTTGACGCAACGTGCAGCCAGTGTGTCTGGCCGGTCACCCGCATCCCGGTCTCGTCCAAATGCCGCACCGATGCCCGGGCGATGAGGGTGGCGATGTGAGCCTCGACCGGCGCCAGTTCAACCGCCTTCTTCACACCCCACCCCACAATGCTGGCCGGACACAGCCCGCCCGCGCCAAACAAATCGCGCATAATGTCGCTGACCCGGTCTTCGGGGACCAGTTGCTGGGCGTTGAGATACAGCGCCGTCGCTTGGATAAGTTTGCCATATTGGACATACCCGGTAACTGCCGCCGGGAACGCCGCCCGCGTGGTCGCCCGACAGCACGCGCACCGATAAATCACCCCCTGATGCTCCACCACCTCCAGCCGAGGTGCCACCAGATCAAACACTTGCCGCCTCTCAACCCCGGTCTCCATCGACGGGGTCAGCGCGTTTTGGCAATCAGCGCACGCGGTGGCCTCATGCCGTTCAACCTTGTCCGGCTCGGACACCTGCCGCAGCGTGTCGCCGCGATGCCCAACCTGCCCGCCGCTCCGCTTGCCAGACCGGCCGCGCAGACTGGTTTTGATGCGCGCCTTCTTGCCCAATCCATCGCTCGACGGCGGCTTGCTGCTCGTCGAACTGTCCAGGCCAAGACGCCGGCGAAGGTCTGCGTTCTCCTGCTGCAAAACCGCGATCTCACCGCGAAGTTGCTGGATTAGCGCGATGATCTCGGGGGGTAAGGTCATCACGGCATAGAGGCAGACCCGCCGAGCCCGGAGCAAGGGGGTTTTGCACCAGCGCGAACGAAAAATCGGCCGTGTGACAAATTGGACTCTAGGGGGCTTGGGAGTTACCTTTTTGTTCACAAAAAGAACTGCTTGCCTTGATACTTAACTTTGCTTGAAAATCTCTCGTACATCCTACCTGGGCAATTACACAAAAGGAAATCACACGATGGCTGAAACCATTATCAGTGCGATCGGCGATCTTGCGCTCGAACGCGGCGGCACCTTGAAAGCGGTCAAGCTGGCCTATGCGGTTGAGGGCACGTTGACGCCGGACAAATCCAACGTCGTGCTGCTGACCCATGGCTACACCAGCAGCCACCAGATGATGGGCAGTGCCAACAGCGAAGGATCATGGAGCGGGCTGGTCGGGCCGGGTCGGGCGATCGATACGGAACGGTATTTTGTGGTGTCGTCGAACATGTTGGGCTCGTCCTATGGCAGCACCGCGCCGATGACGATCAATCCTGAAACCGGGCGGCATTACGGACCGGATTTCCCTGAAATTACCGTCAAAGACATCGTCACCGCGCAGAAACAATTGCTGGAAAGCCTCGGCATTCACCATCTGGTCTCGGTTGCCGGCCCGTCCTATGGCGGGTTCCAGGCTTTCGCTTGGGCGGGGTATTATCCGGATTGGATGGACGCGATTGTGGCGGCGGTCAGCGGCCCAAAATCGCCCGGCGATGCCAATCGCGACTTGCTGCGGGCGCGCTTCGAGAAAGACCCGAACTGGAATGGCGGTCATTACTACACTGCCGGCGGGGTCGGTGCGACGATGACTGCGATCCGCGAGGAAACCTTGCGCCGTTATGGTGCCGAAGCAGAACTCGCCGGATTGGGCGACACCGCGGCAATCGCCGCCGAAATCACCAAGCGCGCCCAGGCCTGGGCCGGGGCGTTCGATGCCCATTCGCTGATGGTGCTCGGGCGCGCGGCATCGCTGTTGGATGCGACGCCGTTAATTCCGACCTTCAAGGCGAAGGTGCTTTATGTGTTGTCGCGGACCGATCTGCTGTTCCCGCCATCGCTGGCGCCTGGATTAATGGCACAGTTTGCCGCCGCCGGGGTCGATGCGCGCTATTTCGAGATCGACAGCGACCACGGCCATCTTGCCGCCGGGACCGACGCGGCCAAATGGGCGCCGGCACTGAAAGCGTTTATGGCGCGGCTGTGACCGCTGGAGGCTAAATCGGGATCGCGTTGCGATGCGCCACCACCGCCGATAGCGGGGTGAGCGCCACGCCTTCGCGGGCCTCCGCACCGGGGAGCCAGGCTTCGAGCACGTCGAGCGTTGCCGGACGGGGGTGGCCGATGGCGATGGCGTGGCCGTAGCGCCGCGCAATCGACACGGCTTCGGCCAGGCGGTGGCGCATCTCGGCCTTGTCGCGTCGGTCATCGATGAACACATCGCGTGACGCCGCCGGGACGCCGATCAGGGCGGCTTGGCGGTAGGCGACGCTGCGACCGATGACCAGACTGTCGAGAAACAGCATGCCGCGTGATTTGGCTTCGAGCGCCACCAGATCCATCAACGCGATGTCACCGGTCGCAACCGATCCCATGTGGTTGTTCAGCCCGACCGTCTGCGGCACGGCATCGAGGGCGGCGCGCAGACGGCGCAGATTTTCGTCCGCCGGAAGATCGATGCGCAGCGGGTCGGGGCCAGTTTGGTAGAGCGAATTGCTGAAGGCCTGCATCGGCATGTGCAAAGTCGCTTCGTGGCCGCGCGCCGCGGCCGCCGCGACCTGGGTTGGCAAATGGGGGGCAAACGGGAACCACGACATTGTCAGCGGCCCCGGCAATGCCACCGCGCGTTCGGTGCCGCGATGCATGAAGCCCATGTCGTCAATCACGATCGACAGCATCGGCCGGCGATCGCC
>JANXSU010000125.1 GCA_025356545.1 Comamonadaceae bacterium
GTTCTGTCACCGATATCCAGCCGGTGACGGCGGGGTTTCAAACCGGAGACCGGATCAAGCTCAAGGTCTTGCCGACGTTTGATGGGCTCTTGGTGATCGAGAACATCAACCCTCAAGGCAAGCGTGTTCAGATATTTCCGCCCAGAGCCAGCGACGTGATTGCGGTCAAAGCTGGGGTTGAAATTTTGGTGCCCATGGCCAAAGACGATTACTTTGAATTTGCCGGGGTCACGGGCGATGAGCAACTGGTCATCACCATTCGTGACGCCCGTGCCTTTGGTGCGGCAGCGTCCAAGGTAGAGGTGAACCGCAAGGACGATAAAAACGGCTCCAGTTTCGTGCAAGAAACGGCCCCCGGCACTTATCCGGTGATTTCTCAGTCGTTAAAACTCAAGCACGACAAAGCCAGCGAACCCTCCAAAGAGCAATCACCTGTGCGGTCGATTCGAGACTGAGATTCCACTTGCCTCACGACTAGCGCCCCGGATCCCCATACAGCGCATAAGGTGCCCAATAAGCCGGATGGGCATAGGCATTGACCGCGCTACCGCGTCCGTCCTTGGCCACCTCCTTGTCCAGCACCTCCAGCATGGCGCGCTGGAGCGACTTGGCCCGAGACAAACCCTCCACCTTCGAATAGCGCTCAAACAAATGCGTCACCAACTGACGTGCAGAGACCGTCTCCACTGGCCAGTGCGTGGCCAGTACTGAGCGCGAACCCGCATAGAAGAAGCCCCGCACCAAGCCCGAGACCGCTTCCGACCCACTGCCGTCTGAGGCTGCCGTGTTGCAAGCCGACAAGACCACCAAATCAGCATCCAGCGAGAGCTTGAGCACCTCATCCAGCTTGAGCAAGCCACTGTAGATGTCTTGGCCGGGCGTGGGCGAGAACGCCAGCGCAGGCTGATCCAGCCCGGGCAAATCTCCCGCCACCAAGCCGTGGGTGGCAAAGGCCACAATGCGTCGGCTCTTGAGGTTGGCGCTGATCACACTTTGCGGTGTGGCCTGAGCGCCAAAGAAGGTGTCTTTGCTCAGATCGGCCGACAGGGCGTTGGCAATGGCCGTGATCTCGTCACGCGTGTCAGGCAGCGCGGCGAGCTCGGGCACTTCAATCACGGCAGCGGCGGCGACCTGCTCTGCTGTGCTGGTGCTGTCGGCACTGTCAATGCCAAGCTTTTGCTCATCAAACTTCGGAGCCTGACTGACTTTGAGGTTGCGCGTGCCTCGTGATACGGCAGATGCGGCAGACGCATGCTTGCCAAAGTCCGGGTCACCAAAGCCAATAAAGGGAGAGCGCTGCGCTTTGGAGCTGGCCACTGAGCGCAGCGTCACCAACGCACTGACCGAGGGCAGGTAAGAAATAGCAGCCTTGCGCAGCAGCCACGGGGTTTGCCGGTAATGCGACAGAGGCAGCCCCGTCTCTGCCTTGCCGGGCTCATCATTGGTGACCAGCATCGAGAAGGGCACCTGTCCCAGCGCATCATTGGCCACCACCAGCAAGGTGTCCCCCTTGGCCCAAGCACTCTCCACCGGAGCTAAAAACTCTTGGTAAATGGCGTGAGCCGCCTCCACATCGAACTTCATGCGGTCAGGTGAGATACCGGTGGTCAAGTCCACCGCATCACGCAGCCGCTTGACTTGCTCGGCCAGCCAGGCTCTGGGCTTGGGGCTGAAGTGGAATTGCAGACCTGCATCTGGGCCACTAGCAGCCGCCCAGACATAAGTGCCCGCATCGGTCACGTAAATGGAGAGTAAGGCCTCACCGGGCAGCAGGGCTTGGCGAGCCGTGGCCAAGTCGGCTGGGCGCGGATTGACCAGGGCGTCGTACTTGGGGAACTGACGACGAATATCGACCAGGGCTTGGGCTTGCTCCTTTTGAATGGCCTCAATGCGTTTTTCCATGGCGGCAATCACGCTGGGCAACTGCTTGTCGGGCGGGGCCGAACGCTGGGCGATCAAGTTTTTATAGACGGCTTGGAGTTCGCCCTCATTGTCTTGCAAGGTTTTGATCTTGGCACCCAACTCAGGCGTACCGGCGGCGGAGCGCAGGGCCGACCCCGAGACGGCTTTTTGTACCGTTTGCCAACGCACCACGTCAGCGATGCGAAAGGCCTCTGCCGTGTCTTTGGGGTTGCGCTGGGCGTCCGGGCCAACCAGCAGGTGCAGGTAGGCGTTGAGAATGCCTTGCAGCCGTTGGGCCCGAAATGCGCTGGCTTCTGCGTTGCCGATGGATTTGTCAGGTTCGATCAAAATGGCAATCGCTGCTTCAAATTCTTGACGAGCTTCGGCGGCTCGGCCCAGCTTTTGCAGAGCCATGGCGCGAAAACCGCGGACTTCGGCGGTTTTGTAGTCGCGCAGGCCGTAGCTTTTGATGGAGGTGACCAGCAGGCGGTCTGCGCTGGTCAGGGCATCAGCGGCGCGCCCTACGCCGACGTAGGCCCGCACCATGCCTAGGGAGGCGATATTGACTTCCTCACCGCCTCGGGCGTCGGCAGCGGCAATGCGTTTGAGATCATCAAAAATGGTGGCGGCTTGCTCGAATCGGCCCGTGCTGGCGTACAGGTTGGCTACGCCACGTCGGGTGTTGACGCGAGGCAGGCTGGCCTTGTCTAGCCCGGCTTCTTCCAGGGTGCGGTCGGCCCACTGGGCCAATGCTAGGGCTTCCGTGTTGCGGCCCCGTTCAGCGTAGATGCGACTCAGGTTGGCCAAAGCTGTGCCGACTAGTCGGGAGTTTCGTCCCTCACGCTTCAGAGAGGTTTTGAGCACATCACGCAACAATAGCTCGGCTTCGTTGAAGCGCTGAGATTCGATATAGGCGCGGGCCAAGTTGATGCGCACGTTGTCACGGTCGCCTTCTGCTTTGTCTTGTTGCTGCGCGAACTGGCCTGCGGCTCGCAAGCGGGCGCTGTCCTCGATCATCTTCTGACTCATGCGCTCGGCAGCCAGATAAGAGCGCACCGCATCTTCATTCTTGCCTTGGGCCATTTGCAGGTTACCCCGGGCTTGCTCTAGAAATGTCACCCAGGTTGATACATAGCCCGCAGCACGAGGTTTGCTTCGAAAATTACTCGCAATGCCATTCATCTTGTCCAGGGTTTGTTTGGCCCGTTCAATGTCGCCCACGGCCAGGTACAGACTTGACAGTCCAGCACCGGGGCCAATGGTGGCGCCTCCGTTGCTGTCGCTGTAATCTGCCAAAAATTTCTCAAACGCATCAATGCCGGCACCCAGGCCCAAGGTTTGGGCGGTTGTTCTAGCCAAATCCTGTCGCACCCGTAGCAAGGATCCGATTTCATTTAAAGAACTCGAACCAGGACTTTGCTGGGCGTAGGTCAGCGCTTTGTTCAACATCTCAAAGCGAGTCTGGGTTTCTCCTAATTCCTCTGCCACGATGGCCTTACGGTGCAACAACACCGCTTGATCCATGGCGTAACCCGTTTCCGGCACCGGTTTGTTGAATTCGGCCCGCAGACGCTCGGTTTTGGCGGTATCGGGTTTGTAACTTTTGAGTAGTAGAACCACATCGGCCACGGTGGCTGGCAATTGTTGGTTTGATTCCACGCTGACGGGGGGAGGTGCTGCATCCACAGTGGCTCGCCCCACAGAGAGGTTGCGTGTTTCTTGAGCCCCGCAGGTCGCGACAATCAGGAGAGAAGTCACAAACACAGCGATTTTTGATTTCATATCTTGCCCTTGGAGTTTGCTTTTGCCATTCCCATGGAGGGATGCCCTGTCTGACGCGCTGGATGTGCAATGATAGCGACCGATGCGAAACAGCGCCGTGGCTTCATCTTTACTCTCTTCGCTTTGCCGATCAATCTGGGTTCGCGCCTTGATGGGCTTGGGCCTGTGTGCCTTGTTGCTGGGCTTGGATCTAGGGCAGCGCGATCCCCTGCCACCTCAGCCCCTCGGAGTCTGGCCTGCCAGCGCGGCTGCCGTCAGCGCAGATTTTTCGGGTCAAGCCTTGACCCTTAGGGGTAGGGGCCTCATCCCCATGCCCGGCAACACGCCCGCCGCCCACGCCAGCACCTTGCTCCCTTTGCCTGCGGATCATCCGGCTGCCCTGATGGCGTTCTGGTTCGCGGGCTCGCGTGAGAGTGGGCCGGATGTGCAGATTGCAGCTTCGCAGTTTGAGCGGGCCACGCAGACCTGGAGCGATGCACGTTTTGTGGTGCGGCGTAACCAGAGTGGGCGGCAGAGCACGGGCTCAGGCGTGCGCCGTTTGGGTAACCCAGTGGCGTGGCTGGATGCGCGCGGTCGGATTCACCTCTTTGTGGTGGCCACCGGTTGGGGCGGCTGGGCCGCAGGGCGCATTTGGCATTTGAGGCAGGTGGAAGATGCGGCGAAGGGGCGTGATGTGTCCACGCTTGAGTTTGAAACCATGCGAGTGCTGCCGCTGTCCTGGGTGTGGAACACCAGCTTTCTGGTGCGCACGACGCCTTTGCCGCTGGCCGATGGCGGCATGATATTGCCCGCCTATTTTGAGCTGGGCATCAAGTACCCGGTGGCTTTGCGTTTTGATGCGGCGGGTGAATTCCGAGGCATGGTACGTATTTCCAACCGAGGTCATTTGTTGCAACCCACATTGCTCATGCGCAGTGAAACCGATTGGCTGGCCCTGATGCGCGACAGCAGTGCCGACAACAAAATCAAGGTCGCGCAAACGCGCAATGGTGGACGCGATTGGCAAGACCTGCCGGACTTGCCCCTGCACAACCCCGATGCCGCCATTGCCGGGCTGACGCTCGCGCCGGGACTCATGGTGCTGGCCCACAACGCGTTGCCTGATTCACGTGCCGTGCTGGACTTGAGTGTCTCAAGTGATGGCTTGAACTGGACACGTCAGATGAGCTTGGCCCAGGGGGATGACCGTGCGGAATTTTCTTACCCCTCGCTGGCCTGGGCGGACGACAGTCTGTGGGTGAGTTACACCGATCATCGACGTGCCATCGCTTGGCAACGTCTGACGCAGACGCGTCCCTGAGTAAAGCGCAACACCATGGATGGTTCTCACTTTTTCACGCTTTTGATGTCCACGGACGTGCCGCGCTTGCCCGACCTGGAGGTGTTGCGCTGGGCGCGGCGCTTGAGTTGGGGTGTTGTGTTGGCGGGTCTTGGGCTTTTGTTGCTGCGTCGCTGTTGGCCGCGTTCGCCGCGCTGGGCGCAGCTAGGCTGGGTGGGCTTGATGCTGGTGAGCGTGTGCCTGCCGGGCCAGTGGACGCCTTCTTTTTGGTTGGGTCTGGCGTTTCAATCCCCCAGTGTGATGACGACAGTGTTGCTCTTGTGGCTGGGTGTGTGCCATCGACCGGATCCGGTGCAAGTGCAAGCGCTGTGGCGCTTGAGTCTGGGGGGCATGGTGCTGGGCTGGGTCTTGTTGCTGGACACCTTTGCCCTGTGGCCTTTTTCGCTTTACGCTTTCGGATTCAGCCCGGCAGCGGTGTTGGTCGTGGCCCTGTTGGCTGTCGTGCCTTGGGTGACAGTGTCAACGCAAAACACGTGGCGTTTGCCCCCGGTGCTGTTGGTCGGCGTGCTGTTGGTGCACGTTGTGCTACGGCTGCCCACGGGCAATGTGTGGGATGCGTTACTGGATCCGTGGCTGTGGGCCGCGCTTCAGGTCGCGTGGCTGCCCCGTGGGCTCGGGGTGATTCAGCGACGTTTGAAGGGCGCTTAGCGTGACGCGTCACGGGCAAGCAGCCACTCGCGCTTGAACAACCAGTCTTGGGGTTCCCACAGGTTGTCGAGTCGCACTTCACCACTCAGGTAGCGGCTTTTGAGCAGCCAGCGTTGGCCCAGCACGCGGCAGCCCGGCGTGCAGGGCGGTTCGACTTCTGTCGGCTCGGCCTGAATCCAGACCACGGCGTTATGCGTTGCTAACAGCCCATCAAGTTGCTGAGCTGGTGCCATGGGTGTCGAACCGGGAACGACACGGGCCGCAGCGCGTGCCTCGGTGTCGTAGGGCGAAAAAGCGTGTTGACCGGGCAGCAGAAATTGAAAGCGCTCAAACTGCCCGTTGAAACTGTTGGGCACGGCGATGCGGGCTTGGGGCGGCAATGAGGTCGCGGCCTCCATCGCATAGCGCCCCCGTGGCCCGTCCAGCGGCGCGACCGTGAGATTGAACGTGGCATAGACCAGCAGGCTGGCCAGCACGGCCCCGGTGCGGCTCCAGTCTGGCTTGATCATGCAGGCGATTAGCGTCAAGGCCCCCAGGCCCAGGGCGATCAACACGGCGCTGAACTCCCCTGCGCTGAACAGCCCCAAATCATGACCCACCCAGGCGATGCGGCCCAGCACCAAGCCAATAAAGCCGGACAACAACAGCGTGGGCATGAACAACAGGCGCGAAATGTTGTGCCAATACAGCGCGATCAAAATCGCCACCGCAGGCATGGCCGGAATCACGTAGCGTGCCGAGCGCTGACTGGGCAGGGTGAACACCACCAACCAGACGGCGACCCAGGCCAGCAAGATGGCCATGTGGGGTGCAAGGGGTGCGCGCAGACCTGTCTTGTGAATTTTTTTCAAACCTACCCAGGCCAGACCGATGACGATGAAGGCCAGCAGGCCCGCATTGACCGCGTAGGAAAGTAGCTGCGCCCAAATGCTGGAGCCGCCACCGAGCAGGGCTTCACGCCAGTAGCTGTGTTCGTCGGAGAACTTGCCCGCGTTCTCGGCCACCACAAACTCTTGCCACACGGCAGCGGGGTCGGGGTCAAGCACAAACCACAGGGCAAAGACGCCCAAGGCCAGCACGGCGCTAAAGCTCACCCGTAGCGTGGCGACCAGCACGTCACGCCAATTGAGAGACGGGGCACTCAGCAGCAAAGCCAGCCACCACGCCGCCGCTGCAGGTGCAATCAGGGCGAAAGATTTATAGGCCATACCGAGGCCCAGACCCAGCCCGAAGAGGGTGTGCATGGCCCAACTCGCCCCATGCGCTTGAGGTTTGAAACCCCGTTCACCCTGAGCTTGTCGAAGCCCTTCGATAAGCTCAGGGTGAACGGATTTTGGTTGATTTAAGGTGAATCGCAGCCGTTGCCACAACAAGCCCAACAAAGGCAGGCTGAACCAGAAAGTTTCGGGCGCGCTGGTCAAAAAAGGTCGGCTGTAGCGAAAGGTGCTGAGAAAAGCCAGATAGACGCAAGCGGCGATCAGGCCGTCGCGCGTGCTGCGGGTGATCAGGCGTGCCGTCCAGCCCACAGCGGCGGCCATGAGTAGCGTGTAGATCAGGCTGGGGATACGCAAGGCCCATAGTTGCCAGTTTTTGCCCCAGTCGCCCGCCACCATGGCTTGCCAGATCAGCAGGGGTGGCTTGGTGTTGCGCGTGCCTTCCAGTGCAGAGGCCAGCGGCAGCCAATGGCCGGTCTCAGCCGTCATGCGTGCGATATGGGCATAGACCATCTCGTCACCATTGGTGGGGATGTAATGCCCACCCAGGCCGAAGCTATAAACCGCGATGGCCAGTAGCAGCAGGACGAGCCAAACGATTGTGCTGTCATTCCCGCGCATGCGGAAATCCAGTGCTGCCACGTCATGAAGTTCCTGCTTGCGCGGGGATGACGGAAATAGAGCCACGGTTCTTAGCCCTTGTTACGGTGGCGAAAAGTCCAGCGGTCGTTGGTGATGAAGTTGCTCACACTGGCGATCAGAATGGCGATCAGATTGGCCAACATGTAGTGCATGTAATGTGCGAGCCACAGGGTGAGTGCGTACTGAAGCGCAATGCCGATCCACGAGGCCGTGGCGTACTGCACCAACTGGGCCAGCAAATGGCGTTTGGAAATCGCGTCTTCACGCTGGCTAGAGGTGGCGTGCTGGCGGTCTGACCAAGTCCACAAGCGGTTCCAAGTGAAGTTATTGATGGTGGCCAAGCCAATGGCCAGCGCTAGCGAGAAATAAGGCTTGCTGCCCGGCGGCTCGAAGGTGTTGAACAAAAATTCATGCGCCGTGTAAAGCACGGCCAGATTGATCACCGTGCCGCTGGCTCCGACCAACCCGAAGCGCACGTAGCGAAAACCGTGCAGCCAGTCAATCAAACGCCACAGGCGCTCTTGTAGGGAGAGTGCAGGAGCGGTCATGCCAAAACCGCAGTCGGTGTTTGCAAGGTCTGCAAGGCATCTGTCAGCACCGGATCGGGTGCAATGCGCTTGAGGCACTGGTTGTCGCCATCGCAAAAGGTCAGGCGGTGGTTGTAGGCACTCAGGCAGGGCGAGCAGGCAATGCCCGATTCATAAATTCGTGAACGTGGCCCCATCGTCCCGGGCAGCGGGCCATAGAGCTTGCCCGTCTCTGGCCCGAAAAACACCAGAGTGTGAATCGGCGTCAGGCTGGCAAAGTGGCCAGGACCACCGTCATTGGTCAGTAGCAAATCACAGGCATGAAACAGCATGAGCAGCTCGCGGATGCTGCGGGTGTAGCCGGTCAGATCGACACACAGTGGGCTTTGCGCGCGGACCTGCAAATCTTGGGCCAGCGCGGCGTCACTGCGCAGGCCAATCAGACCGACGGCATGACCAGCTTCGGTCAAACCACGCGCCACACGGGCGTAGTGCTCCACCGGCCAAGCGCGCTCGGGCAGGATGCCGCCGCCCGCGTACACCAACACCACCTTGCGCCCGGTCAGCGTCGGGTGATCGCCGAGCATCTTGGTGCGGTAGGCTGCCAGTTCTGCGGCCTCAAAGGGCACAGATAGGCCGGTCTGCGTCGGCAGCTCACGAGTGGCCGCAGTCTTGTTGCGCGGCGTGCTGTCACTGCCCAGCGCATCGACCAGCGAGAGAAACTGCTTGCTGATGTGCTGGTAAGGGTTGTAGGGAATGGCGCGGTTGATGAAGCTGCCCCGGTACAGGCCTTCTTGCGTGTGCGGCGTGAAGCCCGCGCGCAGCGGTGCGCCGGTCATATAGGACAGCAGGCTGCTGATGCGCGAGAACAGCTCGCAGTCGATCACCACGTCCAGCGGCAGGCGGCGCATTGCCAGACTCACGCGCCAGATGTCGCGCAGCAGGTTCAAGCCCGAGCTGTCGTCCAACGCGTGCAGGTGCTCGCTCTTGGCCAAGCCCAGCAGGATGGAGACTTCTTGGTTTTTCTTGAGCTGCAACACATGCACCGTGGCGCCAGGGTAGCGCTGGCGCAGCGCCGCAAACATGGGGCCAGCCAACACGATGCTGCCCATCTCGGACAGCAAAATGACCAGAATGTGGCGTGGTTCGGGTTGTCCACCAGCGGGCGGGCGGCGCGTGCCCATGAGTCGCGCCCAAACCGACACAGCGCCGCACAGAAGCTGGCCCACCCAGCGATCAATCCAGCGTTGTGTTTGGAGCTTCATAGATGATTGCGCCTTACAGGCCCGCCGCTGCACGCAGCGCTTGAGATTTGTCGGTACGCTCCCAAGTGAATTCCGGTTCTTCGCGGCCAAAGTGGCCGTAAGCGGCGGTCTTTTCATAGATTGGGCGCAGCAAGTCCAGCATCTGGATGATGCCTTTGGGGCGCAGGTCGAAATGCGCGTTCACCAAGGCAGCGATTTTGTCGTCATCAATCACACCCGTGCCGTGAGTGTTGACCGTGATGTTCATGGGCTGTGCCACACCAATCGCGTAAGCCACCTGAATTTCACACTTGGATGCCAGACCCGCAGCCACGATGTTCTTGGCCACATAGCGCGCGGCGTAAGCGGCTGAACGATCGACCTTGCTGGGGTCTTTGCCAGAGAACGCACCGCCACCATGTCGGCAAGCACCGCCGTAGGTGTCCACAATGATCTTGCGCCCGGTCAGGCCGCAATCACCCTGGGGGCCGCCGATGACGAAACGACCGGTGGGGTTGATCAAGTACTTGGTGTTGATGAGCCATTCTTTGGGCAGCACGGGTTTGATGATTTCCTCAATCACCGCCTCAATAAACGCGGGCTTCATCTTGGTGCCGTCGCTCATCTCGGGCGCATGCTGGCTGGACAGCACCACGGTGTCGATGGAGTGGGGTTTGCCATCGACATAGCGCATCGTGACTTGGCTTTTGGCGTCAGGGCGCAAGAAAGGCAAACGCCCGTCTTTGCGCAATTGCGCTTGGCGCTCGACCAAGCGGTGCGCGTAGTGAATGGGCGCAGGCATCAGCTCGGGCGTCTCGTTGCAGGCGTAGCCGAACATCAGGCCCTGGTCGCCCGCGCCGATGTTGAGGTGGTCGTCGCTGGCATGGTCCACACCTTGGGCAATGTCATTGCTCTGCTTGTCGTAGCAGACCATCACGGCGCAACCTTTGTAGTCGATACCGTAGTCGGTGTTGTCGTAGCCGATGCGCTTGATGGTGTCGCGAGCGACCTGGATGTAGTCCACATGCGCGTTGGTGGTGATCTCACCGGCCAACACCACCAGACCGGTGTTGGTCAGGGTCTCGGCAGCTACGCGTGAGCGCGGGTCTTGTTTGAAGATCGCGTCCAGGATCGCGTCAGAGATTTGGTCCGCCACCTTGTCGGGGTGACCTTCAGACACGGATTCAGAAGTAAAGAGATAGTCGTTCGCCATTTTTAAAAAGCTCCAAAGTAGTTAAGACGCGTTGCTTGGGCTTTGGGGCCTTCGGCGAACGCTTTAGCAGAGTCGTCAAAATTGACAAGGCACAATCGCTACACGTTTGTGCGGCGCTTGTGTGTCGCCCTGCAAGTAGTTCGATAACTCAGCGACCTTTTAATTTTATCCCAGTCACGATGACCTTGTTACGCCTCTTCTCCAGAATGCCTCTGTGGCTGCTGCATGGCCTGGGCTGGGTGCTGGGCTGGCTGGTGTTTGTCTTCTCAGGCGTTTATCGCCAGCGCTTTATAGCCAATGCCAGACAAGCGGGCCTGGTTTGGCAGCAGTGGGTGGTAGCCGTTGGTCAAGCGGGCCGGGGCATGGCCGAGCTGCCACGCATGTGGTTTGGTGCGCCTGTGGCCCTGCAATGGTCGGGTCTGATCTGTGTGGAGGCTGCTTATGCGCAGGGCCGTGGTGTTGTGTTTCTGACGCCGCACATGGGGTGTTTTGAGGCCACGGCGCAAGGTTTGGCCGAACGTTTTGGCGCTAAGTACGGTGCCTTGACTGTGCTGTACCGCCCAGCCCGCCAAGCCTGGCTGGCCACAATCATGGCGCGTGCCCGCCAGCGCCCTGGACTGGAGACGGCCCCCACCACATTGGCCGGGGTGCGCCAGATGATCAAAGCCCTGCGTGCGGGCCGTGCCGTGGGCTTGTTGCCCGACCAAGTGCCGCCTGAGGGCATGGGCCAATGGGTGCCGTTTTTTGGCAAGGACGCCTACACCATGACGCTGGGTGCCCGCTTGGCCTTGCAAACCAAAGCTGCCACCGTTTTGACTTGGGGCGAGCGACTGTCTTGGGGGCGTGGGTTTCGGCTGCACTTTAGCGAACTCTCACAGCCTTTGTCTGACGATCTGAATGAGGCCGTGGTACAGATCAACGTGGCCATGGAGCGCGCGATCCGCCAGTGCCCTCAGCAGTATTTGTGGGGCTATGAGCGCTACAAGCAGCCTAGACAGCCAACCCCAAGCGGGGGCGAGTGATGCCGCACTTCGGGCTGGTCTTCATGCGCCTGATTGCGCCTTTGCCACTCAGTTGGATGCGCAGCTTGGGTACGGGTCTGGGGCTTGTACTGTACGTGCTTGTGG
>JANXSU010000110.1 GCA_025356545.1 Comamonadaceae bacterium
AAGCTCTTGTACCCCCAGCAAACGCCGCAGGTTTCGCGCGAAATCGGTATTGTCCTGGTAGCCTTTGAACAGCGCAGCACCGGGGCCGATAGCCGACACCGTGGCCGGTTCGCTGGTGTGGCCCGAGCTGCCCCAGTAAAAACCGGTTTGTCGCGCCACCATCAAGCCCAGAGCTGGGGCCGGCGTGGGGGGCAACTGGTGATGGCGAATATTCAAACTGGGGGCCTGCTTGTTGAGAATCAGAGCCCTCACTTCGTCGTCCATTTGCATGCCCGGCAGGTTTTTCTGGACCAGGTCGGCCAAGTAAGCCATGACGGCGTCCTGGTCTGCGCCCGCTTTCGCCTTCTCATCCATACGGTCAGAGATGGCTTGGAATGACATTTTGAAGCCCCCGATCACGCGCAGCATGTCCGCATTGACCACCAATGAAGAGCCAGTCCCCGTTGAGCCTTTGGGGCGTTGCGCCGAGGTGGGCGAAAACCCGCCGGTTTCGTGATCACCCGTGACGATGACGAGCGTGTCCGGGTGTTTCTTGCGAAACGCCAAGGCGACCTTGACCGCATCGTCAAACGCCCACAAGTCATGCATCAGTGCTCCCACGTCGTTCTCGTGACCGGCCGAATCCGTGTTTTCATTCTCGACAAACAACACGAATCCTTTGTTGGGCGCAGCGGACAACACCTTCAGCGCTGAGCCCGTCATCTCCGCCAGACTCGGCTGCTTGGCCGCGTCCCGGTCAATGGCGAAGTCCATCGCCTCGTCGGCAAACAGGCCGAGCAATTTGGGATTGCGCTGACGCATAGGCTTGGCCAGGTCAGCCGTTTTTGTGGCCACCGTGTAGCCTTGTTTGCGGAACGCCTCCACCATATCCCGCTCGTCTTTGCGTTTACCGCCGTCGATGCCATCGAGCTTGAAGTAATCAGCGCCACCGCCCAACAAAACATCGGGTGCCAGGGCCAGGTACTGGTTGACGATGAACTCATAGTCGCGCCGTGATTTGGCATTCACGCTGAACGCGGCCGGGCTGGCGTCGTACAGCATGGAGGTTGTCACCAAGCCGATTTTCTTGCCTTGCTTGCGCGCGTCTTGCATCAAGGTAGCGGGTGTTGCGCCCTGCGGCGTGGTCGATATCGCGCCATTGTTGGCCTTGAAGCCGGTGGACATCGCAGACGCGGCGGCGGCTGAATCTGTAACGTAGGCGTTATTAGAAAGGGTTGACATCAAGCCCAGCGTCCCGTGACGCATGACTTCGGAGGTCACCGCAAAGGACTTGCCGCGCAACAGCTCACTCGAATAACGACCAAACTCCATCTGCGTCCCAGCCGCACCATCAGCAAACAGGATGATGATGTTTTTCGGTGTTTGCGCATCGGCTGGGGCCAGGGCAAGCAGGCCAGAAAAACATCCCAAGGCGGTGATGCGAATGTACGCCTGAGCGACAGATTTATAAAAATTTGTGGTTTTCATAACGCAATGATGCCATGGGAAAATTGCCTCATGAACAAAGCCCAGATCGAACACTTCTTTGCCACACTCCAGGCCGCTAATCCGCACCCCGTGACCGAACTGGAATACAGTAGCGTGTTTGAACTGTTGGTGGCGGTGTTGCTCTCAGCCCAAGCCACCGATGTAGGCGTGAACAAGGCCACGCGCAAGCTGTTCCCGGTGGCCAACACGCCGCAGAAAATCTTGGATTTGGGTCTGGACGATCTGGAGAGCACCATCAAAACCATCGGTCTGTACCACAGCAAGGCCAAGCATTTGATGCAAACCTGCCAGATGCTGCTTGAACAGTTCAACGGTGAAGTACCTCGCACCCGTGCAGAGCTGGAGACATTGCCCGGCGTGGGCCGCAAGACGGCCAATGTGGTGTTGAACTCGGCCTTTGGTGAACCCACCATGGCGGTGGACACGCACATTTTTCGCATGGGCAATCGCACGGGCCTGGCCCCCGGAAAAACGCCACTGGAGGTGGAGTTAAAGCTGCTCAAGCGCATCCCTCCACCCTACTTGGTCAACGCGCACCACTGGTTAATCTTGCACGGGCGTTACGTGTGCCAGGCGCGCAAACCGCAGTGCTGGGTGTGCAGCGTGGCGATGGATTGCGACTACAAATCCAAGACACTGGCCTAGCGCACCAGGCGCACAAAGAAGCTACCACCAGCGCGGTTCGCAGCGTATACTGCCGACGCTGTTTGGAAATTAACGACCCAGGCTGATGAGGGCGACGGCACGTACGGGGTTGATGTCCAATAACCATACGCTATCGCACCCGGAAATGCCACCCTATCAATCGCCATAAAACCACCGTTCCCATTCAGCAAGCTGGTCAGCTCCTTGACGTTAGGCAAACGCCAGCCTGGCTGACTTGCCGCGTAGGACAAAGCTGCCTCGTGTGTGAACGTCGTGGGCGCATTCACACAAGCGCTACCGTTCCACGCCTGCCCGGCAGTACAGCGGAACCAAATCAAGCCAGTTTGGGTATCGGTGACCTGACTACCATCGGTTGAATAGGTGTAGCGTGTCTGCGCCTGAACTGGAACTAAAGCAGACCAGGCCAACACCAGCGTAGCTAAGCAATGCAACCAAGTGATAGGGGAACTATTCAAAATCTTCATACTGTCAATCTTTCTGAATGAGCTGAACCTTTAGCGAGCTAGCGTACAAGCCTAAGCTGCCGAGAAAAGGAATCGTTCAAGGTGCCATCGGCAAAATTTACCCCCCAGAGGTGGAGTCCAGAGCCGAACTGGTATGGCGTGTCAGTGAAATACCAAGTGCTGAGGGTGGTCGAAAACCAATTCAAATCAATAGCGGGCGAGGCAATGCTTTGGCCGTAGTTCACCAAGCTTTGTAGCTCTGACGGAGTGGGCAAACGCCAATCAGAAAAACCACACAACGCGGCAAAGTTAGCAGCATCGCGCAAGCCTGTTGCTTCGGTACTGAGGGTGGCCACTGTCAAACTCGTGAGCGTGGTGCTGGCACGTTGCCAAGTCAAATTCGTCACATTGTCCTTGATACAACTGGGATTGCTCGTCGTCGTCGTGGTCGTGGTCGACGGTGTAATCGTCGTCGTTGTCGTGGTTGAAATACTGTAACTTGATCCCAACCAACCATCGGTACTGTTCGGGGTAGTCACATCGAGTCCTACCATGCCGTCTTGTTGGGAATTGAGTGCAATGGCCGCAGCGCTGGTACAGCTAATCAGCGCATCGCTGCCTGCACCATAACATTGGTTAGCGGTAATGCCTGTGTCAGTTAACAAACTCACACCACTGACACCTGCCGTGATAGTCAAGGTTTGCTGACCAATCCAGTACCCACCGTTGGCGGGCGTATTGTTGTTGATAATCGCGGTGACTGCGCCTGGGGTGGCGCTTGGGGTGCAAGTAACCAAAAATCCTAAGGCTGTAATGCTGGATGGGCTGGCACAGGTGCCTCCAGGCAAGTCAACCACCGATGTCAGTGGAATGCCGGTTCCAACCACAGTGAATTGTGTGGCCACTCCCGCTTGTGCTGTTGTAGGTGTGAACGATGTGATGGCTGTGATGGCTGTAACGGACGCGCCTGTTGATGTGCTAGTGCGGTTGACGGTCGTAGTCCCACCACCGCAAGCCATCAGTCCAAAAGAAAGTACAAACGCCGCCATGAGTGGGCGAAATGTACCTTCCATGTACTTGAAATTTCTATTCATCGGTTTTACCTTTTTGAGCACACAGTCTACCGCTGAATCACCCGCAGTCCGACCGAATTTCGGGTGGGGTTGGACGCATTGCGCGTCCTCCAAGGGCTACATCTCCCGCTCCCACCATTGCCCCCATTCAGGCGCCGCTTTGGGCCATTGATCAGCGCGCTCAACACGCGTCAAGCCCTGCGCCAGCAAAGTCATGGCCCGCGCCACGCCCGCATGAGCGATCCAGACGGTTTCATGCGCTTCTCCCTGAACGTCTGCACGGACCAGCGCCACACGCTGCATAAACTCCCCCACGCTCTCGCGCCCGCCAAAACGGCAGGTGTTGAAGTCGGCCATCCATCGGGCGTAGGCGTCTTTCGGAATAGCATCCCAGCGCACGCCTTCCCAGCAACCGAAGTCCATCTCCGCAAGACGGGCATCCGGGGTGACGCGCAAATCCGGGCGTAACGTTTGCAAGGCCTGCGCCAGTTGGGTGCAGCGTTGCAGAGGTGATGTCATGACTCGCACGTCCTGCGGTAACACCTGCGCCAACGTTTGGGCACAGGCTTCGGTTGCCTGGATATCAGAAGCCATATCGGTGGCCCCATAGCAAATTCCAGGCTCGATCAAAGGCCGCGCATGGCGGACCAGCCACAGTTTCATAGCAATAGACTCACAGCGACAAGGCCAACCCGAGATAAAACGCCAGCTCACACACCTGTTGCGTCGCCCCCAGACAGTCACCCGTGAAGCCCTGCAAGCGGCGCGCAAACAGTCGCCACATAGTCAAGAAAGCCAAGCCAGATGCCAGCAGCGGCCACAACCAGAACACACCGTCGAAAACCCATTGCACCAGCGCCAGTACGCCCAACAGCCAGAGCCCGGCCACGATCAAGCTGGGGGTGCTGATCTGATCTGCCAGTGGTTTAGATTTGGAACTGGCAGCATCCCCCACATACGGCAAGCAGCGAATGAGCAGCAAGGGCCAAGCCCGCGAACTCACATGCGCCGCGAGCAAAGCTGCGCAAACCAGCCCGGTGTCCACACTGTCCAACAGGCCCAGCAGCGCCACTTTCATCAGCAGTGCCAGCACCAAGGCCAGCACACCGAATGCCCCCACGCGCGAGTCCTTCATGATCTCTAGCGCCCGAGTCCGCTCATGCGTGCCGCCCAAGCCGTCCGCCACGTCAGCCAGGCCGTCTTCATGCAAAGCCCCGGTGAGTAAAACCGTCAAGCCCGTGCTGGTCACTGCCGCCACCAGCGCGGCCCCCGGCACATCAGGCAAGAGCCCACGCAGACCCGCAAAACTCAATGCCGCAACAAGACCCACCAACCAACCCACGCCCGGAAAATGCGCGGTACTGGCGCGCATCAAATTCGGGCTGTAACCCACCCATGCGGCCAGCCGACCCGTGACCGGGATGCGGGTGAAAAATTGCAGCGCCAGCAGGGTATGCCGTATAAAGTTCATGGCGGGTATGTAGGTTGGTTAGTGGCTTGATTTTTCCGACACACCAGCCGACTCAAAACTGGCCATCTCACGCAGCATGCGGCAGGCCGATTCCAGCAAAGGCCAGGCCAACGCCGCGCCCGAGCCCTCACCCAGGCGCAGGCCCAGGTCCAGCAGCGGCTGCGCACCCAGGTGTTGCAACATCAAGGCGTGGCCCAGTTCACCCGATCGATGGGCAAACACGCAGCGCTGCAAGACCTGCGGTTGCAGAGCATGGGCCACCAGCACCGCCGAGCTGGCGATGAAGCCATCCACCACAATCACACGCCGCTCCTGCGCGGCTTGCTGCACGGCACCCAGCAAGGTAGCAATCTCAAAACCGCCAAAGGCGGCCAGCGCCTGCAAGGGCTGGGTGGCCTGCGCATGGCGTTGCAACACCTCACGCAGCACGGCGGTCTTGCGCGCTACCGCAGCGGCGTCCAGCCCGGTGCCCGCACCGGTACATAGGGCAATGTCTTGCCCACTCAGGCGCGCCAGCAGCATGGAGGCCGCTGAGGTATTGCCAATACCCATCTCGCCCAAGAGCACGGCATTGCCCGGCAGCTTCTTCACCAGTTCTTGCCCATTGCTGATGGCTTGCTGGCACTGCTCATTAGTCATCGCGGGGCCGTTGAAAGAGTCCGCCGTACCCGGCGCAATTTTGAGGTTCACCAACCCCGCTCGCGGCGCAAAGTCATGGCACACGCCGCAGTCCACCACCGTGAGGGCAATGCCATGCTGACGTGCCATCACGCTCACACACGCACCCCCGGCCAAAAAGTTCTCCACCATCTGCCAGGTCACGTCACTCGGGTAGGCCGAGACGCCGCGCGCCGCCAACCCGTGGTCACCGGCACACACCAGCATTTGCGGGGCGTGCAGCTCGGGTGATTCGGTATTCAAAATCTGGCCCAATTGCAAGGCCAAAGACTCCAGGCGACCGAGTGAGCCCAGGGGCTTGGTCTTTTGATCGATCTTGTGTTGTAGGGCCTGAGTCAAAGTCGAGTGGCTGATGTCGGTCAAGGTGGGGAGAGTGAGATTCATGGGCGTCCTTGTTATTCTGAGAATCGAAAATCTGATTGGGCGTTTGGGGATTCATGTATTCGAAGTTATGGGTGTAGGCTCTTCAATCAAACCCGCCAATACCCTCGGCTCAAAATGCCGCTCAATATAATCGGCCATGGCCTCAAACACCGCATCCAGGGTGGGCACATGCGCCGCACCGTGCTGGCCAAAAAGCGCCTGCAACGCAGCCGCATCTTCAAACAAACCGTGCAGGTACAAGCCCAGCACATTGCCAGCCGTGTTCTGCCAAGCCAAGCCATCAGGCATGAGCACGCGCGCCACGTCGCCCGCAGCCGCCATGGCCGGTTGCTGCGCAGTCTGGCCGTGGTGAATCTCGTAGCCCTGCACCGTCACGCCCGACAGAGCGGACCAGAGGCCAGCCACGTCGCTAAAGCAAGCCGTGCGACGCCGCACCGTCTTGTCCGCCTCAAACACCGTGACCAACGGCAACAGCCCCAGGCCCGGCGCGTTGCCCAGATAAGCGTGCTCAATGCCATGTGGATCAATCAACGCCTCGCCCAACATTTGCAGACCCCCGCAAATGCCCAGCACGGCCCCGCCCCTGTTCGCATGCTCTGCAACGGCGCGGTCCAGCCCCTGCGCGCGCAGCCAAGCCAAGTCGCCGCTGGTGTGCTTGGAGCCGGGCAGGATGACCCAGTCCGCGTCGGCCAGTTCTGCCGCGCTGCGCACCCACTTCAAACGCACACCGGGGATATTTTTGAGCGCTTGGAATTCATCCAGATTGCTGATGCGGGGATAGACGACCACCGCGATGGTGAACGGTTCAGGCGTCTGCGCCGCAGCGCCGGGCCGCCCCAAGCAAGGCACGCCCCCCCCACCCGGCAAATCCGGGGGGTCTTCCCCGGATGGGGGCAACGCAGTACGCGAAGCGACAAGCGTGGGGGTCATATCAAACACGCCATCTTCTTCCGGCAGGCCGTGCTGCCACCACATGGGCAGGGTTGCCACGGTGGGCACGCCGGTAAGGTCTTGCAGTATCTGCGGCGCAGGGGCCAACAAAGCGGCATCGCCACGAAATTTGTTCAGCACGAAGCCACGAATCAAGCTTCGATCCGCCTCGGGCAGCAGCGCCCAGGTGCCGTAGAGGTGGGCAAACGCCCCGCCCCGGTCAATGTCGGTCACCAGCAGGCACTGCGCCCGGGCATGGCGCGCTACGCGCAGGTTGACGATGTCACTGCTGGAGAGATTGATCTCTGCCGGTGAACCGGCGCCCTCGATCACCACCACGTCGTTCTCGGCCATCAAGGCATCCAGCGACTGCGCCACCACCGGCCACACCGCCTCGCTGCGCGCACGCCAAGCCATGCGCGTAAGCTCGGCATTGACTTGCCCCAACAAGATCACCTGGCTGTGCGTGTCGCGCTCGGGCTTGAGCAGCAGCGGGTTCATACGGACATCGGGCTCAATCTTCGCTGCCAGGGCTTGGAAGTACTGCGCACTGCCAATCTCACCGCCCTCCACCACCCGAGCGTTATTGCTCATATTCTGCGCCTTGAAAGGCGCGACTTTGAGCCCCTGACGCGCGTAGTGGCGGCACAGCGCCGTGGCCAGCCAGCTCTTGCCCGCACCACTGGTGGTGCCTAACACCATGACGCATTTAGCGATCATTGATGAAACTCCCATAAGTCTTGACGGTTTGGAGCGGTATTGGGTTGTACAAACCGGATTTCAACAGCGCCTTCAACGCCGCCTGCGCCGCCGGTGTTTGCACACTCAGGCGAAAGTGACCGGGTAAGCCGAAGGATGTTGTGTCGCGCAGCTTGATGCCTGCCGCACGCACAGCGTTCAGATCTATCGCTTTGGGTGGGCGGGCGCAGAAGAAATTGACCACGCTGGGCAGGCAAGTCCAACCTAGCTCTTTCAACATGCTTGCCTGCATGGCCTTCCACTCTCGCAGCGTGTGCAGGCTCTGCACCAGCCAAGCTTGCACCTCGGACTCTACCCAGGCCTGTAGCAGGGCTACACCGTGCGCGCCCAGCGGCCATGAGGGGCACAGGCGCTCTAGGGTGGCGACCATCTGCTCTGAGCCCAGCGGCGCGATGACGTAGGCCGCGCGCACGCCGGTCAGGCCCAGTGCCTTGTTGGGTGACCACAGTTGCCAGACCTGTTGCAGGGCCTCGGGGGACAGGGCCAGAGCGCCTTCCAGTCGCAGTGGCTCGTAAGCGCGGTCTAGAACGACCAGAGCGTCGTCATGCCTGTGCAGGCTTGAATTCAGCTCTGCCAAATCCGCTTGCGGCGCGCCTAGGGGGCTGGAGGGGTCGCAGCACCAGCGCAAGGACGCCTCTTTGGCTTGTGCCCCTGCGCCTGCTTGGGTGATGGGCGTCAGGCCCCAGGCTTGGGCAGCATGGGCGTAGTCACCATAGCTGTACGACGGTAGCGCAACCGTGCAGCCGCCCTGCTTCCCCCTCGTCACTCCACCCTGTTGCGCCACCGCCGCGCTGATGCGAAGAATGAACTCGCTGGCACTGCCCGCCAGCAGAATGCGTTCACTTGAAACGCTATGCCGGTGAGCGAGCTTCTCGCGCAGGGCGGTGTAGCTGGCGTCGGGGTAGCGCGTGGCGTCGGCCTGTTGCACGGCCACGAGCGCGGGCGGGCAAGGGCCGCAGGCGTTGGCATTGCTTGAGAAGTCATGCATCGGCACGCCTAGGGCGTCAGGGCCGCCATGTTGGCGTGTGGAGGTCATGGATGGCGATTGATTTGAACTCATGATGCCCTCATCCACGCTATTGAATAAATAGCTGCCCCTGCTATTAAACAATAGACTACAGCCGTTTTTAATGCTGAATTAACGGCCAAAAATGTATCTTGCTCATTTGGCACACGTCCTGCTGCATGCAAAACATACGCACCCGGCTTGCCCAAGCGCACGCCCAAGCCCAATGCCATGGCGGCCATGGGCCAGCCGCTGTTGGGGGATGGGGTGCGGCGCGCTTCTTGGCGGAGGATTTTGAAAGACCCGCCGCCGCCCAGCACGAACAACAACCCCGCCGTGAGCCGCGCTGGCAGCCACGACAGCACGTCGTCCGCCCGCGCTGCCCATTTGCCTGCCCACTCCCAGCGCCCACGGTAGCCCCACATGGCGTCCGCCGTGTTGGCGAATCGGTACACCGCTGCGCCGGGCAGGCCCAGCAGCACAAACCAAAAAATGGGGGCTACCACCGAGTCGTTGAGGTTTTCGGCCAGGGTCTCTATGGCGCTTTCACGCACCTCGGCTTCGCTCAACGCCGAGACATCACGGCTGACCAGCCAGGCCAGGCGTTGGCGTCCCGCATTGAGCGACTCTGCCAGGGCGGCTTCCACCGCCAACACCTCCCGGCGCAGCATGCGCCAGGCCAGCAGGGGCTTGAGCAGAACAGCCAACACCACCGTGGCCCACACGGCGGGCAGTTCATGCAGTGCATAGTGCTGCGCGGCCCAGGCCAGCCCCCCCACTCCGCTGGCCCCCAGCAGCCAAGCCGCAGCGCCCGCTGTGAAGGCCGCAGCAGGGCCTTGCGCCAGCAAACGACGCTCCCAGCAGGACAAGTAGTAGCCCATGCCGACGACGGGGTGTAGCCAGGTCGGTGGTTCGCCCAAGAGGGCGTCAATCACCATCGCCAAGAGCAAGGCTGTGGCCATGACCAGCAAGGCTGTTGAAGACATGAGGGCGGGCAGCCAGTTGAGCTGATTCATGCGCAAGAACCCGCAATCCCCATCGGCTCGCCCCAGCTGTCTTCAAACAACATCTCCCCCAAGGGCGCACGGCTGGCCCAATGCTCTTGTTGCAGCATGGGCTGCGCGTAAAACTCAGCAACCGGCCCCAGGCACAGCACCGCAATCGGTTTGCTGCCTTCGGGCATGGCCAGCAATTGGGTCAATTGCTCGGGGTCGAAGATCGACACCCAACCCATGCCCAGCCCCTCAGCGCGAGCGGCCAACCAGAGGTTTTGAATGGCGCAAGCGGCCGACGCCAAGTCCATCTCCGGCAAAGTGCGGCGGCCAAACACATGGGCTTCGCGCCCCGGTGGTAGTGCCACCACCAGCAGCTCGGCAGCGTCCAGCACGCCTTGCACCTTGAGCTTCATGAATTCGTCTTCGCGCTCCTTCAAAGCGCGCGCCGTCATCACGCGCTCTTGCTCCACCAGCGCATGAATGTTCGTTCGCAGCTCACATGAGCGAACGCGGATGAAACGCCAGGGCTGCATTAAGCCCACGCTGGGCGCATGGTGCGCCGCACGCAAGAGGCGCAGCAAAACTTCATCAGCCACCACGCCGCCGCTGAAGTGACGCATGTCGCGCCGCTCATGAATCGCACGGTACACGCCGCTGCGCTCCTCGGAGCCAAAGGCGTGCAGGGGATCGGCGGGGTCAGTGGGAACGGCGAGACCAAGAGGCGAATGCGTCATGCTCAATCTTCAATCCCGCGCTGCGCAGGGATGCCCGCGTTGAAGGCGTGCTTGATTTTTGTCATCTCGGTCACGGTGTCGGCCAGCGCAATGATCTCGGGCGGGCAACGGCGACCGGTCAGCACCACATGGACGCCTTTAGGGCGCTCACGCAAGGTGGCCAACACATCCTCCAGCGGCAGCCAGCCGTAGATCAGCGGGTAGGTGATCTCATCGAGCGTCACCATGAAATACTCGCCGCTCAGAATGGCCGCTCTGGCTTTTTGCCAGCCGTCACGCGCCAGTTGGGCCGAATGTTCGAGGTCTTGACTCTTCCAGCTAAAACCATCGCCCAAGCCCTCGATGGGAATGCCGAGTTGCTCAAACATGCGGTGCTCGCCAAAGCGGGCGGTGGGCACTTTCATGAACTGAAATATCTTGACCTTCTTGCCACGGCCATGCGCGCGCAAGGCCAAGCCAAACGCGGCCGTGCTCTTGCCTTTACCGTCGCCGGTGTTGACGATGACCAGGCCGCGCCGTTCACCTTCGGCTTTTTCGTAGGGCTTTACGGCAGGAGGCGTTTCAATCTGCATGGGTTTGACCTTGGGTGAATGATGTTGATAGATTGGGCAGTGAAACCCACTGACCCGAACAGGACTCGATACGGATGCGCTGGTCAAACACTTGCTCCAGCGCGCGGTGGGTGGCTGCATCACTGCAAGCGCCTTGGTGCGTGACACGGCCATGGGCCATCAGCACCAGCTCATCGGCCAGCAGTGCCAGCGATATCTCATGCAGCACGCTGATGACGGTCTTGCCGCTGGCCACCAACTCACGCACCAGCAGCAGCCAGTCCACTTGGTGTGGTGGGTCTAGATTGGCCAAGGGCTCGTCCATCAGCAGCACCTGCGCCTCAACGGCCAGGGCGCGGGCCAGCAACACGCGCTGACGCTCGCCGCCCGAGAGTTGGCCCAAGGCACGACCACGCCAGTCCCAGGCCTGCGTACTGCGCAGTGCGCGTTCCACAGCGGCGTGGTCTGCGGGACTGGGGGGACTCAACCAGGGCTGGTGCGGCAAGCGGCCCAGCATGGCCACGTCGTAAGCGGTGAGGTCATCGGCGGAGGCTTCGTTCTGGCCTAGCCAGGACAAAACCCGGGCACGTTCGCGCCCGGGCAGCGTGCCTAAGGGCTGGCCGAGCAAGCTCACCTCGCCAATGTGCGGCAATAGATGCGCCAGCACCTTGAGCAGGGTTGATTTGCCCGCACCGTTGGGGCCGACAATGCTGGTCCAGCGCGCCTGCGGCAGTGTGAGAGAAATATCGTGCAGCACCTCGAAATGGCCCAGGCTGGCACTAATGGCGTGGGCCTGCATAGCAGCATGGGTAGCGGCAACAGACACAGCCAGCGTCATAACGCCGCCCCCCGGCCCGTGGCCCGGTGCATCAACCACAGCAAATAGCTGCCACCCAGCACGGCGGTGAGCAAGCCCACGGGCAGCTCTTGCGGGGCAATCACGCCGCGCGCCAACACGTCGGCCGCCAGCAGCAGCACGGCCCCCATGCCGCTGGACAAGCCAATCAGGCGACCATGCGTGGTCTTGACACCTGAGCGCACCAAGTGCGGCGCGGCCAGGCCGACAAAGGCAATCAGGCCCGTTTGCGCGACCGCCGTGCCCGTGGCCAGTGCCAGCACACCAATCAACGCGGCCCGCATCTGCGGCAAGCGCAGCCCCAAGCTTTGCGCGGTGGCCTCGCCCAAGGCCAGGCCGTCGAGCACATGGCTCATCATCCAGGCCGCCGCCATGCAAGCGACAAACACCACCGCCATCACAGCGCAAGCCGCCCAGCCGACAAAGCCCGTGCTGCCCAGCATGAAGGACTGCATGGCCTGCATGATGTCCGGGTTCAGCAGCAGCGTGAGTGAGCTTAAAGCGCCCAGCACCACCCCCACAATCACCCCCGCCAACAGCAAACGCAGGGTGTGTTGCACGCCCTTGGCCAGCAGCAAGGTCAACAGGACGGCCAGCACGGCCCCCATGAAAGCGGCCCCGGTAAAACCAATGCGCACCAGCCAGTGGGTGGCCAGCGGCGACACGCCGAACGACACCATGGCAGCGGCCACCCCCAATGAGGCGCCGGAGGCACTGCCCAGCAGGTACGGGTCAGCCAGCGGATTGCGAAACAGGCCTTGGGCCACCGCACCGGCCAGCCCGAGCAACGCACCCGCCAGCCAGGCGCCCAGCGTGCGTGGCAAACGAATTTCCCCCACGATCAGCATCGCCTGCGGGTCGCTTTGCATATTCAGCACACTCTCGAACCCGGTGCTGCCCACGCTCACGCCCAGCAGCAACAGCACTGCGCTGGCCAACAGCAACACCAAAGCCAAACCAAAGGCTTTGCGGTGTTGATCGGTGAAGGCTGGGCTCATCGCGCCTTGTCTTCCAGGCACTGGGCCATGATGCGGGCCGCCTCCGCCATGCGCGGGCCGGGGCGCACCACCACGTCGGCATCGTCAATGCCAAACACGCAAATGCGCTGCTCGCGCACGGCCTTGATGGTGCTCCAACCCGGATAGGGCACCATGGCCTGCATGGTGCGGTTGCCCACCATGATCAAGTCCGGATTAGCGCGCACCACGTACTCGGGGTTGAGCCGGGGAAAGGGGCCAAGAGATGCAGGCACGACGTTTTTCACACCCAGGCGCTCCAGCGTTTCCCCAATGAAAGACGCCTGGCCCGCTGCATACGGGCCACGGCTGACTTCAAAGTAAACCCGCGTGTTCTTGGCCCGCACTGAGAGCGACTGCGCTGCCGCCCAGACGCTGGCGTCAATCACACGCCAGACGCGCTGGGCGTCACCCACACCCAGCAAAGTGCCCACCTTCTCCAGCACGCGCTTCACATCGGCATGGCGCTTGGTTTCTAGCGCCACGACCTTCAAGCCCAGCGCTTCAAGCCGGTCACTGGCGCGCGAGGCAACGGACATCAGCACCAGATCGGGCTTGAGGGCCACGATGGCTTCAATGTTGGGGTCCAGCCCGCCGCCCACCTTGGGCAGGGTGCGCACCCGCAACGGGTAGTTGGAGTAGCGGTCCACCCCCACCAAGCGCGGGCAGGCCTCGAGCTCACACACGGTCTCGGTCAATGAGGGCAGCAGGCTGACGATGCGTTGTGGCGGCGCGGCCAGCGTGACGGTGACGCCCCGGTCGTCGGTGATTTGCATGGCGTGCGCGCTCTGGCCCAAGCCCAGCAGACTCGACACCGCGAGCAAGACCACCAGCCAGCGCGAACTCATGCGCCCTCAACCTTCAAGGTCAGCGGCAAGCCCGCAGCCATCAGGGTCACCCGTGTACACGCTTGGGCCACGTCTTGGTTGAGCCGCCCCAGGGCATCGACAAAGGCGCGCACCTCGGCGCCCATGGGGATGACGCCCAGGCCGATCTCGTTACCGACCAAAATAACGGGGCCACGGGCTGAGCGGATTGCTATTAAAAAAGTAGCTGCTTGCGATAGTGCTCCGGCCTTGGAACGCATAAACCGTTCACCCTGAGCTTGTCGAAGGGCTTCGACAAGCTCAGGGTGAACGGAAGTTTCGATTTCATCGGACTGGATGAGTAGTGGGGATTGGGCTACAGCTGACTCTGTTGGCTCTATCGGCATCAGCCAGTTGGTCAGCCACAAGGTGAGGCAGTCCACCACCACCAGCGTGTCGGGCTGGCTGTGCCGCTGAATCGCATCGGCCAGGTGCAAGGGCTCCTCCACCGTCGTCATGCCCGGCACGCGCTCGGCCCGGTCACGCTGGTGGCGCGCAATGCGCTCGCGCATCTCATCGTCCCAGGGCTGGGCGGTGGCGATCAGCACGGCTTTGTGCTGCGTTGATTGCGCCAGCCAGTCGCGCGCCAGCAGTTCGGCGCGGCGTGACTTGCCGCTCTTTTGGCCACCCAAAATGAACTCGCTACGCGCCAGGGTCAAGGCCTCAGCCATGGGCCTTGCTCCAGTCCATGACGATGCGGTGCAGTTGCACCACGCCATCGGTAAGCGCCGCAGGGCCGGGTTGCAGGATGTTGGCAGATTTGATCTCGAACAACTGGCCGTTCTTGACGGCCTTCACGTCCTGCCAGCCCTCGCGCGCGGCCACTTTTTCAGGGCGGAACTTCTTGCCGCACCAGGAACCGATGATGATGTCCGGGTTGCGCCGCACGATCTCGGACCCATCGGCAATGATGCGTTGCTTGCCCATGGGCTCAAGCGCCAGCTCGGGGAAACAATCATCCCCTCCGGCCAGACCCATCAACTCCGACACCCAGCGAATGGCGCTGATGTGGGGCTCATCCCACTCTTCAAAATATACGCGCGGGCGGCGCGGCAGACCTGCGGCGGCGAGCTGAATGGCTTGCAACTGGTCTTGCATGTCGCGCATCAGGGCCAAGCCTTTCTCGGCCTGCCCCACCATGGCCGCGACCTGGAACATCATGGAGAAGATCTCGGCCACGCTGCGCTGATTGAACACGGTGATCTGGATGCCTTTGCGAATCAATTCGGCGGCGATATCGGCCTGCAAATCGGAGAAACCGAACACGCAGTCGGGCTGCAAGGCCACGATCTGATCGATCTTGGCGCTCAGAAAAGCGCTGATCTTGGGTTTTTCTTCACGGGCGCGACGCGGGCGCACGGTGTAGCCGGAGATGCCCACAATGCGGCGCTCTTCACCCAGCAGGTAGAGCCACTCGGTCGTCTCCTCGGTCAGGCAGGCGATGCGCTGGGGGCCCAGGGCTTCCAGTGTTAACAGACTCATGTGTGCGCCTCGATCTGGGTCTGGAAGATGCGCGCCACCGCCGTCGGGCTGGACGCGAACCAGGCATGGAAGTAGGTCGCCCAAACCGAGCCCTGCACGTACACCGCCTCGCCTTCATGGCCGATGATTTCTACCCCAGGGCGAGTCGTGCGGGCATAGGCTGCCAAAAGAGTATCGCAAGTGGAGTAATGGAAGGTGTGGCCGCGCAAGGTCTGATCATCCAGCGTCAATTGCTGAGGCCCCAAAGCCGACAGGCGCTTTTGCATGGTGACCTTGCCCGGCAGCAGGCCCCACATAGCGTGCGATACGCCGTCTTGCGCCACCAGCGTTTCAAACAAACTCATCATGCCGCCGCACTCGGCCCACAACGGTTTGCTCAAAGCGGCGTGGGCGTGCAGGCTGTCACGCAAACCGTGGTTGGCTGCTAGCCGTGCCGC
>JANXSU010000145.1 GCA_025356545.1 Comamonadaceae bacterium
CCACCGAAAAACGTAATTTTGCAGCATTGGGGGTCACCAAATTCATGAATTTAAACCAGTGGCAAGCCGCTGGTAACGCCCAACTGCTAAGCAGCGGCAGTAAAGCCGCAGCTTACACGCTGTCCAATGCTGCCGTACTTAACCAAGTCAGCAGCGGTGTGACACAACTTCGGGTTGGCGCGCGAGGCAGCTATGGAAGTGGTCAGTTTGTACCCTACGCAGGTTTGACTTATTCGCAAGACCTAAGTCGCCCCGACATTGCACCCATCGCAGGTCAAACCGCAGCCAACGCGCGCGATGCGTTCATTGTTCAGGCCGGTGTCAACATCAACCAAGCTGGCGTGGTGTCAGGAACCGTCGGCTTGACTAGCGAGATGCGCAAAGAGACACGTAACACGGGCCTATTGGCCACCGTCAGCATGAAATTTGGGGGTGTTAGAACTTTTGTGTAAACGGTCAATTGGCAGGAAACTGCTGTACTCCAATGGAAATGCAAATAAATGACCGTCACGAACGAACTAATCGACAGCTTGCTGGCTGACTACAAAAAGCCTGAAGACCTCATCGGTGAGAACGGCCTGCTCAAGCTGCTCACCAAGAAACTGGTGGAACGCGCCCTGCAAGCCGAGATGGCCGAACACCTGGGCCACGCCAAGAATGACACAGTTGCCAACCCGGCTGGCAACACCCGCAACGGCAAGAGCAAGAAAACCCTCAAGGGCGACTTTGGTGAGTTGCCCATAGAGATCCCACGGGACCGCCATGGCAGCTTTGAGCCGCAGATCGTCACCAAGCACCAAACCCGCTGGGCAGGCTTTGACGAGAAGATCCTGTCGCTGTATGCCCGCGGCATGACCGTGCGAGAAATCCAGAGCCATCTGCAAGAGATGTACGCCACTGAGGTGTCACCCACGCTGATCTCCTCGGTCACGGACGCCGTGATGGATGAAGCCAAGGCCTGGCAGGCGCGTGCGCTGGATGCGCTGTACCCCATCGTCTATCTGGACTGTATTCATGTCAAAACCCGTGATGCCGGCGCGGTGCGTTCCAAAGCGGTGTACCTGGCACTGGGCATCAGCATGACCGGCGAGAAGGAAATCCTGGGCCTGTGGATCGCCCAGACCGAAGGGGCCAAGTTTTGGTTGCAGGTGGTCACTGAGCTCAAGAACCGGGGCGTGCAGGACATCTTTATTGCCTGCGTGGATGGCTTGAAGGGTTTCCCCGATGCCATTGAAGCGGTGTACCCCAAGACGGCCGTGCAGCTATGCCTGGTGCACATGGTGCGCCACAGTCTGAACTACGTGAGCTGGAAACTGCGCAAGGATGTTGCTGCTGACCTGAAAACTGTTTACGCTGCGGCCACCGTGGACGAAGCATCCATCCGGCTCAATGAGTTCGATGACAAGTGGGGCGCTGACTACCCGACCATCGTCAAATCATGGCGCAGCAACTGGGCTCGCATCACGCCGTTCTTTGACTACCCCCCGGAGATACGGCGAATCATCTACACGACCAACGCAATCGAGTCAGTGAACATGAGCTTGCGCAAGATCACCAAGAACCGGGGATCTTTCCCCAGTGACGATGCGCTGCTGAAATTGTTCTATCTGGCCTTGTCCAACATCAGCAAGAAATGGACGATGCCGCTCAGAGACTGGAAGGCGGGATTGACCCGGTTTACTATCCAGTTTGAAGAGAGGATGCCCAAGACTTAACACTCGCGCCGTTTACACAAAATTCGGGACACCCTCAAAAACATTACCGTCGAATCAACGCGGGACCAAGAGTTTTTGGACATTCTCCAAAAGAACCTGTCCGCCGAAGAACTGAAAGGCTGGTTTCATATATTTGATGCTGCACCTATGGTGCGGCCCGGCCAAGCATAGCCAAGACAATTGGCCCCAACACATTTATAGATAGAGCATTCAGTGGACCCCACAACCAGCAACAAAATTGTCTCCTTCATCTGGGGCATTGCCGACGACGTATTGCGCGATCTGTTCAGGCGCGGCAAATACCCCGATGTCATCCTGCCCATGTGCGTTATCCGCCGCATGGACGCCGTGCTGGAGCCCACCAAGCAGGCGGTGCTCGACACCAAAAAAATGCTGGACGACGCTGGTATCACCGAGCAAAAAGCCGTGCTGTGCAACACCGCTGGCCAGGCGTTTTACAACACCTCAAAGTTCACCCTGCGCGACCTCAAATCGCGCGGCAGCCACCAGCAACTGCTGGCCGACTTTGAGGATTACCTGAACGGCTTTTCGCCCAACGTGCTGGACATTCTGGAGAACTTCAAGTTCCGCAACCAGCTCTCCACCCTGTCCAAAGCAGATGCGCTGGGCACGCTGATCAACAAGTTCCTGGACCCCGACATTGACCTCACCCCCGCAGGCATCGACAACCACGCCATGGGCACCGTGTTTGAAGAGCTGGTGCGCAAGTTCAACGAAGACAATAACGAAGAAGCCGGGGAACACTGGACCCCGCGCGACGCCGTGCGCCTGATGGCCAACTTGGTGTTCTTGCCGATTGAAAGCCAACTCAAATCCGGCACCTACCTGCTGTTTGACGATGCCTGCGGCACCGGCGGCATGCTCACCGTGGCCGAAGAAACCCTCACCGACATTGGCAAAAAAGCGGGCCTGCAAATTGACTGCCGCCTGTACGGCCAGGAGATCAACCCCGAAACCTATGCCATCTGCAAAGCCGACATGCTGCTCAAGGGCGAAGGCGAAAACGCTGAGCACATTGTGGGTGGTGCCGAGTGGTCCACCCTGAGCAACGACGCCTTTCCCGCGCAAGAATTCGACTTCATGCTGGCCAACCCGCCCTATGGCAAAAGCTGGAAGAAAGACCTCGAAGCCCTGGGCGGCAAAGACGGCATGCGCGACCCGCGCTTCAAGGTCATGCACGGCGGCGAAGAGCTCTCCTTGGTCACCCGCTCCAGCGACGGGCAAATGCTCTTTCTGGTCAATATGGCCGCCAAGATGAACCACAAATCGCCTCTGGGCAGCCGCATCGCCGAGGTTCACAACGGCAGCTCGCTGTTCACCGGCGATGCGGGCCAAGGCGAGAGCAACATTCGCCGCTGGATCATTGAGAACGACTGGTTGGAGTCCATCGTCGCTCTGCCCCTTAACCTGTTCTACAACACCGGCATTGCCACCTACATCTGGGTGCTGTCCAACCGCAAGCCCGCACACCGCCAAGGCCAGGTGCAGCTGATCGACGCCAGCCAGTGGTTCAAACCCCTGCGCAAAAACCTGGGCAAGAAAAACTGCGAACTTAGCCCTGAAGACATTGCCCGCATCACCCAAACCTTCTTTGACTTTAAGGAAACACCCGAATCCAAACTCTTCCCCAACGCCGCCTTTGGCTACTGGAAGGTCACCGTAGAGCGCCCGCTGCGCCTGCACAGCCAGTTGTCGGTGCCGCGAATTGAGGGCTTGCGCTTTGCCAGCGGTGATGAAGACATCCGCCGCGCCTTGTTCGACGAGTTTGAAGACGCCTTGTTCACCCGCTTTGCCAGCATTGAAAAAGCCCTGTTCAAGCGGATAGACGAATGGGGCAACGATGACGCAGAAGACGATGCAGACAACACAGGCAACCCAGACGACGGCGAAGACAGTGACGAAGCCAAGCCCGCCAAAAAGGGCCTGCCCGAAAAGAAGAAGCGCAAGCTGCTCGACGCCAAAACCTGGGAGCGCGATGGCAAGTTGTTTGACATTGCCAGCCAATTACGCAGCGCCCTGGGCGGCCAGCTTTTTGAAGACCACAACATTTTCCGCTCGCAAGTGGCCGCTTGGCTGAAGAGTACTGACACCAAACTCGCTGCCCCCGACCTCAAAGTCATTCTCAAAGCCGTGAGTTGGCGCTGCGATGCCGCCCCGCCCGTGGTCGCCAAAACCCACAAACCCGGCAAGACCGCCAAATCCGGCATTCAGGCCGACCCGCTGCATGGCCTGTACGCAGCCACCGTGGACGGCAAACCCATGGTGCACGAGTACGAGTGCGACCCCGACCTGCGCGACACCGAACAGGTGCCGCTGCTGGAGGCCGGCGGCATCGCCGCCTTCATCCAGCGCGAAGTGCTGCCCTACACCCCCGATGCCTGGGTCAAGGCGGATGCCACCAAGGTTGGGTATGAGGTCAGCTTCACCCGCCACTTCTACAAGCCCCAGCCCCTGCGCACGCTGGATGCCATTCGCGCCGACATTCTGGCGATAGAGGCAGAGGCGGGCGGGCTGCTGGATGGTTTGTTGAAAGGCGGTTCCAAGTGAAATCGGCCCCTATTCCCCGTGGAATATGCGCAAGCAGCTATCAAATGTGTAGCGAATTGGTAGGAGGTGGTGCGTATGATTGCTGACCTCAAACCGTATGGGGCGTACAAGGATTCGGGGCTGGCTTGGCTGGGGCAGGTGCCTGAGCATTGGGGCGTTGTACCCAATCGTGGCCTGATAAGGAAGCGCAAGGTGTTAGTCGGTGATGCGCACGCAGCCTACAAACTACTTTCCCTCACGAGGCTGGGCGTCATCGTGCGCGACATCTCAACCGGGAAGGGTAAGTTTTCGGCAGACATGGGAACCAGCCAAGAGGTGCGGCCGGGCGATTTGGTCTTCTGCTTGTTTGACGTTCCCGAAACACCACGAACTGTTGGCTTGTCGCACCACAACGGGATGATTACTGGTGCCTACACAGTCTTTGAATGCGCCAAACCAGAATCGGCGAGGTACTTCGAGCTTTTTTATCTGGCTATGGATGACCGGAAATTGTTGAGTCAGCTGTACTCGGGTTTGAGAAATACAATTCAGCCCGTGCGCTTCCTTGGCACCAAAACGCCCCAGCCCCCACCCGAAGAGCAAGCCGCCATCGTCCGATTTCTGGACTGGGCCAACGCCCGGCTGGAGCGCACCATTCGGGCCAAGCGGCGGGTGATTGCGCTGCTCACCGAGCAAAAGCAGGCCATCATCCACCGCGCCGTCACCCGTGGCCTGGACCCCACCGTTCCACTGAAACCCTCTGGCATTGCGTGGCTGGGGGATATTCCGGCGCATTGGGAAATGCGGCGCTTACGCACTTTAGTTCGCCGCATTGAGCAAGGAGTCAGCCCGCTTTCCGTGGGCTTTCTCGCCGAGGGCAATTCCTGGGGCGTGCTTAAGTCTGGCTGTGTGAACCGGGGCACGTTTCGCGAAACTGAGCACAAACAACTGGCAAGCAGCTTCGAGATTGACCCATCCATTGTGGTGAAAGTTGGCGACGTTCTCATTTCACGCGCATGCGGTTCGCCCTCGCTGGTTGGCTCGGTTGGGCGGGTAAAGTCGCTTCAATATCGACTGATTCTTTCCGATAAAACTTTCCGTGCGGTGTTTCGCACTGTTGTGGATGAAAATTTCATGGTCTTCGCCATGAACTGCAGCTACTACCGCCAGCAAGTGGAGCAGGCCATCAGCGGTGCAGACGGCATGGCGAACAACTTGCCGTTATCGTCACTCCGTGGGTTCAGCTTCGCCATTCCGCCAAAAGACGAAGCCGTCGCCACTGCTGCTTATTTGGAAAACGAAACCATTGGCATCGACACTGCCATCTCCCGCCTTAACCGCGAAATCGACCTCCTGCGCGAGTACCGCACCCGCCTGGTCGCCGACGTGGTGACCGGCAAACTCGATGTCCGCGCGGCCGCCGCCGCTTTGCCGCAAGACGACGCAGAATCCGCGCTGGAAGCCGACGCACTGGACGCGGGTGACCCGGGTGACGAAGGCCTGGACGGCGAAGAAGAAGCCGAATCCGGCAATACGCTGGAAACCTGAGCGAGCAGGCGGTGCACGGGAAATCAATGGTCTTTTAGGGCTGAAGCCCCTGTGGAATATGCGCAAGCAGCTACTAATAACATAGCAATTTAAGAGCTTCAATAGCAAGCAATACGCCGTGCATGTGAAGCTGTGTTGCAGAATCATTAGAAAATATGCAAAATGTGTTCTAGTAACGAAGTACCCACGTTAGGAGAAATGCTTGGCAAACACACAAACCGTTGATACACCCATGGCCCGCCGTTTGGTGGAGGCGATGGCGATTCAGGGCGCGTCCATCATTGGGCGGCCTGGGGGCTGGTCGGTCATGCTCAAGTTGGGCACGTCTGAAAAGCCCTTGGGCGTGCAGCGCACCGACAAGCCACGCACCTGGCGCAGCCTAGACCGGTGTGTGGACTATTTGAAGAACGAATTGAATCTGGCACGCTTTGATTTGCTGGACGCCACCTTGCACAGCGATGCCGCAGAGGCGGGCAAGTCCCGCAGCGATGCGGCCGAGCGCATGCGCCAGGCCCACCAGGCGGCAGCCTACGACAAGTGGTTTCGTGCCGAAGTGGCACAGGGCCTGCAAGAGGCCGATGACCCGGCAACGCCCTGGGTCAGCAACGAGGCGGTGATGGCCGATAGTGCCGGCCGGCGCGCCCAGTGGCTAAAGCGTGCGCAGGCGCTTGACGGGCAAGCCACTTGATCATCCGTTGGTTGCCACAGGCCCATCGCAATCGGCTGGAACAGCTTGACTACATTGCGCAAGACAACCCGCTAGCCGCCATGGGGCAGGACGAACAGATTGATCGGCAGGTAAACATGCTGGCCGATCATCCCAAAATGGGGCGGCCCGGGCGCGTAACGGGTACGCGCGAACTGGTGGTGAGCAGCACGCCTTTTGTGGTGATTTACCGCCTGCGGGCGCAGCACATTGAAGTCTTACGCCTGCTGCACAGCGCACAGCAGTGGCCTAAAAAATAATGCAGGGAGCAGGAATGAGCACCGACACTACCGAAAAAGGGCTTGAAACCCTGATCGTGCGACACATGACCGGCACCGATGGTTTGCAGCCCGCTGCGCCTGTGGGTACCGGATCGGCACCGACCTTCGATGTTGCGGCGCTGGCGCAAGCCCCTATGGGTGGCACCGGCTACCTGGCAGGCAGCCCCAAGGACTACGACCGCGCCCATGCGCTGGACGTGTACCAATTGTTTGCGTTCTTGCGCGCCACGCAGCCCGATGCGTTCAAGAAACTGGCGATGCAAGATGCCCATGACGCCAAGGACATCAACCGCATCAAGTTCCTGACCCGCCTGTCCAGCGAGATTGGCAAACGCGGCGTGATCGACGTGCTGCGCAAAGGCATTGAGCACCACCCGG
>JANXSU010000148.1 GCA_025356545.1 Comamonadaceae bacterium
ACCAGAACTCCCAAGACAGCCTTGTTGAAGGGGTAGGGAGGCAAGGCTTTAGACTCCCTCTTTTAACCCGATCAGCCCACTCGCAGAAGCTACCTGAAATCCGGCCCCTTCAGGCTCATACCTGAATTGGAAAATACTGGGGCATGGCATCCGTGATGACATGGAGCTCAGATCGCTCGCTGAATCAACTCGATCTTGTAGCCATCCGGGTCGGTGACGAAGGCGATGAGGGTGTCGCCGCCCTTGACTGGGCCGGGCTCGCGGGTAATGTTGCCACCACCGGCCCGGATTTTTTCGCAGGTCGCGACGATGTCAGGTACTCCTAGCGCAATGTGGCCGTAGGCCGTGCCGAGTTCGTAGTGATCCACGCCGTAGTTGTAGGTCAGCTCAATCTCGGCTTGATCGGGGTTGCTGCCGTAGCCGACGAAGGCGAGTGAGTACTTCTGATCGGGTCGGTCAGTGGTGCGCAGCAAGCGCATGCCCATGACCTGGGTGTAGAAGTCAATGGCGCGTTGCAGGTGGCCGACGCGCAGCATGGTGTGCAGGAAAATCATGGTTGTGCTCGTGTGGTGTTGGGGAGATCAAAAACAAGACAAGTGGTGGTGGCGTGGGCGTACAACGTGCCGTCTGGCCCGACCAGCCGCGCCTCGGCGGTGGCGAGTTGGCGACCGCAGTGGATGACTTTGCCCTCAGCCCGCACGCGCGTGACCTTAGGCGTGATGGCTTTGACCAGGTTCACGTTCAATTGTGTGGTGGTGTAGCCGCGCCCCGAGGGCAGCAGGGTGTGCACGGCACAGCCCAAGGCGGAGTCAAGCAGGGTGGCAAACCAGCCGCCATGAACCGTGCCCAGGGGGTTGCCGTGCTGCAGGCCGGGCGTACCCTGAAACACGGTTTCGCCTGGGGCCACATGGATCAGCAGAAAATCAAGCGTGTTGAAAATCGGGGCATAGGGCAGTTCGCCCTGGAGCATGGCTTGCAGGGTTTGCAAGCCGTTTTTGCTGCCGATTTGAGCCAACGTAGAAACGCCAGCGCCCGGACCTGCGTCCTGACGCTGGCGCACCAACGTTTCTTCAGCCAGCCACTGGTCCAGGGGGGTGGAGTAGGTGGCAGGTGTCATGGGGGTGATCTTAGCGGTTGAAAGAGCCGCCGCGCGAACCACCACCATAGCCGCCACCGCCGCTGGAGCCACCACCGTAGCCCCCGCCGCCGCCACTGCGGCTGCGATTGCCACCACCAAAGCCGCCACCACCGCCACGGCGAGCGCCACGCTCGGCCATCATGTCCACGCTGGTGCGCATCGGGTCGGGCTGGCCTTGGGCTGCGCGCGGAGCACTGGCACGTGGCTCTGAGTTGTAGCCAGATGCGGCTGAGCGGGGTTGGCCTTGGCCATAACCTTGACCGCGTCCTTCTTGCGAGGGGCGTGGGCCTTGGGTGCGGGGGGATGGCTGACCACCGTAGCCGTTGCCATTGCCGTTGCCAGTGCCGGCGTTGTGACGGGGTTGGCCTGCTGGTTTGCGCGGTGCGTTGCCGCCCCGGCCACCGCCGCCGCCGCCACCACTGCGCCCGCCACGGTCACCCTGACTGGCGCGACTTTCGCTCACGCGTTGCATCATCTCTGAGCGTGCTGCTTTGGCCGCAGCCTGCATCACGTCGCGGCTTGGGGGTTTGCCTGCGCCGCCCCAGATGGTTTGGCGGCCCATGGCAATGGGTTCGCCTTTTTCATCTGGTTCGGGGCCAAAACCTTCAACGATTTTGACTTCAATCTTTTGCTTGGTGAAGCGCTCAATGTCTTGCATAAAGCCTTCTTCGTCCATGCACACCAAGTTGACGGCAGCGCCGTCGGCACCGGCGCGACCGGTGCGGCCAATGCGGTGCACATAGTCTTCGCTGACGTTGGGGATTTCGTAGTTCACAACATGCGGCAGGTCGTCGATGTCAATGCCGCGCGCGGCAATGTCGGTGGCCACCAGGGCGCGGATGTCACCGCTCTTGAATCCGGCCAGCGCTTGGGTGCGGGCGGCCTGACTTTTATTCCCGTGCAGCGCCATCGCTTGAATACCGTTCTTGGTCAAAAACTCGGCCACGTTGTTGGCACCAAATTTGGTGCGGGTGAACACCAGCACCTGGCTCCAGTTCTGTTCGTTGATGATGTGGACCAGCAGCGCTTTTTTCTTGCCGCGACCGACCGGGTGAATGGTCTGGGTGATGCGCTGCACCGTGGTGTTGCGCGGGGTGACTTGCACACTTTGCGGATTTTTCAGCAGGTTGTTGGCCAAGTCGCGAATCTCGTCGCTGAAGGTGGCCGAGAAAAGCAGGCTTTGCTTGTCTTTGGGCACCACGGCCAGCACTTTCTTCACGTCATGGATGAAGCCCATGTCCAACATACGGTCGGCCTCGTCCAGCACCAGCATTTGCACCTGGCCCAAGTCCAGCACGCCTTGTTGCAGTAAGTCCAGCAAGCGGCCGGGAGTGGCCACCAAAATGTCCACGCCTTTTTTGACCTTGGAAATTTGTGGGTTCATGCCGACACCGCCAAAAATCACGGTGGAGGTGAGTTGCAGGTATTGGCCGTAGGTGCGCACCGACTCTTCCACCTGCGCTGCGAGTTCGCGCGTGGGGGTGAGCACCAGGGCACGAATGCCGGTGCCGCCAAATTTGTTTTGGGCGCTGCGGCTCATGCTCAGTTTGTGCAGCATGGGCAACACAAAGGCCGCGGTTTTGCCGGTGCCTGTCTGGGCTCCGCCGAGCAAGTCATGCCCTTCGAGCACCACAGGAATGGCCTGGGCCTGGATGGCCGTGGGGGTTTCGTAGCCTTGCTCGCGCACGGCTTTAAGGATGGCCGGAGCCAGGTTCAATTCTTCAAAGTTCATAAAAAGGCGCTCGTCCTGAGCGCTGGGATATCGGCCTGTTCAGTTGCTGTGGCAACTGGCCAGTTAAAGGCTGATAGGGTTCAAAAGTGGGGCGAGATCTGTGAAGGCTGCCCCCAGCAAGCTGCTGATGTCGCGGGCAACTGGAGTGCCGCAACGGGAATGATTGTCTCATGCTTTAAAAAAAAGGCCGAAAACCGGCCTTTTTGCGCCCCATCGGCGGCTTGTTAAGCGTCAGGTGCCACTGGGTGCTGGGCCAGGGTTTCCCAGGCTTTGACCAGTGCGGAATGGTCGGCCTGGGCGTGGCCCAAGGCGACGCAGGCCTGCATCTGCTGCGCTACACCCGCTGTTTGCGGCAGAGCGACGTTCATGGCCTTGGCACCTTGCAGTGCCAAGTTGAGGTCTTTTTGGTGCAGGGCAATGCGAAAGCCCGGGTTAAACGTGCGTTTGATCATGCGCTCGCCGTGCACTTCCAGAATGCGCGAAGCGGCAAATCCGCCCATCAATGCTTGACGAATCTTGGCCGGATCAGCACCGGCTTTAGACGCAAACACCAGTGCCTCGCTGACAGCGGCAATGTTCAGTGCCACGATGATCTGGTTGGCCACCTTGCAGGTCTGACCATCACCGTTGCCACCGATTAGGGTGATGTTTTTGCCCATCAGTTCAAACAGCGGTTTGACGCGTTCAAACACAGCAGGTTCACCGCCAATCATGATGGTGAGCGAAGCGGCCTTGGCACCCACTTCACCGCCGGAAACGGGCGCGTCCAGGTAGTCGGCCCCGAGGGCGTTGATTTTTGCGGCGAAGGCCTTGGTGGCAATCGGGTCGATGGAACTCATGTCCACCACGACTTTACCCTTGCCGTTTTGGCCCAAACCGTTAGCCACGCCATCCGTACCGAACAGCACTTTATCTACATCGGGGGTGTCGGGAAGCATGGTGAAAATGATGTCGGCCTGGCTGGCCACGGCCGCTGGGCTGACGCAGGCTGTGGCACCGGCTGCCAGCAGGTCTGGCGGGACCTGGCTGCGGGTGTTGACGAACAGCGTGTGTCCGCCCTTGATTAAGTTCAGGGCCATCGGCGTGCCCATGATGCCCAGGCCGAT
>JANXSU010000156.1 GCA_025356545.1 Comamonadaceae bacterium
GGGGTTGATGACGGCCATGCCGCGGTGGGCCTTGGCTTCCAGGTCTTCGCGCAGGCAGCCTTCCAGCGTGCTGTAGTCAATCCAGCTGTCGCTCTTGGTCACGCCAATGCGTTCGGCAAAATTCTGGATGGCTGCGGGTGTGTAGCCGCGGCGGCGCAGGCCGACGATGGTGGGCATGCGGGGGTCGTCCCAGCCTTGCACTTTGTGGTCGTACACCAGCTGCGCCAGCTTGCGTTTGCTGGTGATCACATAGGTGAGGTTCAGGCGGGCAAACTCATATTGGCGCGGCGGCGGCGTGGTCAGCAGGCCTCCCTCGGCCAAGCGCTCCATCAGCCAGTCGTAAAACGGGCGCTGGTCTTCAAACTCCAGCGTGCACAGGCTGTGGGTGATCTGCTCCAGTGCGTCTTCAATCGGGTGCGCGTAGGTGTACATCGGGTAGATGCACCAGGTGTCGCCCGTGTTGTGGTGCGTGGCGCGGCGGATGCGGTAGATGGCCGGGTCGCGCATATTGATGTTGGGGCTGGCCATGTCGATCTTGGCGCGCAGCACCATGCTGCCGTCTTCATGCGTGCCGTCGCGCATTTCGCGAAAGCGCGCCAGGTTTTCGCCAGGTGTGCGGGCGCGAAAAGGGCTGTCCACACCGGGCTTGCCAAAGTCGCCCCGGGTTAGGCGCATTTGCTCAGACGTTTGCTCGTCCACGTAGGCTTGGCCCGCTTCGATCAAATACTCGGCGGCGCGGTACATGAAAGCGAAATAGTCGCTGGCCTGGTAGGGCGCGGCATCGGCACTGCCGTTCCAGTCAAAGCCGAGCCATTTCACCGAGTCGATGATGCTGTTGACGTACTCGGTGTCTTCTTTTTCGGGGTTGGTGTCGTCAAAGCGCAGGTGGCACACGCCACCGTAGTCGCGTGCCAGGCCGAAGTTGATGCAGATGCTCTTGGCGTGGCCGATGTGCAGGTAGCCGTTGGGCTCGGGCGGGAAGCGGGTGCGGATTTTGGCGGGGTCGCTCTGACCTGCGGCGTGGTGTGCGGCGTCGCCGGGGCTGCCCGCCCAGCGACGGCTGGCGTAGGTGCCGTCTGCCAGGTCATGCTCAATGATCTGGCGCAGAAAATTGCTGACTTTGCCTGTGTCTTTGGTGGCGTCAGCAGGGGTGTTGGTGTGTGTATTTGTGTGGGTGGGCGAGCTCATAGGGCAATTTTAGACCCCCAAGCTGTTACGAATGGATACGAATGTTCGGCTGAAGTAGTCGGCGGCGGGCGTTGCGGCGCGTTTTAGGTACAAGGGCTAATAACAAGAGGCCCTGAAAAAGGAAAATCATGTCACTCTCATCATCACTTCGGGTTGTATTGGCCACCGCCACTGTGGCGGTATTGACACTGGGCGCCAGCGGCACTGCCCAAGCCCAAAACTACGGTAATGGCAACAATGTTTACTGGTCAATCGGTATGTCGGCCCCCGGTATGCAGGTGGGCATGGCCAGTGCGCCCCCCATGATGTACCCCCCGGTTTATATGGCACCGCGTCCTGTGACGTACATGCCTGCCCCGGTGTACTACGCACCGCCCGTTTGGCAGCAGCGCTATGACTATGGTCGCCAAGTGGGTTATGGCTACGGCTATCGGGGCTATGAACGCAATGAACGTTTCGAGCATGGGCACGGGGGCTATGGTGGCGGTTATGGTGGCGGCCACGGCGGTGGTCATTACCGCTAAGTCCTGGTTTCGACCAAGGCCCGTTTTATTGACCGGGCTTTACCTTGGATATACACGCCCCGCATGCGGGGCGTTTTTGCGCTTCCTACAATAGCCTTCATGAAAAAGTCAATTCTGGTGGTGAGGGTATTGCTTGTAGCTTTGATGGGCACAAGCTCGCTGTGGCAGACCGCTGCGGCGCAGACGGACTCTAAACCGCCAGCAGATAGGCTTGCAAAGCCTTCTACGGGTGCCGCTCTAACTTGGCCGCGCCGCCCCTTTCTGGGGATTGACTCCAAAGCCCACACGGGCAAGGCCATGCACATTGTGTTGACGCCGGATGACACGCGCGCGGTGACCGCCGCCAATGACGGCACGGTGCGGGTGTGGGATGTTCAATCGGGTGAGCTGCTGCAACGTTTCTCACTCCCAAAATTAGCCGATAACGGTGCACTTTTGCGCGGGTTGGCCATGTCACCCGATGGACAACGGGTGGCGGTTTCGGGCTACAACATGCGGCGTGCCATCATGATCATGTCTTTGCAGACCGGGCAGATTGATCGTGTGATCACCCCCCCTGAAAACAACGTCATGCTGGCTTGGTCTCCAGACGGGCGCTATTTGGCAGCGGGTAAGTCTGCCTGGGAAACTGGTGGTGGTGTACGGGTGTACCAAGTTGACAGCGGGGCAGAGGTGTTCAGTGACACCGATTTCCCAGCGGTTGATGTTTCCAGCTTGCAGTTTCGCTCTGATGGTGCTTTGTTTGCCTCAAGCTGGGATGGGCGGGGGTCGGTCGTCAAACTCTACAAACCCGAGGGCAGCAGTTGGCGTATAGCCGCCAAAAAGGTGCCACGCTACGGTGATTTTCGTAATCGTTGGGATGTGGCCGGTAAATCAATTTTTGTGGGTGCACATACGCGGCTTGACGGGGAAACCTTGGAGGAGATGCCCCATGATTTTGATCGTCGTGGTGCTACTTTTTCACGCGTGATTCAGTCACCCAGTGACCCCTATTATTTTGGCACGAGTTGGTCGGTTTTTGATGCCAATGGGTATATGCGCCGCTGGTCTGGCACGAGACGCATGGATGGCTCAGAGCAAATCAAACTCCCCGATCCGCGCGTTGCAGATATGGCGGTGACGCGCAGGGGCGAGGTGCTTTATGTATCCGACGTCGGCACGGTGGGCATGGTGGGCAGCGACTTTAAGTTGGCCTGGCGTGTTGCCCATGACGTGCCAAACCTTGATCGCCATTCTGACGCACTGAAAGTCACTGATTCAGGCTTGGTTTCTTTCCCCATTAGCACCGCAGATGGCCAGCGCGAGGTCGTTTTTAACCTGGCTTCCCCCGAGTACGTGCCGGCTTCACGGGTGCATGAAAAGTGGAAGTCGCCCTCTACTAGCGGCAAAGGCGTGGTGGTGATGGCCTGGGATGGAACCCAGGTGGGCACGATCAATGAGGCTCGGATTCCGCTCAAAGGCAATACGGAGCGATCAATCAGTGTGGCCGTGCATTCAACGGACGGCACGGTGGCCGTGGGCTCCAATTGGGAGCGACTGTACAAAGTGTCATCCAGGGGAGAGCGCCTATGGGACAAGTACCTTGGCGCGAATGTTCAGGCCGTCAATCTGATTGAGGCGCACGACCTTTTGGTTGCATCAACAGCCAACGGCATGTTGTGGGTGTACCGGTGGTCAACCGGGGATTTGGTGATGAGCTACTACCTGCAACCGGTGAGCAAGCGCTGGCTGGCGATTAGCAGTCAAGGCTATTTTGAGGCGAGTGTCGGGGCTGAAGATATGGCGGGTTGGATCATCAACCCGACGTCGCAGCGTGTGGCCGATTTTTTACCAATGTCGCGCTTTCGCACCAAGCTGCTGTTGAGTGGCCTGGGGCGTCAGGCGTGGGAGAGTCGCAAAGAGTCTGACGCCATCAAAATTTTGCTGAATCAGCGACCTGTGTCCAACAAAATTGGGGCGCAAACTGCCCCCTTGCCGCTCATGGTTCAAGAGCCAAATGCTGCGGCGCTAACGACCGAAGCCGCGCCCGCTAGCACGGCGCTCAACGCCAGTGCGGTTTCACTGGAAGAACTGCCGCCGCAGCTTGAAATCATTTCACCCGGCAATCAAATCACCACGGCCAGTCGGCAAGTGCGAGTCCGCTTCAAAGCCATCACACCCTCTGCGGCACCCCTGACGCGTGTGCGAACACAAGTGGCTTCGAGCTCGGTCTCCAATCGCAACCTCATGGTGGGTGCGGTGACCAGCGCAAATGCCGAACGCGAGGTCGTCGTCGATATTCCCGCTGAAGACACCGAAATTCGGTTGGTGGCAGAGAACCAGTTTGGCGCATCCGTGCCCATGGTGATTCGTGTGGTCTACACGGGGCCTAGGCAGCAGGCTGCCAAAGGCAATCTTTACTTGTTGGCTGCAGGTGTTTCTCAGTATGACAACCCGGCGTACACCTTGGGCTTGGCTGCCAAGGATGCAAGCGATTTTGTATCGACCCTGACCGCTCAAAAAGGGGCGCTTTATGGTGAAGTGCATGTGAAGCAACTGCTTGACAAAGACGCCTCCAAAACCAGCGTTGAGGCTGGATTCGAATGGCTTAAAAAGAACATGACACCGCGTGACACGGCGATTGTTTTCTTTGCAGGACATGGACTTAATGACGGCCCGACTTACTACTTTATGACCCGGGAGGCGGACCTCAATCGCTTGGCGCAGACGGCAGTACCCTTTAACAATATTCGCTCTGTGCTGACAGATTTGCCAGGTCGGGTGATGATTTTTGTGGACACCTGCCACTCAGGCAATGTCATGGGCAAGGCGCTCCCACGGCAAGCCCGTGATGCGACCAATGCGATCAACGATCTGGCCAGTTCTGAAAATGGGTTGGTGGTCTTTGCGTCTTCTACGGGGGGGCAGTTCTCTCAAGAAAATCCTGCCTGGGGCAATGGGGCTTTTACCAAAGCGGTTGTTGAAGGTTTACAGGGTGCGGCAGACTTCAAAAAGCGGGGTCGTGTGACGTATAAAGGGCTGGACGCTTATGTTTCAGACCGTGTTGATGAACTCACCCAGGGTGAGCAAACCCCGGTAACGCCGGTGCTGCAAGGGGTGGCAGACTTCACTATTGCTGAAGTTCGTCGTTAATTTGGTTTCCAATTCGCTAAGCGCTAATTATTAAATTTTCCTCATGAAAAAATCAATTTGGGTGGCGAGCGTGGTCATCTTGGCCTTGGCAAGCGCAGGCGGCTGGTGGTGGTCGCAGCGCAGCGGTTCTGACGCGGTGCAGTACCGCACGGGCAAGATTGAGCGCGGGGCTTTGCAATCGGCCGTGTCGGCCACTGGGGCGGTGAGCCCGGTTACGCAGGTGACAGTGGGCACGCAGGTGTCGGGCCAGATCAAAGAGATATTGGCCGACTTTAACGCCGAGGTGAAGGCCGGGCAGCTGATTGCCGTGATCGACCCCGAGACCTTTGAGTACCGCGTACGCTCGGCCCAGGCCGATGTAGAGGCTGCGCAGGCCGTTGTGCTCACAGCGCAGGCCAACCTGCTGGCCAGTCGCGCCCAGGTGTCCAGCGCGCAAACCGATTTGACCGAAGCCCGCCGCACCCATGCCCGCAACCAGATGCTGGTGGACAAACAGTTTCTGGCGCAAAGCGAGGCCGACAAGAGCAATGCCCTGGTCAACACGACGACTGAGGCCCTCAAAGCCGCCCAGGCGCAGGTGGGTGTGGGGGACGCTCAGGTGCGCAGCGCGCAGGCCAATGTGGCGCAGCGTGATGCGGCGCTGGCACAGGCCCGCATTGACCTGGCGCGTACGCGCATCACTTCGCCGGTGACCGGCATCGTGATCAAGCGTGCCATTGAGAAGGGCCAGACCGTGGCGGCCAGCCTGTCGTCGCCCGAGCTGTTCATCATTGCGCAAAACCTGCGTGACATGCAGGTGGAGGCCAGCATCGACGAGGCCGATGTGGGCCGCATTCGGACCGGACAAAAAGCCAGCTTCACGGTGGATGCCTACCCCGGTCAAACCTTTGAAGGCCAGATCGCCCAGGTGCGCAAGGCCGCGCTCAACGTGGCCAACGTGGTGACGTATGTGGCGGTGGTGACCTTCTCCAACATCGACGGCCGCTTGCTGCCCGGCATGACGGCCAATGTGCGCGTGGTAACAGACCAGCGTGAGAATGTGCTGAAAGTGCCTAACTCTGCCCTGCGGGTGCGTATTGCGGGGGTAGAGCCGGTGGTGGTTGCTCCTAATTCAGGAGCTGTTCGTGGAGATTCTGCGGGCTCTACAGGCCAAAATGGCAATAAAAATGAGGCTGAAAAACCCACTTCTACTGCGCCTGCTGCGGGCCAAGGCGGTGGGGCGGGTGGTCCAGCTGCTGAATTCCGCAAGCGCTTGGAGTCAGAACTCAAGCTCACGCCCGACCAAGTTGAGAAAGTCGATGCCATCTACGCGTCAGTCCGACCCAAATTCCAACAACTGCGCGACTTGCCCGAGGCCGAGCGCGCCAAGGCCCGCGAGCGCATTACCGCCGACATTCGTGCCCGCATTGCCGATCTGCTCACACCCGAGCAAAAGCCGCGTTATGCCGCTATGGCCGCAGAGCAAGCGGGACGCACCGTGACCCGTGGACGCATCTACCTGATGGACGCTGAGGGCAAGCCCAAGGCCTACAACGCGCGCTTAGGCATCAGTGACGGCACCAGCACCGAGCTGATCGTGCAGCCCAACTCAGTCGATGTGGACGCGTTTAAAGAAGGCGCTGCCATCATCACCGGCACGGTGACACCGGGCTCGACAAGCAGCCCCGCACGGCCCGCCACCACCGGCCCGCGCATGGGGTTTTGATGAAAATGACTACCGTTCGGGCTGAGCTTGTCGCAGCCCTCGTCATGTGCAATGCCCTTCAACAAGCTCAGGGCGAACGGAGTTGTTATGCCGTTGATTGACGCGCAAGCGCTGACCAAGACATACGTCATGGGCGACATGACCGTGCACGCGCTGCGCGGCGTGAGCATCACTATCAACGAGGGTGACTTTGTGGCCATCATGGGTGCGTCGGGTTCGGGCAAGTCCACGTTGATGAACATTCTGGGTTGTCTGGATTTACCCACTGCGGGTCAGTACCACCTGGCCGGTGAAGCGGTGCAGGGCATGGCCCCGGATCAGCTAGCCTCCATCCGCAACCGGCGCATTGGTTTTGTGTTTCAGCAATTCAACTTGCTGCCGCGCACCTCTGCGCTGGAGAACGTGGAACTGCCCATGGTTTATGCGGGCATCAAGGCCCCCGAGCGGCGCGAGCGCGCGCTGGCCGCGTTGCAAAAGGTGGGGCTGGGGGATCGTGCCATGCACACACCGTCAGAACTATCAGGTGGGCAGCAGCAGCGTGTGGCGATTGCACGAGCCCTAGTGAACAACCCGCAACTCATCCTGGCCGACGAACCTACCGGCGCACTGGACACACAGACCAGCGAGGACATCATGAACCTGCTGACTGACCTCAATCGACAAGGCATGACGGTGGTGATCGTCACCCATGAGGCCGACATTGCCGCCTGGGCACGTCGCAAAATCGTCTTTCGTGACGGCCATATTTTGGAAGACGTGAGTCAACATTTATCCGTTCGGGCTGAGCCTGTCGAAGCCCTTCGACAAGCTCAGGGCGAGCGGGAGCGTGCTCAGGGCGAGCGGGAACGTGCTCAGGGCGAACGGGAACGTGCTCAGGGCGAGCGGGAAGGAATGGGTGCGAAAGAATGAACTTCTTCGCCGCCCTCAGAAGCGCTCTGCGCGCCCTCGCCGCCAACACGCTGCGCAGCATCCTCACCATGCTGGGCATCATCATCGGTGTGGCCGCCGTCATCACCATGATTGCGGTGGGCAGCGGCGCGACAGAGCGTGTGCAAGCGCAGATGAAGGGGCTGGGCTCCAACATCATGTTGGTACTGCCGGGTGGCGTGTCCCAGGCCGGGGTGCGCTTAGGGGCGCAAACCCGCCAGCGTCTGACGGAAGAAGACGCGCTGGCCATCGCCATTGAGATTGCCGAGGTGCAAGTGGCCGCGCCCACTACGCGCACCAGTGGCCAAGTGGTGGGGGGCAACACCAACTGGGGCACCACGATTTTTGGGGTGAGCAACGATTACCTGGAAGCACGTGACTGGAGTTTGGTGTCTGGACGGCTCTTCGACCCCGCCGAGTTGGCCGGGTCTGCCAAAGTGGCGTGGATAGGGCAGACGGTGGCGCGTGAAATCTTTGGCGAGCAAGACCCGGTGGACCAAGTGGTGCGCGTGCGCGGCGTGCCGATGAAGATCATCGGCGTGCTGGCCAAAAAAGGCCAAAACTCCATGGGCCAAGACCAGGACGACGCACTCATGATCCCTATCAGCACCCTGCGCAACCGCATCTGGGGAGGTGACGCCACCAGTCGCTTGAAGCGCGTGGGCTCCATCATGGTCAAGGTGCGTGAAGGCCAGAGCATGAAGGGCGTGGAAGACAGCGTGAAAGACCTGTTGCGCCAGCGTTTCAAGGTGCCTGTGGGGGTGGAAGACCCGTTTCAGGTTCGCAATCTGACTGAGATTTTGCAGGCGCAAGAGGAGTCCAGCCGCATCATGACGCTGCTGCTGGCGGCGGTGGCGGGCATCAGCTTGGTGATTGGCGGCATCGGCATCATGAACATCATGCTGGTGAGCGTGACCGAGCGCACGCGTGAGATTGGTCTGCGCATGGCGGTGGGTGCACGGGGCAAAGACATCTTGTCGCAGTTCCTGATTGAGGCCGTCACGCTGTCCATCATCGGTGGTGCGTTGGGCGTGCTTTTGGGTGCGTTCTCCACCTGGGCGGTGGGCAATTTTGCGGGCTGGCAGGTCAGCATGTCGGCAGCGTCCATCGTGCTGGCGGTAGGCTTTTCGGCGCTGGTGGGCATCTTCTTTGGTTTTTATCCGGCGCGCCGGGCATCGAAGTTACTGCCCATCCAGGCTTTGCGTTACGAGTAAAAGACCCGACGAGTCGTCAAAACTCGTATTCGACCTGCAAACGCAAGGTGTTGTCCGGGGCGGCTTTGGATGTGCCCATCAACCAGGCCGCGTTGTATTTGATGGCCCGTCGCCCCCCAAAAGGCAGCTTGCCAAAAATGGCTGGCCCGACGCGGTGCGATTGTTCGTCCTGCGGTGACCAGCGGTCCACCGTGCCCATGTCGCCAAAGGCTTGCACGCCGAATTCCAACTCGGGCTTCCAGCGGTACTTGGCTTGCCACTGGTACTTGAAGAGCAGGTCGTTGGCCGCAGCCGATCCGTAGTTGCGCTGAAAGAGAAAGTTGGCGTTGACTTGCACCTTGCCAAACTCGGTTTGGAACAGCGGGCCCCACTTCACCTCCCAGCCTTCGTCGTGGTCCATGGGGCGTTCGATCTCAACCAGGAAGCCCACGTCCACCGGGAACTTGCCGGGCTCGGTCAACTGGAACTTGTTTTCCCACTCGATGGCGTCGAACTTGGTGTTCTCGTTGAGTTCGCGTTTGTACTTGACGTACATCTCGGTGAACCACCACTGCGTGACACCATAGCCCAAACCCAGGCTGGCAGCGGCTTCGTTGGGCGTGTCTTTCTTATCGGACGAGCCCATTTTGAAATCGATTTCCCGCTCGCCGTAAGTCACGGCGGGGGTGTACACGTAGTCGGAGGGGCCGGCTAAGGAATGGAGCGGGGACAGCAGTGCCCCTGCGACCAGAAGCGGCGCATAAATTTTCATGAGTTGGCTTTCAGGGAGCGGGTTTAAAAGTGGGGCGAACGCGCGCTACGCGCATACCGCTCAGTACAAGTGCGAGGGTGCTGACGTAGAACACCACTTGAATGCCGGTCGGCATGGCTTCATAGCCCATCAGGGTGTGCAGTACGCGGCCTGCCAGCGAGGCGTTATCGAGCAGCCAAGTGGTGTTCCACAGCGGGCTGGCCAGGCTGGGCAACACGTCCGCCTGCACCAGAAAGCGGGCCGCCTGGCTGGCCATGGACGCTGCCAGGAACAGGATCAGCACATTGGTGACCGTGAAAAAAATGCGGGTGGGAATGCGCAGCACACCGGCGTAAAGCCCAACGCCCGCCAAACAGCCCAGCACTAGGCCTAGCGCACCACCGCCCAGCACGCTGCCAAGGGTTTCTTCGCCGCCACTGAGCAGCCCGTACAGAAACAAGGCGGTCTCCGAGCCCTCGCGCAGAATGGCCAGGCCCACGACCAGTGCCAGGGCGGACATCTCCCGGCTGCCAGACGTGACATCCTTGCCCAGTTGTTTGGCATCGCGCGCCAATTCCATGCCGTGGCGAGCCATCCAGATGTTGTGCCAGGCCAGCATGACAGCGGCCAAGCCTAGTACGCCAGCGTTGAACAGCTCCTGTCCCATGCCTTGGGCCAGGTCGGCAATATGACCGGTGAACGCTGCCACCAGTAGCGAACCCAGAACACCGGCCACGATGCCCGTACCCAGCCAGGCATTGCGCGTGCGCATGTCACGCGTGGCCACGGCGATGATGCCGATGACGAGGGCCGCTTCCAGGGTTTCCCGGAAAACGATGATGGCAGAACTCAGCATGGCCACTTACTCCGCAATGATGACGCCGCGCGCCGTTTTTTCATGGAACTCGCCAATGAAGGGGTAACGGCCGGGTTTGAGCGGGCCGATGTAGATATTGGCCTTGGCACCGGCGGCGATGACCTTCTCGCGGTTGAGTTCGTGGCTCTCGAACTCCTCGGGCGTGGCGTCCTGGTTGTGCACCACCAGCTTGACCTTCTTGCCGACAGGCACGCGAATTTCGGCGGGCTCAAAGCGGTGGTCTTTGATGACCAGCGCGAACTCGGGGTCAGCCGCCCAAGCGGACAGGCAAATCAGGGGAATGAGCGCAAACAGCTTTTTCATGCAACTTCCTTTTGTGGAAGCAAATGATAACAGTTCTTATTTGCATTTAAAAGAATGAACCCTTAATACCCTGTGGTCAGCGGGGATTTTTGAAGGCGCGCACAGGAGATGCCCTGTATTCGCAGGCACTGGTGGCGTGCAGCAATCGGATGTTTAGCTTTTCAGACGCGGCACTAGTTGCATTGCGTTGCCGCGCTCTATAGCCTGCACCGCCGCCTCAGTCAGGCCGAGTTTGCGAAGGGCCGCAGCTTGCGTGTTCATCGGCACATAGGGGTAGTCGGAGCCATACACAACTTGGGACTCGGGCACCAGTTTGAGCAGGGACGCCATCGACGACGGGTGCGTGGCGTTGGCTGTGTCGTAGAAGAGACAGCGGAACTCGGCTTCATAGCCATCAGGCGCGATAGTTTTAGCGTCCGGCCTGAACTTGAAAAAATAGTCCATACGGCCAGCCAACATGGGTACCGTGCCGCCGCCGTGGCTGAACAGCCATTTGATATCGCGGTTGCGCGCCAGCGTGCCCGAGAGCAACAGACTCACCACGGCACGCGTAGTGTCGTGCGGAACTTCAATGACGGCGGGGAAGGTGCCCACCGACAGGCGCGCGCAGCAAGCCGCCACCAAGGGGTGAAAGTACACGAGAGCCTTGCGGCGATTGAGTTCATCAAACACGGCTTTGAAGGCTGGGTCACCCGGCCACTTGTCGCCGTAATTGGTTTGCAGGCCCACACCGTCGGCCTTGAGCACGTCGAAGGCATAGGCGATTTCTTTCAGGCTTGCTTCAACATCCACCATAGGCAGCGTGGCAAAGAGGCCGAAGCGGCCTGGGTAGTCTTTGACCATTTTCGCGCCGTAGTCATTGCACTCACGCGCCATGGTGATGGCATAGGCCGGCCCTTTGTCGAACCACACGCCGGGGGTTGAGGCCAGCGACAGCATGCTGGTTTGCACGCCCGCAGCGTCCATGTCGCTCAGGGCTTTTTCGACCGACCAACCCACTTGCTGTGTGAAGTGAGGAATCTTGCGCTCGACCTCCCAGTCAAGCCAGGCCTTCTGGTAGGCGGGCGGGTAAAAGTGATGGTGAGTGTCAATCAGCATTGGGGTGGCCGTGGCTGCGTCCATGCTGCTACAGGCGGGCAGTGCAGCGGCTGTGCCGATAGCGCTTAGCAACTGCATGAAGCTGCGCCGCGAGCCGAAAGGCCCGGCGGCGCTTGGGCAGTCGCAGGCTGTAGGGTTGTGGGTAGCTATCGTGCAATCCTGGCTGTTGTCCATCTTCATGGTGCGGTCTCCTGGGTGGTTGTGTTGATTCGCTTGGCCCAGACACTCTACATCGGTGTCTTACATCCCCGCGTAATTCGGCCCACCCCCGCCTTCGGGCGTGACCCACACGATGTTTTGCGTCGGGTCCTTGATGTCGCAGGTTTTGCAGTGGACGCAGTTCTGCGCGTTGATTTGCAAGCGGTCGGTGTTGTCGTCGTTCTTCACAAACTCGTACACCCCAGCCGGGCAGTAGCGGGCTTCGGGCCCTGCGAACTGGGCCAGGTTGATGCTCACGGGCACCGACGCATCCTTCAGTGTCAAATGCGCCGGTTGGTTTTCGGCGTGGTTGGTGTTGCTGATGAAGACGCTGGAGAGTTTGTCAAAGCTGATCTTGCCGTCGGGTTTGGGGTAGGTGATAGGCGTGCACTCTGCCGCAGGCATGAGCGCCAGATGATCGGGCTTGCTGCCATGCAGTGTCCACGGTGGGCTTTGGATGCCCAGCTTGGGCAGCAGCCATTGCTCGATGCCGGTCATGAGTGCGCCCATCCACATGCCTTTTTTGTACCAAAGCTTGAAGTTGCGTTGCTGCATCAACTCTGTCATCAGCCAGCTTTTTTCAAGCGCCGCTGGGTAGGCGCTCAACTCGTCGGCACTGCGGCCAGCCGTTACCGCGTCATACGCAGCATCGGCGGCCAGCATGCCGGTCTTGATGGCGGCATGACTGCCCTTGATGCGCGCCGCGTTCAACGTGCCCGCATCGCAACCCAGCAGTGCGCCACCGGGGAACACGGTCTTGGGCAGGGCTTGTGGCGTGCCGTTGTTGATGGCGCGTGCGCCATAGCCGATGCGCTTGCCGCCCTCCAGGTGAGCGCGGATGGCGGGGTGGGTCTTCCAGCGCTGCATCTCTTCAAACGGGTTTAAGTAAGTGTTCTTGTAGTCCAGGCCAATCACAAAGCCCAGTGTCACTTTGTTGTCGTCCAAGTGGTAGAGAAAACCGCCACCAAAAGTGCTGCTGTCCATGGGCCAACCGGCGGTGTGCACCACTTTGCCTGGTTGTGCTTTGGCGGGGTCAATTTCCCACAGTTCTTTGATGCCGATGGCGAAGCTTTGCGGGTCTTTGCCCTCCGTGAGTTTGAAGTTTTCAAGCAACTGCTTGCCCAAGTGGCCGCGTGCGCCTTCGGCAAACAGGGTGTACTTGCCGACCAGTTCCATGCCAATCTGGAAGTCCCCCGTGGGCTCGCCGTCTTTGCCCACCCCCAGGTTGCCGGTGGCCACGCCGCGCACCGCGCCTTGATCGTCGTACAGCACTTCAGCGGCGGTGAAGCCGGGGAAGATTTCCACGCCCAAATTCTCAGCTTGCGCGGCCAGCCACTTCACCACGTCACCCAGGCGCACGACAAAGCAGCCGTCGTTGTGGAAGTTCCGTGGCACCAGCCAGTCGGGCGTGCGGGTGGCACCGGTTTCGGTCAAAAATAGCACGTCGTCGCCGGTCACGGCTTGGCTCAGTGGTGCGCCCAGTTCTTTCCAGTTGGGCAGCAGTTCGTTCAGGGCGATGGGGTCCATCACCGCGCCTGAGAGGATGTGCGCGCCTGGCTCGGAGCCTTTTTCCAGCACCACCACCGACACGTCTTGCCCTTTTTCAGCGGCGAGTTGCTTGAGGCGGATGGCTGCGCTCAGGCCCGCCGGACCCGCGCCGACGATGACCACGTCGTATTCCATGGCTTCACGGGGGCCGTATTGGGTCAGAATTTCTTGGGGTGTCATGAGCTTCTCGCTTGATAATGGGCCGAATGATTTTGCATTTTAGGAGCGTCAAATGGCTTACAGCATGGATTTATCAGGCCGGGTGGCCTTTATCACTGGGGCCTCGGGTGGCTTGGGTCACCAGTTTGCCCTGACCCTGTCGCGTGCCGGTGCGGCCGTGGTGCTGGCCAGCCGCCGAATTGAAAAGCTCAAAGACCTGCGCTCGCAGATTGAGGGCGAGGGCGGTGACGCCCATGTGATGGAACTGGACGTGACCAATATTGCCTCCATCAAATCTGCCGTGGCGCATGCTGAGACTGAAATTGGCTCCATCGACATCTTGGTCAACAACTCAGGTGTGAGCACGACGCAGCGCATTCAAGACGTGAGCGAAGACGACTACGACTACATCTTCAACACCAACACCAAGGGCGCTTTCTTTGTGGCGCAAGAGGTGGGCAAGCGCATGCTGGCACGCGCCCAGGGCTCAGCACCGGGCACGTACACAGGCGGGCGCATCATCAACATCGCCTCGGTGGCGGGGCTTAAAGTCTTGCCGAAAATTGGCGTGTACTGCATGAGCAAGGCGGCGGTGGTGCAAATGACCAAGGCCATGGCGATGGAGTGGGGCCGCTTTGGCATCAACGTCAACGCCATCTGCCCCGGCTATATCGACACCGAGATCAACCACCACCATTGGCAGACCGAGCAGGGTCAAAAACTTGTCCAGATGTTGCCGCGCAAGCGGATTGGCCAGCCGCAAGACTTGGACGCTTTGCTGGTGATGCTGTGCTCGGATCAAAGCCACTTTATCAACGGCGCCATCATTTCAGCCGATGACGGTCTGGCTGTTTGAACTTCCTTGCATCTACCGTTAGCCAACCCAAGTCCTTGCGCATGCGATGATTGCGACTCAAATTTTTTACTGGAGCCCCCACCATGAACGATCCCATTTACGACAACGGCCTGGCCACCCGCACGGCTGTGCTCGGTGCTGACTATGTGCAAGCCGCCATGAAGAAGTCCACCGACTTCAACCGCCCATTGCAAGACTTGGTGATTCGCCACGCCTGGGGCAACACCTGGCAGCGCGACGGTATTGACCTGAAAACCCGCAGCATGATCACCGTCTCCATGCTGGTGGCGCTGGGCCGCATGCATGAGCTGAAAATCCATGTGCGTGGTGCCCTGAACAACGGTGTAACCAAGGAAGAGTTGCAAGAAATTTTCATGCACGCCAGCGTGTACTGTGGGTTTCCAGCAGCAGTGGACGCGTTTCGCACGGCCTCCGAAGTGGTGGACGCCGCTTAAAATTCACGCCCCTAAGAGGAGAACCCTGTGAACAAGATTTATCCCAGCGCCGCCAAGGCGCTAGAAGGCGTGATCAAAGACGGCCAGCTTATGGCAGTCGGTGGTTTTGGCCTGTGCGGCATCCCTGAAGCGCTGATTGACGCCGTGCGCGATTCGGGGGTGAAAGACCTGACCGTGATTTCCAACAACGCCGGAGTCGATGACTTTGGCTTGGGCAAGTTGTTGCAAACACGCCAGGTCAAGAAAATGATCTCCAGCTATGTGGGCGAGAATAAAGAGTTCGAGCGTCAGTACCTGGCCGGCGAGTTGGAGCTGGAATTCACTCCGCAAGGCACGCTGGCTGAGAAGCTGCGGGCGGCGGGTGCGGGCATCCCCGCCTTCTTCACCAAGACCGGCGTGGGCACGCTGGTGGCCGAGGGCAAAGACCTGCGCGAGTTTGAAGGCGAGACCTACCTGATGGAGCGTTCGCTTTTCCCCGAAGTGTCTTTGGTCAAGGCTGACGTGGCCGACACCAGCGGTAATTTGCGCTTTAACCTCACCGCACGCAACTTCAATCCGGCCGTGGCCATGGCGGGCAAGCTGTGCGTGGTCGAGGTGGAGAAGATTGTTGAACTGGGTGAAATCGCCCCGGATGACATTCACCTGCCTGGCATTTATGTGCACCGCATCGTGCTCAATGCCCACCCCGAAAAACGCATCGAGAAACGCACTATCACTGAGAAAGCGGGCGTCTGAACATGAGCTGGAATCAAGACCAAATGGCAGCACGCGCTGCCCAAGAATTGCAAGACGGTTTTTATGTGAACCTGGGCATTGGTATCCCCACATTGGTAGCCAATTTTGTGCCCGCCAGCATGGACGTATGGCTACAGAGCGAAAACGGCATGCTGGGCATTGGCCCCTTCCCGACAGATGACGAGGTGGATGCTGACCTCATCAACGCGGGCAAGCAGACGGTCACCACCATCAAGGGCTCCAGCATTTTTGGCACGCACGAGAGCTTTGCCATGATCCGTGGCGGCAAGATCAACCTGAGCATTCTGGGGGCCATGCAGGTCAGCGAGAAGGGCGACTTGGCCAACTGGATGATCCCCGGCAAGATGGTCAAAGGCATGGGCGGCGCGATGGACTTGGTAGCGGGCGTCAAGCGCGTGATCGTGCTGATGGAGCACGTCGCCAAAAAGAAAGACGGCACCGAAGACCTCAAAATTTTGCCGCAGTGCACCTTGCCCCTGACGGGTAAGGCTGTGGTGAACCGCATCATCACCGACCTGGCCGTGATGGATGTGACGCCTGAAGGTTTAAAGCTGGTGGAGTTGGCCCCTGGTGTGAGCCGCGAGCAGGTGCAGTCCAAGACGGGTGTGACCTTGATCTGAGTGCCAGTTCGGCGCCTTGCACATTGACTCATTACATTTGGGTATGTCTATGAAGCGCCGATTTTTTACGCCTCGCCGCAGCTTGCTATGGGGTAGTTTGCTGCTGGTTTTTTTGGAGTTTTTTGCATTCCATTCAATGCAGTCGCTTGAAAACCGACTGTCTGACTTCTTTGTCAAGAGTCAGGCCAGCCGTGTGCAGCCCGACCCTGACATCGTGATTGTCGAAATTGACGAGCCGAGTTTGGCCAGTATGAACGCCATCGCGGGTCGCTGGCCTTGGCCGCGGTCTGTCCACGGTGAGTTACTGGAGGGTATCCGTAAACAATCACCTAAGGCGGTCTTGTTTGATATTTGGTTCAGTGAGACAGACAAATTTCGACCCCATAGCGATGCATTCTTCAACGCGGTCTTGGCCAAAACGCCGCAGGTTTACTTGCCCCTGCTGCGCTTGGATGAAAAGGACGACGCTCAAGGCACCTTGTTGACCGATATAGCTCCTGCATTGTGGGGGCAGCAAGCCGCCCGTGCGCAGGTGGCGGCGACTGGCAAGCCTGATGCCCGCGTGAGCTTGCTCCTGCCCAAGGCCATCGACCAAGCCAGTTGGCGCATTGGGTCGATCAATTTCATTCAGGATTCGGATGGCGTGGGGCGTCGGTATTACGTCAACTACCCGGCTGCCGGCTGGCAGATCCCTTCCCTGCCGGCACGTGTGGCGCAAGACCTGGGCTACCCACTGCCTGCGCAAGAGAGTATTGTTTTGAGTTGGCGCGGCACCGCGGACACGTTTTCGCGTATCTCCTACACTGACCTGTACACCGATTTCAAGCGCCAGAAACCCTTGCGTGATCCGCAGGAGTTACGCGACAAAATCGTCATCATCGGTTTTACGGCGGACGGCTTGTTTGATATCAGGCCGACGCCCTTGGGCTCCATTTATCCGGGTGTGAAGATTCTGGCGACGGCCATGTCGAATTTTAAAAATCAGAGTGCCATGACCGTAGTGCCTTCGTTGGTGCTTGCACTCATGACCGCAGCTTTGTTGTTGGCTTTGGCTTTTGCATTCCGTCTTTATCAAAACGCAGCAAGGATTGGTCTGTTTTTATTGCCTATTGCTGGGGCACTGCTATTTCTGAGCTACGTCCTGATTCCACAATTGGTCTTGCTACCCGTCCTAACGCCGATCATCTTTGTTGCGACGTTTTATTTGGGCTCGACCTTACTGGATTATTTGCGGGAGCGTCGTGACAAAGAGCACGCGGTGGCGATGTTCAGCCGTTTTGTGAATCCGCACGTTGTGAAAGAGCTGATCGCTAGCGGGGGCTTGGCGCGTGGCGGTGAGCGTCGACAAGTGACGCTGTTGTTTTCTGATATCCGAGGCTTTACATCTCTCTCAGAGACGCGATCCCCTGAGGAGGTTGTGGCCTTGTTGAATGATTACTTCAGCATGCAGGTGGGTGTAATTTTCAAACATGCGGGCGCTCTCGATAAGTTCATCGGCGACGCCATCATGGCGTTTTGGGGCGCACCGTTGGATGATGAGAAACATGCTGAGCACGCGATTGATGCGGCGCTGGAGATGTACGAGCGGGTGTGTGACTTCAAGCTCAAGATGGGTGAAACCGGACTTGTGTTTGACGTCGGCATTGGCCTGCATTCCGGCCCGGCGGTGGTGGGCTTGATTGGCTCAGAGCAGCGGCGTGAATATACCGCCATTGGCGACACCGTCAACCTGGCCAGCCGCATTGAGGGCTTGACCCGTGGCGTTGCCCCGGTGCTGGTTTCGGAGGACACCATGAGGATGTGCCCCGATGCGTTTGACTTTATCGACTACGGCACATTCCCGGTCAAAGGCCGCTTGCAAGACGTGCGCTTGTTTGAACCCCGTAGAAAGTCCCGGTGATTTATTTTTTCTGACGGGTAGTGGGCCGCTCGGGTGCGGCACTGAGTTCGTCATGAGCCAAGTTCTCAATCATGGCCAGCAGCACGCGGCGCACAGTGGCGACCTCCGACGGCGCGATGTTTTGTGTGCTGACCTCGTTGGCCGCCTCCGCCAGGGGCACCAATTTTTTCTTCAGCGCGCGACCTACGGGCGTGAGGTAAACATAAACGTTCTTCTTGTTGGTGGGCAGTTGCTGGCGGGTGATGTAGCCCAAGACCTCCATGGCCTTCATCGCTGCAAAGGTGGTGGGCTCCATCACCCCGGCGCGCTCGCTGAGTTCTTTTTGCGTCAGGCCATCTGCATCCCACAGGATGCGCAGAAAACTCCAGTGTCCAAACGGTACGCCAAAGGACGCTAGGCGAATTTGCAAGGCGCGTCGAAAGGCGCGCTCGGTATCTCGGATCAGGTGCGCGGTGCGGTCATTGGGAACGGCCTCTCGCCAGTGGTGCAGGGTGTTGGTGGTGGGCGGCTTCATGGCGCGGTCTTGGCCGGTGGCAAGCCCACTTGCCATTGGGTTGTCACAGGCATCCCGCTGCGAGCAGACGCCAAGATGGCCAGACAGATCTCGGTGGTGGCGCGCGCCCATTCGCCGCTGTGCAGCGGCGGCTGGTCATGCAGCACGGCGGCGACCAACTCGTCAATCACTTCGCTGCGTGGCACGGCGGGGCTTGGCAGCGGCTCTGTGCGGCGCTCCAGGTTGGCGCAGATGTCTATGCCGGTCGGGGTGGGGCGCAAGTCGGCCTTTTCGCAGCTCACGATGAAATGCCCGAAATGCTGGTGCGCCGGGCGGCTCTGGGGCGAGCTGCTGCTTGAGGCCTGGTACAGCGCGCCACCGTAGTTGCGCGCCGCCTTCAAGTGCGCTTCGGCTTCGGCGTCCCTGGCGCTGGCCAGACGTTTGCGTGCCGCCCCGTATTCGCTCGTCGGTTTGGCTTGCCCCATCTCGCCGATCTGACCCAGCCAGTCGTCGCTGTCGAAATGGCCATAGCCGCTGTAGCAGGCGCTAGCGGATGCGCCGTTGTCAAAGCTCAGCAGCGCTTGGTAGGCCCCTTCGGTGGGGCGAGTGGCATCCCAGGCGCCGGTATGGGCCATCACGCTGCGCACGTGCCCGCCGCCCAGCAGACGCACGATGTCCATCTGGTGGGTGGCTTGGCTGTGAATCACGCCGCCGCCCGCATCGGTGACAAGTTCTTCAGGTCGGCGGGGGCGGTACAGGAAGTCGGTGTAGTTCAGGGCGGTGATCATCTTCACCGCGCCAAATTCGCCGCTGTCAATCAGCGCGCGGGTGCGCAAAATGGGGGTGTTGAAACTGTGGCTGTGGCCGACCAGCAGTTGCACCCCGGCGGCCTGGGTTGCCTCGATCATGGCGCTGCACTGCGCCAGCGTCAGCGCCATCGGCTTTTCTACCAGAATATGCTTGCCGTGGGCGGCTGCGAGTTGGACATGCTCGGTGTGGAACTGGTGTGGTGACGCCACATACACCACCTCAACGCGGGGGTCGGCACACAGGGCCTGCACGTCCTCATGAGCGGGCGTGCCAAAGTCGCGCTCGAATTGCGCGCGGGCTTGCGGCAGCGGATCGGCCGCGGCCACCAGTTGCACGCGGGCATCGTTCAGGAAGGTAGGCAGCATGAGCGTGAACGCGCGGCCCAGGCCCACCACGCCGATGCGCAGGACATGTATGGGCTTGCTCATAAGTCCAGCACCAATTCGCCTGAGCGGGCACGGGACACACAGACCATGATCTGGTCGGCTTTTTCATCCTCGCTCAGCACCATGTCGCGGTGCTCCACATCGCCAGCCAGCAGGCCAGTGCGGCAAGAGCCACAGGTGCCACTCTCACAGGAGCTGGAGACACGCAGGCCACCCGCCCGCAGCGCTTCCAGAATGCTTTGCTCCGGCGTCACGGGCACGGTGATGCCGCTCTTGGCCAGGCGCACCGTGAACGCCGTATTCGCCGCGTTCACGCTGGCGTCCACGCCGAAGCTCTCAAAGTGAATGCTGCCAAACGGCCAGTGCCCTGACATGTCGGCTACCGCCTCCATCAGGCCACGCGGGCCGCAGCAATACACCTGGGCGTCGCCCGGCGACTCGAACACCGGCCACAGATCCAGCGCCTTGGCGGGGTCACCGTGGTCGTGGTGCACCTGCACTCGGCCTGCAAATTCCGGCCCGCTCAGCTCGGTCAGAAAGGCCGTGTTCGCAGCGTCACGGGTGCAATAGATGAGGTTGAACTGCGCCTGACCCTGCGCTTTCAAGTGCCGCATCATGGACAGGATGGGCGTGATGCCAATGCCCCCGGCGATGAACAAGAATTTGTGAGCGCGCGGGTGCAATTCAAAGTTGTTGCGCGGTGCGCTGACCGACAGCAGGTCACCGGCCTGCACCTCATCTACCATGCTGATGGAGCCACCGCGCCCCTGCGCATCGCGCTTGACTGCAATCTGGTACATCGCATGATCTGACGGGTTTGAGCACAAGGAGTAGTTGCGACGCACGCCACTGGGCAGCGCCACGGTGAGGTGAGCCCCGGCGGTGAAGACGGGCAGGGGCAGGCCTTGGGGATGGCGCAACTCAAAACACCAGATGTCGTTGGCCACAGCGGTCTTGCTGACCACGCGCAAGGCCATGAAAGGCGGCTCTGGTGTGGCAGTGGACGATTTGGTTTCGGTGTTCATGGGTGGTTGCTCGGGTTGGATGGGTGTCAGAAATCGGTGCAAAAAAGCTTGACAAATCAGCTTAGTACTAATAATCTTAGTCTCCTAAGAATAAATACGCAAGTCATTTGATACCACTTAGCCCAAAAGGACGCCTGAATGTTGACCCCTGAAGAAAATGATCTCTTGTGCCGTGTTGAAGGCCAGGCCCCCATGGGCCAGTTGATGCGCCGCCACTGGACGCCGGTCTGCTTGATCGAAGAGGTCAGTGAGCCGGACGGTGCGCCCGTCAAGGCGCAGATGTTTGGCGAGGACTTGGTGGTGTTTCGCGACACCGAGGGCCGTGTGGGCGTGATGGGGGAGTACTGCCCGCACCGGGGTGCTTCACTGGTGCTGGGTCGAAACGAAAACTGCGGCCTGCGCTGCCTCTACCACGGCTGGAAGATGGACGTGCAAGGCAATGTGCTGGAGATGGTGTCCGAACCCGCCGCCAGCGGCATGGCGCAAAAGGTCAAGCATCTGGCCTACCCTACCCAAGAGTGGGGTGGGTTGGTCTGGGTCTATATGGGGCCGAGCGAGACCCAGCCCGCCTTTGTTCCGCCCGCCTGGGCACCCACCGCCGACACCCGCGTGACGATTGCCAAGGCCATCATCCCGTGCAATTGGGCGCAAATTCTGGAGGGCGCGATTGACTCGGCGCACAGCTCCAGCCTGCATTCGTCCGACATGGTGCCAGCGCGTGTGGACACGGCCAAGGCCACTGATTCGATGTGGCTTCGCCCCTCCACCGACAAGGCCCCGAGGATGCAGATCGAACGTGCGGCCTACGGTTTTCGCTACGCGGCCATTCGCCGCCCCATTCACAACGCCGCCGTCAACGACTATGTGCGCTCCACCGTGTTTGTTGCGCCCGCCACCGCCCTGATCCCGCCCAACAACCGGTACAACGTGGCCAACATTAACGTGCCCATGGACGACACCCACACGGCGTTTTATTTCATCGCCTGGGGTCACCCCGCACAAACGCCCGAAACCGCCACTTGGCGCAAGTTCTTGGGGCAGGAGTTGGGCATTGACCTGGACGCTCAGTACCGACCGCTGCGCACCCGGGACAACCATTTCTGGCAAGACCGCGCGGCCATGAAGGCGGGCAACTTCACCGGCATCACGGGCTTTCCTAACCAGGACATCGCCATGTGGGTCACCATGGGGTCGATTGCCGATCGTAGCCACGACCGGCTGGGTGCCAGTGATCTGGCGATTGTGGAGTTCCGCAAGCAGATGTTGGAGGCGGTGCGGGCGTTCCAGCGGGGTGAGCCCGCCATTGGCACCGGTGCGACGGCCATTGCGGCGTCGCCGACACCCGTTGTTGCGTTCCAGGCGATTGTTCCCAAGACCACGGACTGGCGCGCCTTTACGGCCACATATGTGTGGGACGAATCTGCGCCTGCGCTTGAGCCCTCGTATTCCACCCCGGCCCAGTAGGGGCGATCTTTTTTCTCATTCCAACTCAACACCTCCAGGAGATTGTTCATGTCATCACGTCGCCCCTTTGTGATCGGCGCAGCCCTGCTGGCCGCCGGTCTCGCTGTTCCCACATGGGTCACGGCGCAGGCCGCCTACCCTAATCGCAGCATCAGGTTCATCGTGCCGTATTCGGCCGGTGGCCTGCCCGACACCGTGGCCCGCATTTATGCGCAACGCCTGGGCGCAGCGTTGGGGCAGGGCGTGGTGGTGGACAACAAGCCCGGTGCCAATGGCGTGGTGGCGGCCCAGGCGCTGGCGTCTGCACCGCCCGATGGCTACACTTTTTTAGTGACGGATGGCTCCATGTTCTCCATCAACCCGGCGATCTACAAAACCCTGAGTTACGACTTCAAGCGTGACTTCATCCCGGTCTCGCTCGCCGCGCGTGCGCCGCTCTACCTGGCCGTCCACCCCAAGACCGGCGTCAACACCTTGCAGGAATTTGTCGCCGTGGCCAGAGCCAAGCCCGGGGTCTTGAACTACGGCTCATCGGGCATTGGCAGCTCGCACCATCTCACGATGGAGGCCATGAAGAGCGCGCTGGGGATTGACGTGGTGCACGTGCCGTTCAAGGGCACGGGTCAGTCCGTGCCTGCCTTGATTGGTGGGCAGGTGGACGTGGCGTTTTCTGCGCTCCCCTCGGTGTCGGGCTTTGTCAAAGCCAACCAGATCAAGTTGCTGGCCACCAACGCGGGCAAGCGCTCGCCCCAAGAGCCGCAGGTGCCCGCCATCGCCGAGATCGTGCCGGGATTCGACTTTGCCGTGATTGTGGGTGTGCTCGCCGCCACCGGTACACCGGCAGCTGTGGTTGAGCGCATCAGCGCTGAGATGGACAAAGTCGCCAGAGCATCGGAGACGATTCAGATTTTGGGAAATGCGGGTATCGAAGCCGTGGGTGGCAAACCGGGCGACTATGCGAAAGCCATTACTGACGAAAATGAGCGACTGGGAAAAGTGCTCAAAACCGTGAGCATCAAGCAGGAATAACCGAGCTGTTTGGAAACCAGTGGAGTAGATGTATGTTGGAGATTCCAAATGAATAAACGCACGACCTTGTGCAGGGCGGGCGCGCTGTTGGGACTGTGGATGATCGGGGCCAACACCTTGATGAATCAGGCCCAGGCCCAATTGGCCTATCCCAACAAGCCCATCCGGCTCATCATCACCAACCCCGCAGGCGGCTTGCCCGACACGGTGGCGCGCCTGTTTGCCCAGCGCCTGACGGAGCGTTTGGGCCAGCCCGTGGTGGTGGACAACAAGCCCGGTGCCAATGGCGTGGTGGCGGCCCAGGCGCTGGCCACAGTGCCTGCGGATGGCCATACCTTCATGGTGACCGATGGCTCTATGTTCTCCATCAACCCGGTGATTTACAAGAACCTGAGTTACGACTACAAGCGCGATTTCGTGCCGGTCGCGCTGGCGGCGCGGGCCTCGCTTTACTTGGCGGTTCACCCGAAAGTGGGCGTCTCTAATTTGCACGAGTTCATCGCACTGGCCAAGGCCAAGCCGGGCACTTTGAACTACGGCTCATCGGGCATTGGCAGCACACACCACCTCACCATGGAGGCCATGAAGAGCGGTTTGGGGCTGGACTTGAAACACATCCCCTTCAAGGGCACGGGCCAGTCAGTGCCCGCACTCGTGGGTGGCCAGGTGGACGTCTTGTTTTCAGCCCTGCCGTCACTTGCGGGCTTTGTCAAAAGTGGGCAAATCAAGCTGCTGGCCAATAACGCGGCGCAGCGCTCCAGCCAAGAGCCCCAGGTGCCCACCATTGACGAGTTGATCCCCGGCTTTGACTTCTCACCCACCATTGGCTTTTTTGCCGCCAGCGGCACACCGGCCAACGTCATCGAGCGTTTCAGCGCCGAGGTGGCACGCGTGGCCAAAATGCCCGAGCTGATTCAGGCCCTGAACACCGCTGGGGTGGACGCCGTGGGCGCAGGCCCGGCCGACTATGGCCGCGCCATCCAGTCTGAAATTGAGCGCATGGCCAAGGCCATTGCTGTCGCGCAAATCAAATCCGAATAAACCACCACTTCACACTTCAATCATCACCATGTCCAAACTCAAACTCACCTTCGGCTGCTGGAACTACGACCGCACTCGCGCCCTGATGGACGGCAGCATCCAGCCCGACGGCATCGACCTGAACTACCTCAACATGGAGGTGGAAGAAACCTTCTTCCGCATGCTGCGCCACAAAGAGTTTGACGTGGCCGAGATGTCGCTCTCGTCTTACAGCGTGTCGATGTTTCGTGAGCCACGCCCCTTTGTGGCGATCCCGGTTTTTCCCTCGCGTTTCTTCCGCCACTCGTGCATTTACGTCAACGCCAACTCCGGCATTCGTGAGGCCAAAGACCTGATCGGCAAACGCATCGGCAACCCGGAGTACCAGATGACCGCGCCGGTGTGGATTCGCGGCATTTTGTCGGATCACTACGGCGTGCCGGTCGATAGCGTCACTTACTACACCGGGGGTGAAGAAGAGCCCGGCCGCTCAGAGAAAATGAAGCTCGATTTACCGTCCAACATCAAGGTTCAGAGCATCGGCCCGACGCAAACCCTGTCGCAAATGCTGATGGATGGTGAGATCGACGCGCTCTACACGGCGCGCATGCCGTCGAGCTACCTCAAAGGCGGCGGCAAGGTCAAGCGTCTGTTTGAGGACTACGAGCCGATCGAGCGCAACTACTTCAAAGAAACCGGCATGTTCCCCATCATGCACACGGTGGCCATTCGCCGCGACGTGTACGAAGCCAATCGCTGGGTCGCACAGTCGCTGATGAAAGCGTTGAAAGAGTCACAGCGCCGCAGCTATGAAGACCTGTACGAGACCGCCGCGCTCAAGACCATGCTGCCATGGTTGACCTCGCACGTCGAGCAAGTCAAGCGCGAGATGGGCGACGACTTTTGGCCCTACGGCTTCGAGAAAAACGAAAAAACCCTGCGCACCTTTTTGCGCTACCACTTCGAGCAAGGCCTGTCCAAGCGCTTGCTGGAGCCGAGCGAGTTGTTCGCCCCGGAGTCGTTGGAGTCATTCAAGATTTGATTGCAAAGGCACTCGGCGCATGTTTTTGTACGGGATCAGGTCAGCGGCGCACACAGCTCCGCGGCTGTCCCCCGTGGCGGCTTAGAGCCGCCGACTCCTCCTTGATGCCGCTACGCGAAGCGCGCCACTGACCTGATCCTGCCAGCTCCCCATCGTCATTCCCGTGAAGGCGGGAATCCAGTTTTCCTGCATACCAAAGTTGGTCGCTGCCGAGGTGCTTGGGGTGGACGACGAAGCGGCATCAAGGAGGAGGCCGAAGGCCGGGGGACAGCCGCGGAGCCGTCTACCCCAAGTATCGAGGCGTACACAAGCTTGGACTTTTGGTCAGTATCTTGAGGCAAGGAACAGAAATTTTGGAGCGGGTGATGGGAATCGAACCCACGCTATTTGCTTGGGAAGCAAAAGTTCTACCATTGAACTACACCCGCGTTGCCTTCGATTATAGAAGGCGCTGACACCTCACGAGCCGGAGTGGCTCGCAGATTGACTTCAAGGACGAATGTAAGCCCAGCCTTCGCGCTGGCGTTTCATCAACTCCACCACTCCAGCCTTCACGTAAGTGATGGACGGGTTCATGTCGGCACGGCTGATTTTTTGGGCCGTCATGGTGTTCTCGCAAGCCACGATCTGGATGCCTGCCTGGGTGGCTTCGGTCACGCGGTTGGCTGCAAGAGCGTCGTCTTTGAGCATGTGGATGCCGGGGCCGTAGGCCACGATTTCAATGTCCACCTTGTCTGCGCCAAAGGCCTCTTGCACATTCTTGGCGTTGTTCAGCGTGGTACTCCATTTGGCTGGCTCGTTGTCGCTGACCTGGAAGACGACTTTTTCCCGGATGGGCGAGGCGTTTTGCGCGACCGCACCCCCGGTGACACTCAGGCACAGAGCCAGGGCGCTGGCTTGAAGCAGGGTGTTGATTTTCATTTTTGAATATCGCCAATGCACAGGTACTTCATTTCCACGTAGTCTACCATGCCATGGCTGGAGCCCTCGCGGCCCAGGCCGGATTGCTTGATGCCGCCAAAGGGGACGTGCTCGGTGGCGATGACGCCCACGTTGATGCCCACCATTCCGAACTCCAGCGCCTCGCTCACGCGGAAGATGCGGCCCACGTCGCGGCTGTAGAAGTAGCTGGCCAAGCCAAACACGGTGTTGTTGGCGGCGTCAATGGCTTCTTGCTCGGTTTGGAAGCGAAACACCGGTGCGAAGGGGCCAAAGGTTTCCTCTTGCGCGCACAGCATGTTGGCCGTGGCCTCCGAGATCACGGTGGGCTCAAAGAACTGGCCTTGCAGTTTTTTGCCACCCGCCAGTACCTTGCCGCCCTTGGCGATGGCGTCGGCCACGTGTCGCGTGACTTTTTCAACTGCTGCGTCTTCAATCAGCGGGCCTTGCGACACGCCTTCTTCAAAACCGTTGCCCACCTTCAAGGCTTTGACCTTGGCGGCGAATTTTTCAACGAACTCGTCGTACACACCGCTCTGCACGTAGAGGCGATTGGCGCACACGCAGGTCTGGCCTGCGTTGCGGTACTTGCTGGCCATGGCGCCTTCGACGGCGGAGTCCACATCTGCATCGTCGAACACGATGAAGGGCGCGTTGCCGCCCAGTTCCAGCGACATCTTCTTCACGGTCGGTGCGCTTTGTGCCATCAGGATGCGGCCCACCTCGGTGGAGCCGGTGAAGCTGATGTGGCGCACCACATCGCTGGCGCACAGCACTTTGCCCACCGCGATGGAGCTGTCCGCGTCCGCCGTGATGACGTTGAGCACACCGGCGGGAATGCCCGCGCGCACGGCCAACTCGGCAGCGGCCAGCGCCGTCAGCGGCGTCAGCTCGGCCGGTTTGATGATGACGGTGCAACCGGCGGCCAGTGCCGGGGCCACTTTGCGCGTGATCATGGCCAGCGGAAAGTTCCACGGCGTGATGGCCGCGCACACGCCGATGGGCTGCTTGATGACCATCAGGCGGCGGTTGTTGTCGAACTGGGGCAGGGTTTCGCCATTCACGCGTTTGGCCTCTTCGGCAAACCATTCCACAAAACTCGCGCCATAGGCCACTTCGCCTTTGGCTTCGGCAAAGGGCTTACCTTGCTCAGCGGTCAGGATGCGGCCCAAGTCCTCTTGATGGGCCATGAGCAGGTCAAACCACTTGCGCAAGATGATGCTGCGCTCCTTGCCAGTTTTGCTGCGCCAGGCGGGCCAGGCGGCGTTGGCGGCGGCAATGGCTTGCTCGGCGTCTTTAGCGTCCAGGTTGGCCACATCGGCCAGCTTGATGCCGTTGGAGGGGTCGAGCACGTCAAAACGACTGGTGCCCTTCATCCACTGCCCGTTGATGAGGGCATCGGTCTTGAACAGACTGGAGTCATTGAGCAGGGCGAGGGGGGAGGTCTTCATGTCCATGATCGGTTCCCGTAAAGGGGGGTGGGTGGCGCGTAGCGCCGGGAGGCCTGAATGTTAACGCGTGTCGTGCCAGACAGCAATCGCAAGTCATCCACCCAACTTCACTCATTCATGCCATCGCAGGCGCGGGTCTGGCAAAGGCCAGAAATTGATCCAGGGGCAGCGGTTTGCTGTAGAAGTAACCCTGGTATTCGGGGCAACCGGCTTGATTCAGAAAAT